>JAJECE010000127.1 GCA_022822185.1 Rhodothermales bacterium | reverse complement strand
CCATCATAACCCCGGTGAGTGGTGGCTGACGAATCACGCAAACGCCGGGTGCAACTTTCCTACGAGCGGATTGATATTCCGGCGGCATATCAGTTCCTGCAGACTCCCGGTGCAGGCGGTGTTGCCGTATTTATCGGAACCGCGCGGCAGTGGACCGGCGAAAGAGAAACCCTGTCTCTGACCTATGAGAGCTATGAACCGATGGCGCTCAAAGAGATGCACCGGCTGATAGATGCTGCCGAGCACAAGTGGCCGATCCAGCGCACATGCCTGCTCCATAAACTTGGAGAAGTACGTCTGGCCGAAGCAAGTGTATTGGTCGGAGTCGCGACAGCACACCGGTCCGAAGCATTTGCGGCCTGCCGCTTTCTGATTGATCAGTTAAAAGTCCAGGTTCCGATCTGGAAACAGGAACGACTCACCGATGGGCAGAAGATGTGGGTGGAAGAAAATCATCCGCGCAAATAACCCGCCATTTGAGAGCGCTCGGACATCCATAGCGAGAGTAGACAGAAGAATTGGCGATTCTCTTCAATCTCGTGTATTGCTTCAAGTGTGCATTCATGATTTTTATCATCTATCATAAATGGAATATGGCTGATGGAGTATTCAATTGCTGGAACTGTTTGAGGATGCAGTTTTCTTTGGAGTACAGATGACACAGTTAGATCAAATTATCACCTGTCTCTCAGTTTAACACGGAGAGCATTCTTGTCCATCTGAAATGCTGTAAGTAGATTTTTCAGATGAGTAAATTTTCCTTCATTGCTGTAATTCTTCCACAAAAAACAACCTTCTTCAAGTGTTTCATAGCTTCCATATTGAGGCTTAGATGTGTGAACCGGGCTATTTTTGAAGCCCATTACGAGATTTTTATCACGTTCGAAAAGTTTTTCAAATACGTGAACATACATGTCAGTAATCTTGTTGTATTGATTAATACATTCGCCCTCAAATACGAAGTTCTCAATATTCTTACGTTCTGGACTCTCACTGTCAAAAATGCTGACAGCTTCAGTTTCAGTTTCAACAGGAGGCTCTATGACTGTGTCGGGGAGTTCGTCTGAATCTATCTTTCTATCACCGTTGACATCTCCGGATCCGAGCAGTTCGCTTAAGATTTCGGGAAGGATGGATTTTATTTTACTCCAGATATCCTTCTTTTTTGCTTTCCCTAGTTCTCCAATGGCGTGTTTAGCAATGAGTCTTGCCAGTTCGTCGCTGGGGTTTTTACGTTCGCGTTCAAGATAATCCAGCACTTTTGGACGATATGACAATCTTTCTGCTAACAGATGGGCCTCCGTAGCATCGAAATTTTGCCTCGTGAATGCTGAGAGGTGCTCGGTGTATTCATTCGTGTCGGTTTCAAGGTTGAATGATAAAAAAGGCTGTTCATCTAGCACATTTTTATGGTCCAGATCTGTATAGAACTGATATTCATAGCCATTGGTGAGGATGCCAAATTTGACGGATTTTTTCATGTTACAATATGAAGATAATTGTTCACGATCACCATCTTGGAGTTTGCTGTCAAGGTTTTTACATTCAATGAAAATAATCGGTTGGGGAGGGGTCTGGTCAAGAACGGCAAGGTCAACCCAGAAGGTTTTTGCACCGATTTTGACTGAATATTCAGCACGGAACTGATTCTGGTCGCTGGTGTCATACCCTAGATATCTGAGAAAAGGAAGGACATATGAAATTATGGTCTGTGTCTCCGATATTTTTTTGTCGGACTGCGTTTGATACCTCTCAGTCAAATTTTTCAAGCCTGATTTTAGATCCATGATGTGCACCTAAGTTTGAAGCCACTCCACACTAACAGGGGAAGCGAATAATTCCCTTTGTGGAAGAGCATGTTTTGAATTCTACATGAAGGCAATATATGGAAAATCTGACACTTTGAACGCAATCAGTCAAATGTAGGGTAGAAATCACCTCCTGACTGAAGGTCAAAATTCTGCATATTTGGTCGGAGCATTACTGGCGGGGATCATTCCGGTTAGAGTTCGGGGCACTCAGAATGGGGAGCGAATCAGAACTTCCGCAGTACCCAAACACAGATTGGGCAATAAACCGAACCGCCGGTTGCTTCAAATGCAGCACTTCAACGTATAATGCGCGTTACCGGATTGGGGTATGCATTCATGAACACGGATACATCTTCGCTCACGATTCCCGTCATGGGGATGCATTGTGCTTCCTGTGCGGCCGGATTGGAACGCCAGTTTCAGCGGCATCCCAAGACGTGCCATGTAAATGTGAATATCGCCACGCACGAAGCACATGTTGAAGGATTATCTCCAGATGCTGCAATAGAAGTGGTGCAGGAAGCCGGGTATGAGGTCGCACGCTCCGAAATCCTCCTGCACGCGCCAAGCCAAGATGCGAGCCTAAATCAAGAAAGCGTCAATAAACGCTGTCGCAGTATTGGGCCGATAGTTGAAGCAGAGGTCATGGGCGAAGCGCTGAAGCTCTCATGGGTTCCAGGGATTACTGATATGGAAGACGTTTTGTCCGCCTTCCCCGAATATACACGCACATCGGCCCGCTCCAAAAAAGTGTCGGCATTCAAGGATGTTCGCCTAGTGACTGCAGTAGCGGGTGCGACCGTCTTAATGGCATTAACGATGTTTGCAACGGTATCTCATGCAGTGCTGTTTGTGATTGCGACACCGGTCGTCTTTTACTGCGGCGGAGAATTCTTCAAGAGGGCATGGGCTGCACTCAGACGAGGCACTGCAAACATGTATACACTCATTGGAATCGGGGTCGGAACCGCCTGGGTTTACAGTACAGTCGTTACGTTTTTTCCGGCTTTGTTTAGTTCAACTCCAGCAGTCTATTTTGAAGCCTCGGCGGTCATTGTGGCACTGGTTCTTGTAGGACAATTCCTGGAGTCACGAGCAGTGGCACAGACAGGATCTGCCATTGAATCACTGCTGAAATTGCAGGTGCCGGTCGCCCGTGTTGCGCGGGGACCTCATATTCTGGATCTGCCGGTTGAGGCGGTTAAAGTTGATGATCACGTGATCGTTCGGCCGGGCGATCAGGTGCCCGTTGACGGCGAGGTGATTCAGGGAATGAGCGCAGTTGATGAGAGTATGTTGACGGGCGAGCCTCTGCCGGTTACAAAATCACAAGGCGATCCCATGGTGGCAGGCACCTTGAATATAGACGGATCTCTGACGGTGCGGGTAACCCATACAGGGCGTGATACCGTCCTGCAGCAAATTGTACGTATTACCAGAGAGGCACAGGGGCGCAAGGCGCCAATCCAGAAATTGGCTGACCGGGTCTCCGGAATTTTTGTGCCGGTTGTTTTAGGGATTGCAATGGGTACGCTCGCAGGATGGCTCTTGGCAGGCTGGGGCCTGGAGCATGGGCTGATCACATTCGTCTCGGTACTCATTATTGCCTGCCCATGTGCGCTGGGATTGGCAACCCCCGCTGCCGTGGTTGCAGCAACCGGTGCAGGTGCGCGTAGAGGCATCCTGTTCAAGGGGGGGGATGCATTGGAGCGAATTACCAACATCACACATGTTGTTCTGGATAAAACGGGGACGCTCACCACCGGTCATCCAGTCGTTCAATCCATTGGAGTTTCCTCCGAATACTCCGAATCGGCAGTCCTCCAGATGGCCGCCTCGCTGGAGGTTCACTCACAGCATCCCTTGGCAGAAGCCATTGTCAGAAAGGCTAGAGAGACGGGGGTTGATTACATGGATGTTAAAGAGTCTGAATTCGTTCCCGGTCAGGGAATTTCCGGGATCGTGGCGGATCGTGAAGTATGGATCGGTAGTGATGGTTTTCTGGAGCAGAGAGGTATTGACATTCCAGCAACTGCTTCAAGAGATGCAAGGGTCCATATGGCTGTTGAGGGGCAGTGGTGCGCACAGTTCGTAATCACAGACACACTGCGGAATACATCCAGAGATGCAGTTGCCCAGTTGCTGCGTCAGGGACTGACGGTGACCATGCTAACCGGAGACACAGAAAAAAATGCAATGATCATTGCGCAGGAGGCGGGTATAGGTCACTTGCAAGCCGGAGCAACTCCAGAAGGCAAGCTTGAATTTATTTCGTCCCTTCGAGCAGCAGATGCCGGCGTGGCAATGGTTGGGGATGGGATCAATGATGCCCCCGCACTCGCCGAAGCAGATGTGGGGATCGCAATCGGATCCGGTACGCAGGTTGCCGTTGAAACGGCAGATGTTACACTTCTGCGTGAAGATCTGGCATCCGTTTTGGATGCGATCAATATAGGTCGCAGGGCTATGGGCACAATCCGGCAGAACCTGTTTTTTGCGTTCATTTATAACACACTGAGTATTCCCGTAGCTGCCGGTGCATTGTATGGGCTGTTCGGAGTACTCCTCAATCCAATGTTGGCCTCACTGGCCATGACCCTGTCCAGTCTGTCGGTTGTGCTCAACAGCCTGTATCTTCGTAACAAACTCAAAATCTAATCTTTGATTCTATGCTTCCCGAATGGATGCCCAATATACACCCTATGGTGGTGCATTTTCCCATTGCGCTGATCATCGTCGCCTTTGCTGTGGATGCGGCCGGCTTGTTTTTGCGTCGTATTCCGATGCTCCCGCGGATGTCAACCATCCTTTATGTGCTGGGGGCGCTAGGGGCTCTGGGGAGCGTGATTTCAGGGGAGTCCGCGGCAGAAACGGTAGAAGTAGCCGGACAGGCCAGTTCCATTCTGGCCGATCACGAAGATGTAGGTGAAATTGTGATGTATTATTTTCTGATCTATGCGGTTCTCAGACTTGCGCTCTGGTGGTTGTCGTTTCGATTGGTATTCTGGATCCCACTTGCAATCATTGGTGCGGTTGGATTGATTCCGTTATTTCAGGCATCCTCGTTCGGAGGCCGTCTGGTGTATGAGCAGGGAGTGGGAGTTGCGATGGTAGACTCCATGGCATTACAATTGGAGAAGAAGGAGAAAGAACTTATGAGAATGGGGATCGCCGCAGAGTTTTCGGGAGCCCAGGAGGATGGTTCATGGCAATGGCGGGCAGCAGGTAATGCGGTGAATACGTTCAATACAGCATTTGAGATCGTAATGGGGCAGGTGGTTGCCGATACAGTTCGGGATTCGGACGGGAATTACTGGTTAGCATTGACGGTCACAGAATCCCCCGCCATTGTTACCTACGGGGTCCCGGTGACAAACGTTGAATTATTAGCGGAGATGGATCTGTCTGAGTTTAGTGGTTCGGTGCGCCTGATTCATCATGCGAGCAGCCACTTGTCCTATCACTTTATGGAAATAGAAGAAGGAGGGATACGTCTTGGCGTTTCTGTGGATGGAGAAGAGGAAATAGAAGAAGAATTCGATCTGTCCCAACCTCTGGATGTCGGTGTATTCAGAGTCGTTGGTGATGCGACCCACTTCCGCGGGTATTTTGATGGCAATCTTGTCGTACATGGACATGGTCCTGCGCCAGACGCAGGGGTAACCGGATTCGTTATGATGGGGGCAGGTACAATCAAATTTGCAAGGATGCAGATGGTTGCGCTTCAGTAGGAGCAATGAACCATGCCGCTATTTCGTTGCTCCTAGACAGTTGTGCGGTATGGGTTGCATGTATACAGAGAGGAGGTTATCTTGAGTATGATTCTTTTAGAATGCTCATGAATATGAAACGAAAAAACCAAGTCTATTTCCGCAAGATGCGGTGGAGTATGTTTACGTCCTTCATGGGTCAAGGCAGGTAAGATGGCAGTTTTTGGTTCAAAGTTCTGGAGATATGCGTCTTTGCTGCTGATTCTGTCTGGAATACTTCGGGTGCAAAGTACATCTGCGCAGGAGGCGGAGCCTCCGAAGTATGAAATGCGTGGTGCATGGATTGCAACGGACTACGGTCAGGATTGGCCGCTTCACACTTTTGGTGAGTCCGCCCAGAAGGGCTGGATGATCCAGCTTCTGGATTATCTGCAGGATGCAGGGATCAATGCAGTGTTTTTTCAGGTGCGTTCCCTTGGAGATGCTATGTATGAGTCTAGTCATGAGCCATGGTCGCAACTTCTTATGGATGTGCAGGGGAATCCTCCAACCTATGATCCCCTCCTATTTGCGGTTGAAGAGACGCACCGCCGTGGGATGGAATTACACGCGTGGATCAGCCCTTACCGGGTACATGATCGTGGAACGCCTGACGTAGCGAATAATCATGTCACGGTGACTCACCCGGAATGGACCTATGAGGCCGGAGACTACATCTATCTGGATCCGGGTATACGGGATGTACGTAACTACACATCAAGGATTGTAATGGATATTGCACGTCGCTATGATGTGGACGGGATCCATCTTTATGATCATTTCTACCCCTATCCCGACGCTCCCCTCACCCTTGATCATCGTCCAGATATGGAGACGTTCGAGCAGGAAAACCGTGGGTTCACGGATATTCTTGATTGGCGTCGGGATAATATCAATCTGCAAATTTCCCAGATTGCAGACAGCCTTCGCACATTCAACGCAGACTTAAAATTTGGAGTCAGCCCCTACGGAATCTGGAAAAATGGGGTGCCCGATGAGATCGTCGGTCTGGATGCTTACAATGTGCTCTATGCAGATGCAACCGCATGGATTGAACAAAAGACAATTGACTATCTGGTTCCAAAACTATATTGGGCGTTCGGTGGAGATCAGGATTATGCTAAATTAGCAGAGTGGTGGCAAGGCCAGTCAGAAGACCGGCATCTGTATATCGGTCATGCTCTTGATAAAGTCGGCCCCTTGTTCAGTGCAACAGAGGTTCCCGATCAAGCCGCATTCAACCGGAATCATCCCGACATCTTAGGGAGTGTATTTTTCCGTGCATCCCAGTTGCACCCACTTCTGGCCGACCGCTTTGCACAGAGGATGCGGGACGGACTCTACAAATATCCAGCCCTCCCGCCTCCGATGGATTGGAAAGATAAGACGGCACCTTCAGCCCCCCTGAATCTAGCAGCCCAAAAAGATGGGGATTCGATTCAGTTGACCTGGGATGTATCTGACGATACTCCCGGACGCTATACTGTCTATCGGGTAAACAGCGATTCAAGGCCGGATGCATCCCTTGCCGCGCAGGATCCAAGAAACCTGATTGCTCTGACCGGGGAGCCCCGGTTCAGAGATACTCCGAATATGGATAGGTCGCAGCAATGGTATTTTGTGCAGTCGGTCAGTGCGAACTCAATAGAAAGTGGACCGAGTAATATTTTGGCATCCCCGGTAGCCGTTACCCGTGAGGTTGCCCCCATTCCAGACCCGATGAGTATCACGGCATATCCCACCATATTTGACGAACAGATACGGATTGATTACTCCTTGCAGGAAGGCAGTCCGGTCACCTTACAGGTATTTGACACGATTGGGCGCAGAGTGACGACCCTGATTGAGGGTAAATTCAGACCGTCTGGGCAACACACATTTCTATTGTCTTCCAGTGAACATGTCCTCCCCAGCGGGGTCTATTGGATTGTTCTGAGTGCAAACCATCAACGTGTCACCCAGACAGTCATTCGTACACGGTAAAAAGATCGGGCTCTCTCCTAATCCCGTTTTCGGATATTTTTTGAAATCCGGGGACGCAGGGATGTTACAGGATCTGGTGGTTCATTTGCGGCGGTTTGTGTATTGCCGTCTACTTCTGGTTCTCCAGTTGTTTCCCGACACGATTTGTCCTATCTGTCTGAATGAAACATAGCGGGGACTGCTTCGCCTGGAGTTGGTCAGATCGGCTGTCATTTGCGGAGATGTTTGCGCTGCAGGGCCGGGGTTTTCGGATATGGTTGTCCGGTGTCGGTCACTTTGCCAAGATGTCACTTAAAATTTTCAATCTGGGATTGCCTGCGTCAGACCAGTGGATTTCCATTCCTCTGTTTTGAGAAGCATACAGGCTGCGCACGAGTGTAGATTCAGATTGATGTTGCCCACCTATTCAGATTGATGTTGCCCGGGTAATCAGATTGATGTTGCCCACCTGTCTCGGCCCGATTTCCGCTGTTATTTTGTGGGGTATGGGTCGGGGGATTTTGTCGGCAGGACTTGTGGTTGGAGCCGAATGTATTGAACGGCATAAGCGGGGTCTTTAACGAACTAGAGGTTTCTATGCCGCAACCACGAATTTCCATGAAACAGATCCGGGACGTTCTGCGCTATCGCCACAAAGATGGGTGCAGCAACCGTCAAATCGCAAGCTATTTGCAATTGTCTCCAGGGACGGTGCGCAACTATCTTCGCCGCGCGGAGGCGGCGGGATTGCGTTGGCCGCTTCCCTCGGATCTGAATGATGAGGCGCTGTGGGCATTGCTGTTTCCGCCCAAGGTATTGCCGGAACGTGCGCAACCGAATTGGCCGATCATCCACAAACAATTATCGCAGCGGGGGATGACGCTGGAGCGCGCCTGGCATGAGTACCGCCGCGTTTATCCGGACGGGTACTCCTATGGTCATTTTTGCGTTCTCTACTGGCAGTAGAGTGATCAAAGGAATGTTACGATGCGCCTGTGTCTAGCGACAAAACTTCTTACAGTTGCAGGAATCAAAAGTTTTGCCACCGGACACGTTTACTCACCAATTTAGCATGGAACCTCTGATACAGTGTACGAGATAATCGGATCGTACCGGAGTGGATGGTCATCACTGGCTAAAAGGGCCTTCGTCCATAAGAACGACGATCATCATTGATTACTGCTCTCATTCTCATCCACCCAAGATATCCTTGACGTATCACAGATTATCAAACCAGTAGCGGTCACGCTGGAACGGATAACCAGGTAAGGGAACTCGGCGTCGATGCTCCCCAGCAAACAGCCCTCCGAAATCAAGCTCCCATCCACACTCATAGACATGGGCAATAGACTCAAGAATCTCACCACTGTCCTCCTGCGAAGATTGCTGTATACCGGCCAGTGGGGTAGGCATCGAAGAGATAGCGTCATTCTTCGCAGACTTCGGCCATGCCGATACCACCTCCGAAACAGAACCCGTACCCGGGCCCATCTCTACCAAGATATTCACTCCACAATTCGCCAGAATCGGTGCGGAAGCTCTCAATACCTCTATCTCATCAGGACACCCAACAGCTATCTCCGGTAGCTTACCGACACTGACTAACTGATCTGAGCGGCCGCTTAACATGGATATTTGCAGAGGAGCGAGCGATAGACTGGCAATTGCTGCTTCCAATTCTTCGCGTGTAGCCTCTCCATTCCGAGAATATGCCCCCCTCCATGAACCATACAATGCCGCCAGCTGCACTCCCTCTTCCAGTTCCAAAGACCCCGCCGCATATGCAGCTGCAATTTCGCCTGTGCCTGTGGCAAATACCGCGGCCGGACGAATTCCCACACTACACCAGAGATCCGATAAAGCACATTGAAGCGCAAATATAGCCGGAAACATCCATGACGAATCCTGAACATCTTCCGAGGTACCAAACATCAAATTCAATAGTGAGTCGCCATGCTCCGCCCGCCAGGCATTTTCACAGCGATCCAAAACTGCACGCACGACGGGCTCGCTCTGATAGAGCTCCTCTCCCACTCCCACCGGGTACTCATTGTATTCCGCAAATATGAATGCCAACTGATTGGGAGTCTGCTTGACCGTACGGGAGTTCGTAGATTCAGCCAGTGTGCTGAGTTGATCCTGCAAACTAACTGCATCGCGGAATACGAGGCCGGCACGATGAGAGAAATGATGGCGCCCCATTCCTGCCGTCCACGCCATATCTGCCAATAAAGAGACAGAGCCATCTTCCTGCTCCTCCACATATTCGTCAAGCCACGCCAAATACCGCTTCGCCAATTCACGAAGTGCCGCATCCGATTTTCCAGAAAGTGGCAGCAATCTCGTCTTGCGCGACCCCAGCATATCCATATCAACAGACTCCCCATTTCGACTTGACAGGGGGATAGAAACGAATATTTCGGAGCCGGCGATCTGCCGTGCGGAACTTCCATCAGACATGGGAGATCCTTCAACCACGACATGCGCATTCGTCCCTGAAACCGCGAATGCACTGACTCCAGCCCGCGGAGGCCGATCAGGGGTGTCCGGCCATGAAACGGCCTCAGATGCCACCTGCACTGGCAACTGACCCCAATCTACATGCGGGTTCGGAGTCTCGAAATGCAAATGACGAGGGATGCTCCTCCGTTTCATTGCGAGCATTACCTTTATCAGGCCAACAACACCTGCAGCGGCCTCAAGATGACCAATATTTGTCTTTGCCGTACCCATGATAAGGGGGCGGTTTTCCGCTCGCCCCTCTCCATATACCTCTGCTGCGGCATTCACCTCAATCGGATCACCCAATGGTGATCCCGTGCCATGTACTTCCAGATAATCCACCTCGGCAGGTGCGACGCCAGCCCGGGAAAGTGCATCTTTAAGCACCCGCACCTGTGCCTGACCATTCGGTACGGTTAGCCCCGCACTGACTCCATTCTGATTCACCGCAGATCCTCGTATCAAACCCCAAATGGAATCTCCCTCTGACTCCGCATCACTCTGTCGCTTCAGGACGACGATCCCGCACCCCTCTCCCCTGACGAAGCCATCCGCATCTGCATCAAACGTCTGGCATTTCCCAACTTTTGACAGCATGCCATATTCTGCCATGAATTCTGCCGTGGAAGTAGAGAGAAGGGCGTGCACGCCTCCGACAAGTGCCAGATCTACTTCCCCTCGTTGCAGTGCCGTAACTGCCTGATGAACCGCTACGAGTGACGATGCACATGTCATATCTATCGGAATAGCAGGTCCCATCAATCCCAAAACGAAAGCAATCCGGCCCAATGCGATACTCCCGGAAGTGCCGAAAAAATGATTGCTCTGCTGATCGTGACCTGTCATCAAATCGCGATACTCGCTGCTACCAATCCCGACATATACACCCGACAGACTGCTCTTGAGGGTCTCTGGATTGATCCCTGCATTCTCCAATGCCTGCCAACTAGTCTCCAGCAATATTCTGTGCCGTGGATCCATCTTATGTGCATCAATTGGAGTGATCCCAAAAAAATCAGCATCAAACCAATCCAATTCATCAATGAATCCTCCCCGCTTAAAGAAGATGCTCTCTGCAGCGGGATCTCCGACGGCACCAGCCCAATGCCCCCCATCACGCCTTCCATCGGTCACGGCGTCAACACCCCCTTCAAGCAAATGCCAAAATGCCGCAAGGTCGGGGGCGCCGGGTAACCGACATGCCATCCCCACAACGGCAACATGATCTTCCTGGCTTTCGGATTCTTCCACCGGACGCTCCTTCTCCAGTACGACCTTCACATCGGGGACAGTGGCTATCTCTCCCAATTCCTCTACTAAATGCTGGGCAAGAAGAGTGATATTTGGATAGTCAAACACGGCCGTATTTGAAACCATACATTCACCTGCCAATGCACGATTCAGTCGATTCTGTAACTCTACGACCATGAGCGAGTCCATTCCTAAATCAAAAAACCCTATCGTAGGCGAAGGTGTGTCGGACAGGTGCAGGACGGCTTGCAATTCCCCCTGCAAGAATGAAATGAGTTCTCTTTCCCTCCCTTCGGCCGATGTCCGCTGAAGTAAGGAAATCAGATCGTCCACCTTCGCAGGTGCCTTGTCTTCTTGTTCCGGTGTATCCGCCAACAGATCTTCCAAAAATGCTGGACGGTTCTCAATTGCATCTTTGAAGATCGCCCAGTCCATAGCCATGACCACCGAGTGCATGACATCTTGACGAACTGCTTTGTCAAGTGCTCGAACCCCCTGCTGCGGAGTAAACCAGCGCCCTCCAAGGGCCGAACGCCGTTCTTCAATTCGATCCTTCTGCTCTGCGGCTTCGCCAATCTCCGACCATGCCCCCCAAGCGATTGACTGCTCCGGCAGTCCGATTGCCTGACGGTGCGCCGCTAACTGATCCAAAAATGCATTAGCGGACGCGTGATTTGACTGCCCTGGATTCCCAAGAACACCCACCCGGCTTGAAAAGAGAATAAAGAAATCCAGATCATGATCCATGGTCGCACGGTGCAGATGCCATGCCCCCAAAATCTTGGGCCACAGTACGCGTTCAAATCTATCCCAGTTTTGATTACCGAGTGCACCATCCGAGAGCACTCCTACACTGTGAATGATACCGGCAATCGGTGAGGCCTCCTTCTCCAGCGTCAACATCATATTGTCAAGGGCCTCCGTGTCAGTCACATCGGCTATTTCCACTCGTACGGTCACACCACGGCTACGAAGCCGATCAATCACCTCCTGTGCATCCGCGTTCGGCGGATGCCGTCCATTCAGTGCAATCGTGCCGGCTCCGTGCTCCGCCAGCCAGTTAGCAACAGCACACCCGATACCTCCTAGCCCTCCGGTCACCAGATAAGTGCCATCTGACCGTAACGGCCCGCGGGAAAGAGGAGCACTGGACACCACAATTTTGCCTACGTGACGCGCCATGTCTAGCGACACCATTTTTTCTCATCGATGACACTTAAAGTTCTCCATTAGGGGGACAAATTGAGGGGTTCGGCAAATAAGTGAATTTCATTCACAAATTTGCGAGGGCAAATGATTACAGACCAGCAGTACAACCTGCT
>JAJECE010000023.1 GCA_022822185.1 Rhodothermales bacterium | reverse complement strand
CTCCTGTTCATTCAGATACGAGGTCAGGTTCTCCGAAATAAACCGGTAGAACAACATCCCCAGAACATAACTCTTGAAATCCCATCCATCCACGGACCCGCGCAGGTCGTTGGCGATCCGCCAGATGATTCGATGCAGTTCCGCGCGTTCGACTTCCTTGTTGTTTTTCATTCCACATTAACAGGTAACCCGCCAATTTAATGAATCTGGCCGTAGTAGCCTATACCAGCAGAACTATTTTTGTCCGCGGCAGTCTCCTTGGACAGGGAGCGAATTCTTGGAATTCGTCAGGAATGCCTGCGTCCACATATCCCTGAATCCCGTTCGAGAGGCCAACTTCAGTGCCCGCTGTTACCTTCCAACCAGCGTGACTTTGATTCCCTCAGGCATGTCAATATTTGTGGTTTCTGTGATTCTGGCACCCACTTTTTTTAATGACCGCCCCTTTTTTGACTTTTTTTGAAACTTTTCATATCTTTACAGTTATACTGTATATATTCGGTGTCATGAAAGAAGACAAACGTACATTTACTTTGCGCGAACTGGCCGACCTCAAAGGGCTGCCAATAAGAACCGTTCGCTATTACATCCAGATCGGACTCCTCGACCGTCCAGACGGAGGAGGGCGTGGTGCACACTACACCAAACGCCATCTTGAACAACTCATTGAGATTCGAAAATGGCAGCAGGCCGGCCTGTCCCTGAAGCGCATACGGGAGTTGCTGAACATGGAAAATACCGAAACTCTGGTACCGCCGCCACGACCGCAGGAAAGAGGATCCATCGAAGTCAGAAGCCATGTGATGATTGATCAGGGCATCGAACTGACCATTGATCCGGCAAGATCCAAGTTGACACCGGAAACCGTCAGGCAGATTGTGCATAGCGTGATCAAGGCCTACGAAAAAATTCAAACCACGAAACAAACCGCCCAGAAGGGCAGCAGCAATGAAAACTGAAACCCTAGCCAAACTTGAATCCGTGAACGGAACTGAAATCACCCTGGAATCCGTGGACATTCAGGCAGCCTTACTGGGACTGGTCTCCGAAGTTACGGTGACCCAGGTATACAGAAACCAGCAAGACACCAATATTGAGGCCGTCTATACGTTCCCGCTACCTCTGGAGGCGGTACTGCTGGATCTCTCTCTGGAACTGAACGGAAAAAAACTGCGGGGAGCCGTGAAACAAAGCGAAGAGGCGGAGGAGAACTACGAAGATGCCATCGCCGACGGAGATTCCGCAGTACTGATGAAGAAAACCAAACTTGATCTGTTCACCATCAATGTGGGGAATCTTCTGCCCAATGAAAAGGCGGTCATTGAATTCAAATACGCTCAATTACATCACTGGCAGGGGGATCATCTCCGATTCCAGCTCCCCACCACCATTGCCCCCAAATATGGCGATCCCGCAGATTCGGGCCTCGCTGAACATGAAGTTCCGGAATATGCACTCTCCGTAGACCGCGGATTTTCGCTGACCTTCCGTATTCAGGGAGAATTGGCATCGGCCGAAGTTTCATGCCCCTCCCATTCGGTACATGAGTCCACGGAAAACGATACGAAAGAATTGTCCCTGTCGGGGGGAAGTGCTGCAATGGACAGGGACTTCATTCTGGTTATCCGGAACCCTTCACAATCTGCACCGGATGGACTCTATGCAGATGACCATGCAGAACATGTCGCACTGGCATCGTTTCATCCCGTACTTCCAGATCGTTCTGCGAAACCCGCCCGATGTGTGAAGTTGGTAGTCGACTGTTCGGGGTCCATGTACGGAGACTCCATCGATCAGGCCAAAGAAGCCCTCCTGGAGATTCTTCCGTTACTCCGATCCGAAGATTATTTCAATCTGGTCACCTTCGGATCCAATTTCAAACTCCTCTTCCCCGAACCTGTACCCGCCAACAAGGAGAATCTCCGGCGGGCATCCGATTTCATTGATCGTATTGATGCGGACATGGGAGGAACGGAACTTGATGCGGCACTTGAGGCGGCTTATCATTGTGGATCTATCGAAGGAGTCCCCTCTGATCTGCTGTTAATCACCGACGGCCATGTCTATGGGGATCCGATTCTGACTGCCGCACAGCAATCCGGGCACCGGATCTTTTCGGTTGGTGTAGGCAGCAGCGTATCTGCGGGCTTTGTTCAAAGAATCAGCACATCGACCGGCGGAGCATGCGAATTGGTATCCCCGAAAGAGAATATGTCGGAGCGCATTGTGCGACACTTTAGACGGATGCATCAGCCAAAAGCCCGCTCAATACGGATTGAATGGCCGGAACCCCCCATCCGGCAGATACCGGATATCCCCGATGCCGTTTACGCCGGCGACACGCTCCATGTGTTCGCCTGGTTCAATCATCCGCCCCAGGGAAAGAGCCGCCTGGTGATGGAACTCGAAGATGGTCGTACGATCTCACAGGATGTGCACTTCAGGACCAAACCTGAGAACCGCGGAGATCTGGCGGGTATTCTTCCCAGAATCGCTGCCTATACCCGATTACAAACTGCGGATGAGTCTGCCCCTGCACAAATTGCGGTAGATTATCAACTGCTGACCGAGTATACAAGTTATATTCTGGTGGTTGAACGGGAGGAAGGTGAAAAACTGGAGACACTTCCCGTACTTCGAAAGGTTGATCATGCATTAGCTGCCGGCTATGGCGGATTCGGTACGGTAGCTTCTGCCCCGCCCACCGGTTCTTTCCACCACGAAGCAGTGTGTCTATCTATGCCGGATTCCTCTCCACCTGGGCGGTTGGATACGGTGCAAAGCCTAAAACAGTATCCTGCTTCGCCTCCCACCCATGAAGCCCTTTCACCGCCCCGTCAGATGGAGAATTTGCGAATTCCTGTGATTCCTCCTGAAATACCAGCACCTGATGCATTTTTGCAGAACGGCCCGTCGGACCATTTTTCGAAACTGGTGGAAGAATTGAATCTTCAATACGCGGAGGAATTCATCACGCGCCTCAATATCAACACCCTTGATGATTTGACATTCCTTGGCCTGAACCAGACCATCACAGATCAGCTCGGATCTCTCATCTCGGATACCGCCGAAGAAGGTACGATTGTTATTCGATTCCTGATGGAGTTATCCATTCGTGAACCCGGCAAAAAGCTGTCCCGTCATGTGAAGAGACTCATTCGAAGGGCGCACAGAAGGAGCTCTCCGGTGCCCCTATCCGTCTCTAATGAAATCTACCGATTGATCGAACGCAGTCAGGATGCAGAATCCCATTCGGAGCGGATGGCATCACCGTGATGCCCCATGGAGGAACTGTCTCGGTCATTTCGCTGCATATCATCCGTGACCCATGCAACTTATCTGCCGGATATTTGCCTGCTTATTGGGAATCTGTATGCTCACACCACTCGCAGACTCCCAGCCGCTTCGCTGTGCAGACATTTCTATGTTGGATGAGTTGGAGAAGGGGGGTGCCGTGTACACCTCACAGAACCATGCGGACGATGCCCTGCACATTTTACAGGAAAATGGGCTGAACAGCATTCGGTTGAGACTCTTCCATACACCAGCCGAACGCCGGGACGGACTACCGGATCTGCTGAAACTTGCACGCAGAGGGCATGATCTTCACCTAAAAATCATCCTTAACCTGCATTACTCAGATATCTGGGCGGATCCAGGCAAACAGCACAAACCATCCGCGTGGTCACAGCTTTCGGAGAAAGCATTGCGCGACAGTGTCTATGCACATACCTATCAGGCAATTCAGGCGCTGAATGACCAGGGCACGCCCCCCGTAATCGTCCAGACCGGTAACGAAATCACCAACGGCATGCTGTGGAATACCGGACGCGTCGGCGGAGCATTTGATGTTCCTGCACACTGGGAGAAACTGGCCGGCCTGCTTCACTCGGCATCAAAAGCGGTGCGGGATGCCAGTTCCGCACAAATCATGCTGCACATTGACCGGGGAGGCGACCCGGAGGGAGCCCGGTGGTTTTTCGATAACCTGTCCCCCTATGCACTGGATTACGACCTGATTGGCCTCTCCTACTATCCATTCTGGCATGGCCCGTTTGAGCAGTTTTTTCAGGTGACCCGGGAATTGGAAAGCCGTTACGGCAAGCCGGTTATGCTAATCGAAACCGCGTACCCATGGACGCTTGCCTGGCATGATGATACCCATAACCCGGTTGGGCTCCCCCGGCACGTATTGCCCGGCTATCCTGCAACACCGGATGGGCAGGCTGCCTTCATCCGGAAATTATGGGAGCATGTACCTTCGGGAATCTGCTACTGGGCCCCGGAATATATTGCTGCCCCACGCTTCGGTTCCAACTGGGAAAACCTCGCATTATTCAATTTTGAAGGAGAAGTGCTTCCTGGAGCCGGCGCTCTGGGAGGAGGCACACCCACACAATCCAAAGCGCCCGATCCCCTCGCTGTATTGCGCCTGTTTCCGAATCCTGCACGAATCGGGGAGCATGCAGTGAGTCTTGAATTGTTAAACCCGACCTGCGGGGTGATTCGGATCTATGATATGCTGGGGCAGCATGTACGGACACAGACAACTCTATGCCAACACAATGTAAGCCTTTCCGTATCCGGACTCTCCCCTGGAACCTACTGGATCCGTACTCCTGGAATGCAAACCATTCCCTTGTTTCTGGTACCGTAATCCGCCTCCATGTCGGTCACCTGCACCTCCTTCCATACATTCCAAAGGGGATTGAACCGGTCACATGGCAGCATCAAATTTCCTTTTAGAATCGCGGAAAACCAGCCGAAACCACACTCTGTGCATGCCGGGGTATCCCAAAACCCGGGCGATCCGGTAAACTACAGAAACGCTTGCAATGGGCCTGCCGAATACCTGAACAACTTGATAAAACCGACTGATACTTCGGAACGGGAATTAGAGCAATCATGCCCCCATTTTGATCCATTGTTGCCGGAACGCAACGGTAACTGCAGGATCCAGCCTGATATAATCCACCCTGTACATGTGAGTTGATGTGAATGACTCTGATGACAGATCGTCCAAATGTGTGCACCTCTTCTCATAAAACATCATTCACGACCACCGGATCGGCTTCTCCATAACGCAACTCTATCTTAAGCACTGAACACAAAAGCCATCCCCCTTGCGCCCGTTTCATT
Source organism: Rhodothermales bacterium (assembly GCA_022822185.1). GTDB lineage: Bacteria > Bacteroidota > Rhodothermia > Rhodothermales > Bin80 > Bin80. The sequence continues at coordinate 10,411 of JAJECE010000023.1, read as the reverse complement.
CCTGTATCCATTCGAGTAATCCGCCATGGACGGGCCAATTACTTCAGCAGAGTCATCAGCTTCACCGCCCGCTGCTCCTGAGTTTGCAGAACATAGATATAGGTGTCACTGGCGAGCCCCGTGCCATTGAACAGCACATTATGTCGGCCGGCCGACTGCACACCATCCACCAGAACACGCACTTTTTGCCCCAGCAGATCATACACCGTCAGTGTCACCGGTCCTGTCCTGTTCAGTGAAAATTCAATAGCGGTTGACGGATTGAATGGATTAGGATAATTCTGCTCCAGAGAGAAGTCCGCTGGGATCTCCTCCGATGATTCTATGGAGGTCATCACCTCCGTTGTCGCACTCACGACTGTTGAGGGCGCACCTAAACCGAGCGAGTTCCTTGCCAGAATCCGGTAATAACGTGTTGCCCCAGGCGGCAGCCCCGCATGGCTATAGGTTGAATCTGTGACATTGACATCCGCCAGTTTGTCCCATCTTGTTCCGTTATTCTCTGAAACATCAATCCGGTACCCGATGATCGAGGATGCTCCATTGCGAAGCGGAGTGGACCAGGACAGAAAAATGGTATCTTCACCATCGGCCACGGCCGCAAACTTCGTCGGGGCACTTGGACGATTCACGTCTACTCCTGCCGTGGCAGCGGCCACATTGGAGGGGGCACTTGCACCCACTGAGTTAATGGCACGAACACGATAATGCCGCATCGTTCCTTCGGTAAGCCCCGTATGCGTGTACGTCGTTGCTGTACTTCCTGTGTTCGCGACGAGATCGGACCAAACCGTCCCTCCATCCATAGACATCTCAATCTGGTAGCCGCTGATGGCCGCCCCGCCATCCCCCGCCGGAACTGTCCAGGACAGAGTAATCTCCGTTTGTCCTGCAGCCGATGTTGCGGTTAGTCCCGCAGGAGCACTCGGCTCGGTTACCTCTCCCACCGTAACACTGACCACACTGGACGCTGTTGCACTCTCACCTTTCGAGTTAATTGCATAAACGCGGTAATGGAGTGTCGTTCCAGGTGTCAGTCCCGTGTGCGTATAGGTCGTGGCAGAACTTCCCGTATTCGCTTCTACATCAATCCAGGTCGTTCCCCCATCAGTGGATACCTGAATGCGATAGCCCGTGACCGGCGCACCTGTTGGTGCCGTCCAGGAAAGAATAATTTCCGTTTGTCCGGAAGATGTTGCAGTTAATCCTGTGGGGGCATTGGGCCTCGTGGCTGTACCCACCGAAACGCTTGCCACATTGGATGGACTGCTACTCTCCCCAATCGCATTAATCGCATAGACCCTGTACTGGTAGGTCGTTCCAGATGCAAGCCCCGTGTGCGTGTAGGTCGTAGCAGCGCTTCCCGTGTTTGCCACTAAATTGGACCAGATGTCAACCTCATTTGTAGACACCTGAATCCGATAGCCCGTAATAACGGCTCCGCCGTTGCTGGAGGGGGCTTCCCAGGAAAGATTGACCTCTGTTTGCCCGGATACCGTTGCGGTGAGTCCCGTGGGGGCGTTGGGCACAGTGGTTGTACCTGTCGAAACGCTTACCACATTGGATGGACTGGCACTCTCCCCAATCGCATTGATCGCGTAGACCCGATACTGGTAGATCGTTCCAGATGCGACCCCCATGTGCGTGTAGGTCGTGGCAGCGCTTCCCGTGTTTGTCACTAAATTGGACCAGGTGTCAACCTCATTTGTGGACACCTGAATCCGATAACCCGTAATCACGGCTCCGCCGTTACTGGAGGGGGCTTGCCAGGAAAGACTGACCTCTGTCTGTCCAGATGCCGTTGCGGTGAGTCCAGTGGGGGCATCCGGCGCAGTGGCAACCCCCGTCGTTGCACTGGCCTCATTGGATGCCGCGCTCTCATCAATGGCATTCAGAGCGTAGACGCGGTAGTGGCGCGTCGCCCCCCGTGCAAGGCCCGTGTGCGTGTAGGTGGTTACGGTACTTCCTGTATTCGTCACTAGATCGGACCATGAAGTTCCTCCATTGCTGGACACCTCAATACGATATCCACTGATAGCCGCGCCGCCGTTGTCCAGAGGAGCCGTCCAGGAAAGGTTGATTTCCGTTTGTCCTGAGGCGGTTGCAGTTAATCCCGCGGGGGCATCCGGTGCAGATAGCGCATCGGTGGTTGCATTGTCCACATTGGACGGAGCGCCCGCATCCATCGAGTTGATCGCGCGGACACGGTAGTGACGTGTCGTTCCCGGCACCAGCCCCGTATGCGTGTAAGCCGTTGCTGCACTCCCTGTGTTTGCCTCCAGATCGGACCAGGTATCGCCCGCATCGCTGGATGCCTCAATCTGATACCCCGTAATGGCGGCTCCGCCGTTATCCGTTGGCACCGTCCAGGAGAGACTGATGTCGGTGCGTCCTGAAGCCGTCGCCACTAAATTCGTGGGAGCTCCCGGACTTGCCGTCAGGGCTGTCGTGGCGCTGGCGATATTGGACGCATCGGTGCTCTCTCCGACAGAATTATTGGCATAGACCCGGTAGTGTCGCGTGGTGCCCGGCTGAAGCCCTGTATGCTCATAGGCCGTGCCTGCATCACCTGTATTTCCAACCAAGTCCGTCCAGCCGCTCGTTCCATTGGAGGACACCTGAATCCGATAGCCGTTAATCGCCGCACCGCCGTTATCAACGGGAGCACTCCAGGAGAGATTAATCTGGGTGCGCCCCGAAGCGGTTGCACTCAACCCGGTCGGTGCATCCGGCACAGATGTCACACCTACCGTGACACTGACCACGCTGGACGGATCTCCCGTATCTGCAGAATTGATCGCAGAGACGCGGTATTGCCGCACCGACCCCGGTGTAAGTCCGGCATCCGTGTAGGTCGTCGTTGGATTTCCTGTATTCCGTACTCGATCAGCCCAGGTCGTCCCTGCATTGGAAGATACTTCAATCCGGTACCCTGTGATGGGTGCGCCACCATTTTCGGAGGGGGCATTCCAGGACAAAATAACGTCCGTCCGCCCAGAAGCGGTTGCACTCAACCCGGTCGGTGCATCCGGTGCAGACGCAGCATCCGTCGTGGCATTGGCCATATTGGAAGCGGGACTTTCATCAACCGAGTTGATGGCATAAACACGGTAGTGACGTGTCGTGCCTGCCGTAAGCCCCGTGTGAGGATAGGTCGTTACTGCATTTCCGGTATTCTCCACCAGATCATCCCAACCATTTGTCCCATTCGGAGACACCTCAATCCGATAGCCCGTAATCGGCATCCCGCCGGTTTCGGAGGGGGCGGTCCAGTTCAGATCAATCCGGGTCTGCCCATCCGCCTGTGCATTTAATCCCGTGGGGGCATCCGGGGCAGATGCCGCATCCGTTGTTGCATTGTCAATATTTGAATGACTGCCCGGACCCGCGGAATTGATTGCGCGTACGCGATAATGGCGCGTTGTATTGGGCTGAAGCCCCGTATGTCCATAGGCCGTCGCTGTCTTCTTTGTGTCTTCCACCAGATCCGACCAGGTCGTCCCCGAATTCGTGGACACCTCAATCCGATAGCCCGTAACCGGCGCACCATTGGTTTCCGAGGGGGCCGTCCAGCTCAGATCAATCTGAGTGCGCCCATTCGCCTGTGCATTAAATCCCGTGGGGGCACCCGGGGCGGCTGCCGCAGGCGTGGTTGCACTAACCTCATGAGAACGACTTCCTAGACCTTGAGCGTTCCTGGCAAAAACAAAGTATGCATATGTTGTGCCGGGGGAAAGATTCTGATGCACATAGGTCGTGTTGGCATTTCCTGTATTCGGTGTCACAACAGGAAAAGTGACCCCGTCTGTGGATGCTTCAATCCGATAGCCTGTAATCTCACTGCCGCCGTCGTCGGAGGGGGCAGTCCAGGAGAGCGTGATCTGGGTGGGACTGTCTGGTGTTGCGGTTAAGCCAGTGATCTGACCAGGGGTCGACAGAGCCTCTGTCGTTGCACTGACCGCACTGGAAGCGTCACTCTCGTCAACAGAGTTGGTCGCATAAACCCGATAGTATTGCGTGGTTCCCGCGGCGAGTCCCGTGTGAGCATAACTCGTGCCGGTCTGGCTCGGTACCAAATTACTCCAGTTATTATTTGCACCATCAGGAGAGACCTCTATACGATAACTCGTAATTGGCGCTCCACCACTGCTTGAGGGAGCGGTCCAGGAAAGATCAATCCGGGTGCGGCCCACTCGCGTTGCAGTCAACCCGGTTGGCGCACCCGGTCTGGTTGCGGCAACGGTAGTTGTATTCGCCACATCCGAAGCCGCACCCTCTCCGGCAGAATTGGTTGCATAAACCCGGTAGTATTGCGTGGTTCCCGCGGCGAGCCCCGTGTGAGCATAACTCGTGCCGGTCTGGCTCGGTACCAAGTCACTCCAGTTATTATTTGCACCATCAGGAGAGACCTCAATTCGATAACTTGTGATCGGCGCTCCACCATTACTTGAGGGAGCGGCCCAGGAAAGATCAATCCGGGTATATCCTGAAGGCGTGGCGGTTAGATTCCTGGGCTTACTGGGACTGAGTATGGCATCCGTCGTTGCATTGTTCACATTGGACGGGGACGTACTTTCACCCACGCGGTTAATAGCATAGACGCGGTAATAACGCGTCGTCCCCGGCTGAAGCCCCGTATGAGGATAGTTCGTGCCGGTATGACTCGCTACCAATGGATTCCAGTTATTTGTTGTGCCGTCAGGAGACACCTCAATCTTGTATCCTGTAATTGCCGCTCCACCATCATCAGAGGGGGCAGTCCAGGAAAGATCAATCTGATTTTTCCCCGAAGCCGTTGCGGTTAACCCGGTGGGGGCACCGGGTCTGACTGCTGGGTCAGTCGTCGCATTGGCTCGATCTGATGCACGTCCGCGACCTATGCTATTAATGGCAAAGACACGATAGTAATAGGTCGTTTCGGCATCAAGTTGAACGTGAGAATACGTTCGGTCCGTATTGCCCGTATTCGCATTTGCGGTTTCCCAGCCAGTATCAACCAATGGATGCACCTGTGAATTTGTCGAATAATCAATTCGATATCCAGTAATGGCCGTCCCGCCGTCACTGATTGGCAAACCCCACGAAAGATTAATCTGGGCACGCCCTGCACTCGTCGCGACCAAACCCTGAGGGCCATCCGGTTCGGTATTTCCGTCTCCCTGGGCCAATACCCCAGCGGGGCCAATCAGCAGGATCAGCAGCAGTAAGCGTAAACTGCCGGATACCTTCCGAGAAAAATGGGGGGGGGTAAAACGGCTGCCGGAAACGAACCGTGATGGTCCCTCTGAGCGGTTAGACTGCATAACTTGAGCATGTTTTAGTTTTGAGGAAAACAATGAATCTTATCTACGATGGTGCTACAGAAAAAACACCAGGGAAACGCACGAATGCGGGAAATGCTTGAATTCCCGCCATCCCGCTGAATGAAAACTTAGCGGGATATGCAATCGGCAGAAACCCCAGCAAATTCTCAACATCCGCATAAACCCAGATATACCGGCATGGTTCCCGTTTCCCCCAAACTGCAGGGACCGGATCGTTCCCTTGTTCATGGTTCTGATGATTTTGATTTATTTATTATCTTAAGATCGTAGGTCGTCCTGCTGGAATAAGTTTTTCGCCTGAGCATCAGCCCCTGACTGAGTTCAGGCCGAACGAGGCGAAAAAGCCCTGAACCGTCTGGCTTTTGTTTCCATTGGATGCGCAGAACCGCAGCACCTGATGATTTCCTTCCGAAAATACTCCCTCCTTGCACTCACCTTTTCTCTCCTGATCGGCTGTGACAGCAGCCCCGCTGATCCGGACATGAACGGAGACGGACTTGAACATCTGATCATAAACGAAAGCCTGGTTCTCAATCCCACCGGCTATGTCCCCCTCGCCGCCGAACTCAAACTGGAAACCACCGAACCCGTTCAGGTCGAACTGGAAATTCAAAGCCGCAGTACAGATCAGCAAAACCTTATCCACCGCTTTGAAGAAACCGGCACCTCCTTTGCCCTCCCCGTACTGGGACTCTATCCAGCACATAACAATACCCTGCATATTCGCTTCTATAACCGCCAGAATCAGTTACTGGGAGAAGAATCCCGCCCCATTGATACCCCGGAACTCCTGCCGGAACTCCCGATTATTGAGGTTCGTGTCAATACAGGGAGAAAAAAGCCGGGCATGAATCTGGTGAGTTATTTTGGACATACAAACCCTGAACTGCCCCAGATCCCGTTCATTTTTGATGAATATGGAAACATCCGCTGGTATGCCAATATGGATACCCACCCCGTGCTGCAAAATCTGTTTTATGATGCCGGCGTAGAGCGGCTCAAAAACGGAAATCTCTACTTCGGGGACGGACGGAGCGGCCGACTGGTTGAGATGGATATGTTAGGACGAGTCATCCACGAATGGCCTTTGCCGGGCTACTCCTACCACCATAATGTCCTCGAACTCCCCAACGGAAACCTGCTCGCCACCGTATCCAAACACGGACTCCCTACCGTAGAAGATCATATTGTGGAGGTGGACCGCGAAACCGGCACCCTTGTACAGATATGGGATCTGCGGGAATCGCTGGATTCAAGGCGGCGGATCTGGAGCAGCAATGCCCGGGACTGGTTTCACGCAAATGGTCTGACCTATGATGAAGAACAGGATGCGATCATCGTCTCCGGGCGCGTGCAGGGAACCGTCAAACTGACCCGTAACAATGAACTCATCTGGCTTCTGGCCCCCCACCGGGGCTGGAAACAGTCCGGCAGCGGAACAGACCTGAATACGAAACTCCTGCAGCCCCTGGATGCAAATGGAACCCCCATTACCGACCCCGAAGTACTCGACGGGGTGACCAATCATGCGGACTTCTCATGGGCGTGGTATCAGCACGCCCCTAAATTAACCCCGCAGGGAACCCTGTTTCTGTTTGATAACGGAGACAACCGCAACTACGGCGGACAGCCGGCCTACAGCCGCGCTGTTGAATATCGTATCGATGAGAATGCAATGACGATTCAGCAGGTTTGGGAGTATGGCCGTGAACGCGGCCATACGACCTATTCCGCAATCGTATCCGATGTTGATTACCATCCGGAAGAACATACCGTTGCCTTTATGCCGGGTTCAAATTTTGAAAACGGCCCTAACGGAAAAACCGTTGAAGTGGATTACAACACCAAAGATGTGGTCTACGAAGCCGCTGTACGCAGAGAACCTTCGGTGATGTACGGGATCATGTTTCACCGCATTGAACGGCTCCCCATTTACCCACAGAATCAATAACACGCACATACCCCCCATGAAACAAACTCTAAACCCCCTAATGCTGAAATCCTGCGAGATGTGCCTTCTCACCTTGCCCCTGCTCTTTGTATTTCCGGTGCAGGCACAGGATCAGACGGTGGGCCTGATGCGCAATGAGCCGGGGGCGTACGAAGGATACACCCTGATTACCCCGGCACTCCATCCAAGCGTCTATCTGATCAATCTAGACGGACAAATCGTACATCAATGGGAGGTCAGTGCTTCATGGGGCACCACGAACCGATTGCTTCCTGATGGTGCCCTGCTCAGGGTTTCCGCTGCCCCCGACACATGGGTGGATGTGCAAGGCTTCTCTGGACGAGTCGAAATTATTGAATGGGATGGCACCATCCGATGGCAGTACGACTTTGTGACCGAGAACTCTATGCTGCATCATGACGTTGTCCCCCTGCCGAATGGAAACCTCCTTGGAGCAGTATGGGACCGGCGTGATATGGATGCCATCACTGCCGTCGGATTTGATCCGGACCATCTTGTGGAGGATCATGTGGAGATCTTTAGTGAGCGCATTGTCGAATTCAAACCGATATTGCCCGACACCATCGAAATTGTCTGGCAATGGGACTCCTGGGATCATCTGGTTCAGGATCACGCCCCATTACTGTCGGATACCTACGCGGAACGCATTGCCGATCATCCCGGCCGTATTGACATCAATACCTCCACCGGTGGAGATTGGCTCCACTTCAATGCATTGGACTACAATGAGACATTGGATGTGATTGTCGTCAGCGCATCCTTCGTGGATGAATTCTGGGTCATTGATCACAGTACGTCCACAGAGGAAGCAAAGGGAAATGCAGGAGGGAATTTTGGGGTCGGCGGTCAATTATTATACCGCTGGGGGAATCCCCGGATGTATGGTGCAGGAACCGAACATGACCAGACACTCCACTTCCTGCATTCCACCATGTGGATTCCAGACGGCCTGCCTGGAGCGGGAAATCTGCTCGTATTCGAGAATGGTGTCGGACAGCCCGAAGGAAACTACTCTACGGTGCACGAACTTACCCTGCCCTACATGGAAGAGGTCTACGGGGATGCAATCTGGTATGCCCAGGATCTGGACGGGGCTTTTAAGGATCCGGAAACCGTCTGGAGTTACGCTTCCCCCGGTGAATTTTACAGCGACTTCGTATCCGGCCAACAACGCCTTCCCAACGGCAATACGCTCATCGCCGAGGGGATGACGGGGCGGATTTTCGAACTTTCCGCAGGATCGGACCAACGGGTCTGGGAATATGTGAACCCCGTGATCCTGACGGGACCTGTCTCACAGGGGGATCCGATTCCTCCCTTCGGACCTCCCGGCTCCGTCCGCCAGCAGAACGCAATCTTTCGTGCACTGCGCTACGGGGTAGACTTTGAAGGCTTTTCAGACCGAACTCTCCTGCCCTCCGGACTCATTGAACTCGGCACTGCCGCCGAGATCCTCTATCGTCGTTTTCTGCTCTCCCCCGGCTATCCCAACCCATTCCAGAATCAGACCACCGTATCCATCCAGGTGGATGCGCCGATGCACATTGAACTGGCCGTCTTCAATGTACTTGGACAAAAGGTGACCACGCTCACCAATGAATTTCATGCGGCGGGAACCTACGATTATGTTTGGAATGCTGTCGCACTCCCGCCGGGCGTCTATGTATGCAGTGCACTGTCCGAGAACACCTCCGTCACCACAACACTGATCCATCGTTAAGCCGGATCCATTCATCTTCGTAACGATGTACTCTTGCGACCATTCACTTCATGCGTAATCTCAAGGGAACTGCCGCAAAGCGTCACGATCATCCTGACTTCGACGGTTAGCAGAACGGAGGATGATTTTGAGGGCAATTTGTTCCAAATAAAAAAGAAGAACAGATGCGGGGAAGCCCCTTGGTCGTGCATAGACTTCCGTTTTCTGTACCGAAAATGTCAAAAAAAAACAGGCTCCGTAATCAGTTCTATCCCGGACACCGCGGAGCAATGGATGAGCTTTTGTATCAGCGGGAGCCTGCCCTGCTAGCCCTGAAGCGCCCGCGGCCCCTCATTCTGATTGCCGACGGCACCGGCCTTGGAAAGACACTGGAGGCCGGCATCCTGATTGCGGAACTGATCCGGAAAGGGCGCGGAAAGCGGATCCTGATCGTTTCGCTGGCCAGTATGCTGACGCAGTTTCAGAAAGAACTGTGGAGCAGGTTCTCCATCCCGCTCGTACATCTGGATTCCATCGGCATTGCCCGCCTGCAGGAGAGCTTCCCCCCGGACATAATCCGTTCCACTGCTTTGACCGTGCCATCATCTCCATTGATACGCTCAAGAATGCCACGACCTGGCGGCCGTTCCTGGAGAAAGCCGGCTGGGATATCGTCGTGATTGATAAGGTGCAGAATGTTGACCCGTTTTACCGTCATTCCATCTCCTGCAAAGTGAAGCCACTTGGATTCCAGCCGGTGACCTTTACGATCTGACGAACTCGACGGGATCTCCCAAAACCGGCAATCACGACTACCCTGTGGACTGCGCGAAGTACAAGATATCTCTGATCAATTCCGCCTGCCCCCTCACGGGCAAGATCACTTAAGCGCTCCAGCGCCTTATCCGCATCCTCTCCGTGGACGGTTGAACATCCACCCCGCACCTCACCCACAATAATCCGGTTGGGCGTTACCCGTAAACTGAATTTGACCAGTTCCCGCATTCCAATCTTAGGAGTAATCTGGAGTTGGAGCAAGTCCGCTGCCTCAACAACAAGTTCCGCCGTATCCTCAAGAAGAACGAGACGCTCATCAGGAAACGTATCTGCAATCGCTTTATTGTGAGTTCCCAAATGCGAACTCACGATTCTGTGCGGGGGAAAACTGATCACAGGTTATGCAGGAAAACGACTCTCTGCGCTGATCTTCATTTAGAGGATGTTCGTGCAGCAATGAAGGGGGACGGTTCTTGCCGTACAGAGGGGGTATGCGTGTCATTTTGGTGTACTGATCTTGAGATTTGTTGAATTAACGGCATTTGAATTCAACAAATCTCCTTTAATAATCCATCAAATCTTCACACAATGCCGGGAACATCGCCCTGTTGGGGCGTTCAAATGGTTATCAGCATGGTC
>JAJECE010000059.1 GCA_022822185.1 Rhodothermales bacterium | reverse complement strand
CCCCCTTATTCCTGCTCCTGAACCACAAAATCAAGCCAGACCGGGTTCTCTAATCTCTATCCTCGCATTTTGTTCAAACTGTAACAGAATGTGCACTTCTGATGCCTGAACCGCGGGTATCACAGGAAAACCATTCTCCTGTACACACATGCTATTCTACCGAGTACGGCTCTTCATTTTCGCAACCATGACCGGTGCCTTCAGCGCCCTGCTCCCCGTCCTTGCTGATGCCAGCGGGGTCGGAGGAGTCAGAGTTGCAACCTCCACGGTATCCAAGATCGTTGGACTGCTCACCGGTGATCTGGCTACCGCTGCATTCCTGCTGATCATTGTTCTGGGCGGCGTTGCCTGGTGGGTTACCCGTTCCAGCCGAGCCGGTGAAATCCTCGGCCGGACTGTCATGGGAGCCGTAATCATCTTTGGAGCCGTACAGATCAGTGAGTTCTTTTCCTTCCAGGGGGCAGTCATCTGATGGACGCTCCCCGTGACGGATTAGAAACCGCTCCCGTACATACATCCCTTCAACGCCGCCCTGCCATGGGCGGCCTCCCGCAGGATGCATTCCTGTTACTGGCACTCATCATGGTCACGATGGCAATCGCTTCACGCCTGGATCCAAAAGTTCTGGCAGGGTGTGTTCTGACCTATCTGGTTATCCTGCCGCTGCTCCGGAAGGTATTTGAGAAAGATCCGTTCTTCATGGCAGTACTGCCGCGGGCCCTGCGATATACGCCGCGCTACCTGAGGCAGGCCAAAGAAGTCCCGCGTCACTGGCAGGATCGTGTAACGAAGAGACATTGATGGATCCACTGACATTTGGCATGGGCACCGCCGCTGGTGCCGGGGCTGTCTGGGCCATCCATCGGCTGCAACACCTCAAAAGACCCACCGAAGGACTCGGTGACCTTCTGGGATGGGCATTCCTGATTGATGAGGGGGTCATTCTCATGAAAGATGGATCGTTCATAAGTGGATTTGAACTGGACCCTCCCGACCTGGAGACCACCACCGCCGCTGAAGCAAACCGTACAACCGATACGATTCATGATATGCTGATGCTGCTGGGGGAAGGGTATGGGCTTGAAATGAATGTGCACCGAAAGCACAGCACCAGATATCTCATTCATGGGAATCCTGACTTTCCAACTGCCTCCCTTAAAGCAATGGAGCATGAACGGCAAAGGCAGTACCAGAAGGCCGGAAGCCATTATGCTCTCCGGCGTACGGTCCTTTTTACCTACACCCCGCCGCGTGAACTTTGGTCACGATGGGAGATTCCCCTGATTCAGGGGACACAGGGAGAATTGGACTATACCCAGATCCTGTCTGGATTCAAACGCAACTTGAGTGAAGTTCGTGTACTTCTGTCCGGGCGGTTTCAGGTGACTCCGCTGAACAGTCATGGGATTTTGACCGAGTGTCACTGTGCACTTACCGGTCACAGTGAACCTGTGAAGGCTTTACCGGACAGTTATCTCAGTCATACGCTCGCCTCCGATGATTTTCAGACGGGATTTTATCCCGTGATCGGAGGGCAGCATCTGTTTGTGATCACCATTACCTCCCTCGGAACAAAGACACAGGTGGGCGACGGAGCCTTCTTTCACCGTATGGACGGCGAAGCCCGCTGGCATATGCGGTTTGTCGGCATGGATCGGCACACAGCCGGCCGGCGCATCAGGCGCCTGCAAACCAGCTGGTTCCATCAACGACGCGGACTGCGAAAACTCATCGCTCCCGATGAGGACGGACTGGAAGATCAGGATGCCGTCGCCATGCAACACGAAACGGCCTCCGCACACGCAGAATCGGCGAGCGGTCGCGTCCGATTTGGATATTTCACGAACACATTCATCCTGCGTGATCCAAAGAGGCAGCGCGGACTGGCACGCAGCCAGACACTCTTACAGGTTTTACGGGATCAGGGGTATACCTGCGCCCTGGAAACCATGAATGCCACGGATGCCTTCATGGGATCACTTCCGGGTCATGGCTATGCCAACCTTCGTCGACCTCTTTTGTCCAGTCGAAATATTGCACATTTGTTTCCCGTGTCGGCACCGTGGAAAGGAAATCCCACATGCCCGAATCCAATGTTCCCTGATGACAGCCCCGCACTGGCCTGCGCACGAACGCCGGGCGGCGTTCCCTTCATGGTGAACCTGTATCAGGAAGATGTTGGGCACACCCTCGTCATTGGAGCAACCGGGGCAGGCAAAAGCGTGCTTGTCGGGTGGCTGGCACTCAATTTTTTGCGTTATCCCAAAAGCCGCGTCCATGTGTTTGATGTCGGACGATCCCATCAGATCCCCTGCCTGGCCGCGGACGGGGTTCACTTTGCATTCGGGAATACCAGTCCGCTGCAACCCCTTCGCCACATCCACGAGGAACCTGAGAGATTATGGGCATTAACCTGGCTGGAAACGATCTACGACCTGAGCGGCGGATTGCCAGATGCAGATGGGCGTCTGGCACTTGCAGAGACGCTGGATCTTCTGGGCCAATCCGCGCCGGAGCACCGAACCCTGTCAGCATTTCATCTTCTTTTGCCCCAGTCTCTTCAGAGCACAATCGTGCGATATACCGCAGACGGTCCATATGGCCGTCTCTTTGACGGAGATCAGGGATCGGAGGCTTCCGCACGTATGCAGGTCTATGAATTAGGCCAGATCCTGGATCATGGAGACACCGTTGTAGTTCCCCTGCTTTTGGCGCTGTTTCGATCTATTGAACGGATTCTGGACGGATCCCCGACACTGATTGTGATTGAGGAGGCCTGGGCAGCTCTCCTGCGGTCCCGCTTTGCAGAGCGGATTAAGGCCTGGCTGCTGACCCTGAGAAAACATAATGCGGCCGTCCTTCTGGTTGCGCATTCACCGGCCCAGATTGCGGCACTCCCCAATGCTGCCCTGATCACAGAGTCCTGCCCCACAAAAATTATCCTCCCGAACCCGGAGGCACGGGCCAATGATACGGCGGCGATGTACCGGGCACTGGACCTGAGCCCGCGGGCAATTGATGTCATTGCCTCGGCAAAACCCAAACAAGAATATTTCTACAAGAGTCCGGCGGGAAGCCGGCTCTTTGAACTGAATCTGGGACCGATGGCGCGCACATTGCTCATGCCGCTTCCCGGCATGAGCGGCGAAGCCTCTCGCACCCGCATTCAGGAAGCCCTTCATCATCACGGACATGATTTCCTTCACCATATCAAGTACCCATGAAACGTTTACTCCTGCTCATCCTGCTCATCGGGGGCGCAACTGGATCCCGTGCACAACTCCCTGTTGTTGATGTCGCCGTTCTGGCAGAAACCGTCACGACCGTCGCAGAACTTCGCCGGCAGGTTGATCTGCTCCTGAAAGAGGTGGCGCTGTCCTCCGAAATCAAACAGAACACCCAGACACACCTGCACCGCTATGAGCGTGCTTTGTCAAAACGCGGCCTCATCCCGACGGAGCCACTCGGGACATATCTCCAGAGGCTTCAGCGGGCGTATAAAACGGCCGGTGGCGTAACATGGAATCATTCTGAGGGGTTCCGGAGAACCTTCCCGATGTATCAGGATCCACCGGACCCTCTGGCAGCCCGGAGGGCTGCACATGAGCAAACGATGTCCACACTCCAGGGAACCCTCGCATCCCTGCAGGTTCATGACAATGCTGCCCATCATGCACACGAAGAACTGGAGCACCTGAAGCAGGAGATCGTGCACGCCAAAGAGCCGCAGCAGATGCGTGATGTGCAGGCAAACCTCCAGGTGGTGCATGCCCGTGAGCTCCTGCTGACCCGACAGGCCTTTATGATGCTGGTCAATCTGGAAGCCGTCCGAGCGGCGGATGCAGTCAGCCGAAAGGCCCAGCAGCAGATGCGCTATGATGCACTGGTGGGAAATTCTGCATGGCTGGGAGATCCCGCCCGCTACAGTGTGAAGCACTTCCTGAAAATGCCCGGCACTCCATAGAAACGGCTAAACAGACCAACTGAATGCAAGCGCAACAAGCCATCCAGAACTGTGCACCCACCATGTTCTTCGACTGTGCACAGGAGATTTTTCGCCTGACCACAGAGGCGTGGCTGACACGGGCACTGGATGCAGCACAGTCCCTCTTTCTCAGTTTAGCACTCCTGGAGATTGTGGTCACCGGATACATGATCTGGGCCGGACGCAAAAAGCAGGGAGGTGACCTCATCAGCCAGTTTGCATTCAAGATCGGCCTGTTGGCCTTTGTGCTTGGTCTCTTATCCACCTATCACCGGTGGCTGCCGATGATCGCACAGGGGTTTGGAGAAAGTGCCGTCTACATTGGAGGTGGCGAAGTCGCCCACCTGTCTCCATCCCACCTCCTGAATATCGGGATCAGCATGCTTCTCGGTGTCATGCAGTCTATGGGCCTGACCTCTGACCTTGTGACTTCGCTGGCCGTAATTCCCGGCCTCATCATGCTGCTGTGCTTCGTTGCACTTGCAGCACACCTGCTCGTAACCATGATTGAGAGTTATGTGGTCATCACGGGAGGTCTCTTTTTCGTCGGGTTTATGGCATTTCGGGGGACGGCACCACTTGGCGAAGGGTATTTGAAGTATGTGGTCTATGTAGGCGTGAAGTTATTCTTTATTATCCTGATTGCGGGGGTGGCCGCCTCAATCGGAGACGACATGGTGGCGCTTTTGCAATCGTATGACAATCTGTGGCTGGCGGCTTTCAGCCAGCTGTTCTCTCAAAACCCCGGCGACACCACAGGTGCGGTCTCTTCCCGGCTGGGGTTTCTGTGGTCGATGACAGCAGTCGCCATCTTACTGGCAGGTCTGGGGCTTCACATGCCTGGACGGATTGCGACACAGCTGAGCAGTGGCCTGACGATTGATTTTAAGCGAGCACTGGCGAACCTGTGATCATGGCAAATCAGGGCCATCCATATCTGGAGGGGAGATATGCCTTTGAGCGCCTCTTTGGTGATCTCGCCCGAGGCAGACGCTCCTGGCAATCGGCTGCATTGATTGCACTGCTGCTGAATCTGGTGCTTGCCGGGGGATACATTCATTTGGCCTCGCAGCAGAAGGTGGTCCCGTATGTGGTGGAACTCGACGCACTGGGCGAAATGCGTGCGGCAGGCAGATTATCGGTGCGTGAGGTGCCTGAGCGGGCCGTCACCGCAACGCTGCGCAGGTTTGTGCACAACCTGCGAACGGTTCCTACCGATGCACGCCTGTTGAATGTCCGCTTGCAGGATGCGCGTGCACATGTACACGGCCGCGCCGCAAAAACACTGGTGACGGATCTGGAGCGGGAGCGGGAAACCCTGGAACGCATGCTTGAGCGGGGAGATACCCGTTACGTCGCGGAAATCAGCAGTGTCCTCAAGGTGCCCGGGGAGGGGATCCTGTATCGGATTTCCTGGCGGGAACTGCTCCGGGTCGGGCATGAGGAGCGTGCATCGGCATACGAGGGGCATTTTCAGGTTCGGGTTGAATCCTCGGAAAATGAGGAAACTCTGGCCAGCAACCCGCTTGGCATCTACATCATGGACTACGCACTCACCGAAGTGAGCACTCTCTAATTGAACCCGGCTCCGGGAGTAAAAGCGCATCCGCCTCAACACCCCCAATGAACGCAGCGATGATACCCGTCAGATCCCGACCTCCTGCCCCGCAACGCCATGTCCGTCAGTTGTATGATTGAGGCAAAAATTAATCCCGCAGGCAGGAGTCCGATCACAATGCAATTGCGGCAATTTTTGATGCCATACATCTCTGTCTCTGAGAAATTGATTCCCCTCTTTTCGCCTCTGCAAACAGACTGACCACAATAGAACAGGGGCATAGACTTGAATACTACCCTGTGGATCCGTATAATGGTCACATTGAAACCCATTTCCTCCTGATGGGTGAGACAGGCTCACACGGACAAGAATATCCAAACAGACGATGACCATTGCACTTACAAAGCGTGTCTCTGATGTGCCGAAAAAATTGCCCCCGCATGACTTTGGATTCGACATCGACTACAGGTCGGACGAGGGGCCCGCTAAACGCGTTTTTGGGGCAACCTACAGGTTCATTGAAGCATGCGAAACATGCAGTCACGCACTTCTTGGATCTATTGGAGTCTTGATTGAACCCGTCATTGTATTGGAGGATATCAAGGCAGGATCAATCAAAACATGGTTCAAGATATTCTGGGAGCAGGAAGGAGAATCCGCTGTAAAGAGCGGGAATGCCAAGAGAGCTTTGGCTACATTCCTGGTTGAGGGAATCAAAAGATTTGTGAGCAGGACCAACGATGCCGACGAGCCGCTGCAACTGAAGGAAACGCAGTCTGACCTGCATCAGTTAGCTCAGGATGTCGATTTGCCGAATCTAGCCATATGCTTCCCGATTCAGGATCAGAATCTTATTGACATCATCTCCGAATTTGAGTCTGTTAAGGAACTTCTTGCCCCTGGAGATAAGGCGGAATTGGTCCTGCCCAATAACAGCAGAGTACCTATTCACCAGTCTGTTGTAGCGGATATTGAAAGGCTCAAAGAAGAGGCGACTCTCGAAACGTATTCCTATCGTGATCCGGCAAGGATTCTGATTGTAAAAAACCCGGGTTATCTGCAGGGCAGTCAGTGGATATTTCGCTACAGCAACAGAGATTTCGCTGCGACCATTGAAGACAGGCAGTGGCTGGATCGCTTTCAACGGCGAGAGGTGGATGTCCGACCGGGCGATGCTCTCAAATGTCAAGTTAGAGTTGAAGTGGCCTATGGGTACAGCAGTGAAGTAATCTCAAAAAAACATCATATTGAGAACATTTCAGAAGTGATTGAGGGCGGGAATTTCGGCGGAAAGCAGGCGATTCTGGATTCTTCCGATGTGACAAAATGAACCGCAGCCCCCCGCAACCCTCCAAACTGCTCGCCATGTGGTGGGCAGACCCGCATAGAACATTGCACTGCAAACGGCTTCCCATAAATACCAGTTTTCATTCGGAATCAATAACGCCTTCGATTCTGAAAGAAGCGGCCCATCTACTGCAACCTTGAATCGCATAAGCACAAGCGCCACTATCCGACGGGACCTATCACGGCCTTTATGGCCTGCAGGCAGTTGATGCCATTTGGACCAAATCAGACCGAAACCACATCTGGAGCGCGGTGCTACTCTGGCAATTTCGTGATTTTGCATTTACCACTGAACAGCAAATTCGGACACACCGAGCTGTTCCGCAAGATCACAAACCTAGTCCGTTCAATGTCGTTTTTTGTACCCGCCTCATGCGGAAACCACTCACTCGGTGCAGGGAATTCAGTAGCAAAGAATCTTGTACGAGACTGCTTAGGGGTTCGCAACTTCCTTAAAACAGCAGGTTCGTTTCCCTTGTGCGCAATGTAGTGCCCCAAGGCACGCGCAACAGGAAACTTCTTCCTCGCACCTCGCTTTGCGCCTATACATTTTTAGACAATAACACACGAGGGGGGATACTCTCCTGCACGGCCTTCTATACCGGATGAGGGGGATACCGTTTATAGGTTATAGATGGCATCTTCCCGTCAAAGAAAAGGGACCCGGCGCACGACCCGGTTCACACAGAACGGTATGTGCATCCCCTGCTCCGGCTTCCCATGGATGTTCCGGGTTTGATCGCCTGCTCCGAATGGCTGTCCTTATCTCCTCCCTGCTACATTACGGGATCTGTTTACAGGCGCAGGCAACCCTTGAACTGTTTATGAGTCTGTTCCAGTGTTGTCTCGTCCAGTGCCACATTCATTCCTCACGAATGAACGGGACACTTTTATTCCAGAATTTGGTGAACTGATCGGTACTGCAGGTTCAATTTCGAAAGGATCAAGTTCTGACATGGCAATCGACCGGCAAAATCCCTCCTCATCACTATCAAATTTGCTGATCACATTCCACTCCTCTTACTTTGTTCAAAGGGTAGCATTTTACCTGCCCCCCTGACCAACGCCGTGCGTACGCTGAAGAAACCAACGGGAATCCTGTCATGGCCAAAAAAGAACAGCCATTCAAAACATGGGTTGGCACCTATCTAACCCCGCAGCAAAAACTCCTTCTGGAGCGCCGGGCGCAGGGTCTGGGCATGAGCGTATCGGCTTTTTTGCGGACTTTCATTACGAATCCCACGCGAACTACGGAAGAGATTTTGGCCCGTGAGTGGGTGTCAGTTGCACTTCAACTTCGGCAATTACAATCCGGTGACGGCGAAAAAGAAGAGTTCCAAAAGATTCTGGTACAACTGAAACAACTCATTCATCGCACAACCTCAGCAGGGGAACCTGACTGCAAGGGTGGATGATTTGTGCAAGCCGACTAGCGAACAGTTTTCAGGCAGTTGCCCGGTATCTGGAGTCTCCCAAATCCCACCGTGAGGATCGGGTTCGGGTTGCGTGGATGGAGGGGCGTAATGTGATCTTTGACGAAAATATCCAGGCTGCCGCCCGGGAAATGAACCTGGTTGCCACAGGCAACTCCCGAGTCAGACGACCGGTACTGCACATGTCTATCTCCTGGGCACCCGATGATGATCCATCCAGAAGCCAGATGGCGGAAGTATCTGATCAGGTACTGGCAAAGCTCTGCCTCCAGGAGCATCAGACGATGCTGGTTGCGCATGGAGATGAACATTATGCACACCTTCATACCCTGACCAACCGGGTCCACCCGGTCACTCGCCGAGTCTGCGACTTGGGGCTCTATTACCGGCGAGTTCAGGAAACGCTGCGCAAGGCAGAACGGGCAATGAATTTCCGCGAAACCCCGGGACACTATTATCAACTGCCCGGACAATCTCCCCCGGATCGCCGCGAATCGCTGTCCAAACAGGCACATAAGGCGACTCAGTCTCGCAGAGAGATACCGTTTCAGGTGCTTGTACGTGATTTGGCCGAGGCCGACTTTGATGCGGCCGGCAGTTGGGAAAATCTGCACGCAAGACTTGACCGGCACGGGCTTCGGCTGCTCCCCAGAAACAGTGGACTAGTGGTCACCGATGGTCATGAGTACGCAAAATGCAGCAGCGTGG
>JAJECE010000017.1 GCA_022822185.1 Rhodothermales bacterium | reverse complement strand
GTTTATGATGAGGCCAACCGCGCATACAACGAAGTGCGTAGGATGAATCTCATCTATTTGCCTCCGCGGGAATTGCCGCGCATTTAAGCAAAAAAATCGTTTTTAAGTTCATAAGGTTAAGCCCAACCGATAACGCTCACGCTTGGGGGAGATACGGCAACGCACTTTCTACTCATGGATGCGGAGGGTTGCCCCGCATAAACCCTACCCTCTGACGGAATTTCAGGGAGGGGGTAGGGTTGTTCTGCTTTTGACTGGAGCGGGGCTGTTTCAACTATTCCCTTTTAATACATCGCTGGCGTTCGGATAGACTACCTCAATGTACTACAGCACAGGGATTCCAACTGCAAGCAGGGATGCACTGGAACTATCCGGTCAACTTATGTGAGATTAGCGATCTCTAGGCAGCGATTCCCGGAGGGATACTCTTGATATGTAATCCGTAGGTCTAATGCCGCTGACATGTTAAGAGGACGACTTAGCTTTGGAACTAAAATTAAGGGGCAAGGAAAATTCGGGAACTTCAAGCAAAGCATCCCGATACCTAACAGACTGGGGTGCGGGCGAAGCGGAACAAACAGGCGGTCGAGTGATTCCCTCCACTATCCGCAAACTCTAATTGATGCCCTATGGCAGACTCTGCAGACCAGTACCATAACATAGAGGACCGCGGCAGGGCGGAGCACTTCCACGGGCGGCAAGAAATACTGGGAAACTTCCATCGGCGGCTGAATCGGGTAAAGAAAGATGCCCGCAAAGGTACTACATTCCTGATCCAGGCCGCACCCGGTGCAGGCAAGACCGCGCTACTTGCCGAATGTGCGCGGATTGCGGCGGCCGGGCAATTCGCGGTGGCGGCGGTCGACCCGTACAAAATTCTAAATCCTCGGGTGCTTCATAAGTCTATTCACAAATCATGGAAAAACTGGCGCAGATGGCTTGCGCAAGGAAAGGTTGGCATAGATATTGGACTTCTCACGGCGGAAGTCGCAGGAGGTGGCGCTGCAGAAACCTCCCTGGATGTGATCGAGAGCGGAAAAGGGGGACTCCTGCTCCTGCTGGATGAAGCGCAGTCGCTAGATGATCTTGCTGCGGGGAAGGGGATTCCGTTTATGGGGGCAAAGTCTATGCTGACCGCAATCCACAACGGGGAAGCAGACCGCCCCGTGATCCTGCTCGCCGCCGGGCTGAGTGCAACGAAGCAGGTATTCAGCGACCTGAAAATTTCCAGGTTCAAGGCTGGCTGCTACGTCGAACTAGGGCCACTAAGTACCAAGGAGGAGCGGAAAGTCATTAAAGATTGGCTCACGCAGGATGGCGGCGCAGAAGGCGACACGACCATGTGGATTGATGCGATTGCAGCGGAGACCTACGGCTGGCCGCAACATGTTGCGACCTATGCCCAGATCGCTGCACTGCAGGTGCAGCGGGATAAGGGGAAGATGACCTCAACGGGGCTGCAGGCAGTGCTGAAAGCTGGACGATTGGAGCGAACAAAATTCTACGAATCCCGCGCAGACGGGCTTCAGGAACATCACCGTAAGGCCATCGCCCACGCCTTTGCCGAGGTGCGAGAAGATCACACGCAGACAGGCCTCGTAATCATGAGACAACTGACCGAGGCGGTCGGCGAAGCCAAAGCAGATACTGTCTTCAAGTTCGCACTCCATAAGGGCGTGCTCGATTTCCGGAACGGGCGCTACGCCATCCCCATTCCGTCCATGCGGGACTGGTTCCTGGAGAACTACTTCTAAAGCACGGAGCACCGCCGCCCGAGTAAGAACCATAACGGAAAAATCCGAACCGCGTCAGAACACTCCATCCGGTGAGTCTGAATCTCGCCTGCCCGGAACGGGATTGAGGGGCTGCTAGAACCAAAATCATCAGTAAATACTTGATACAATCCGCAGATATAGGCCCCTCCCGTTTGCATCAATCGGAGAACTCGAAGGGACGAGGTTGCCCTGTCGCAGACTTTCCTGAATATGCGCTTTGCGAACGACATCCAATATATTGTTGATGCCAAACGTGATCGTCCAGGAATCATGGGGAGCATATCCGATCTCGGCATCAAAAATCCAGGAACCCGGAAATTCCTCCAGAACATCAATCCCGTCTGCCCGGCAGGTGGAACTCCCGTAGCGGCACTGCTGCCAACTGTCAAACCAGTTCATGCGCAGCAGCCCGGACCACCGGCCTGCAACCTGCCGGTAGGTTGCCACGACCCGATGCCTCGGATTCAGGCGCTCAAGTTCAATCCGTCGCTGCAGAGTCAGCAGGCTCAAGGTCA
The DNA here is from genome assembly GCA_022822185.1 of Rhodothermales bacterium. Lineage (GTDB taxonomy): Bacteria > Bacteroidota > Rhodothermia > Rhodothermales > Bin80 > Bin80. Next base: position 8,345 of record JAJECE010000017.1, on the reverse strand, counting down.
GGGGAGTCTCCAGCGATTCGCCCAGGAAATCCGTGATCTGCCGTGGAGATGTAAAATGAGTCAGTGAAGTCGTCGTCCAGTTCCAGGCAATACTTCCCAGAGATGCACGGGTGCGACTCCAGTCATGATCCCATGCCAACAAAACATCCACCCCGTTGGTGCGCGTACTGAAATCATTCGAGTAAAACCGGACCTCCCGGATATTGGTAACCCCTCCCAGAAGATCCCTTGAATCTATGATCCGTACGATCTCGTCCGTGATCGGGATATTGCCGGTCAACGAAAGCCGATCCTTTAACTTGATCGTGAAGAAGTCGGCGGTCAAGGTGAGGCCATCCCGAAATTCAACAATCAACCCCGACGACAGACTGCGGGCAAGTTCCGGAGTCAGGGGCTCGCCCCCAAGCGCTTCCGAAATTGGATGCGTAGACGGCAGAACGCCAACCTCAATGAGTCCCTTTTCTTTTGAGAATCCGGTCGTTCGGAATACATTCAGATTTGCCTGTCCGGGAGTCGGTGCACGAAAGCCCGTACTCGCTGCTGCACGCAGGGAAATTTGGTCCGTTACCCGATAGAGTGTCGCCACCTTACCATTAAGCGTTCCGCCAAAATCGCTGGTATAGTTTTCGTATCGCACCGCAATATTGCCCACCAGCCGCCGGGTCAGGTCTGCCTCCATATCCGCATACACTGCAAGGTTCGGACGTCCCCACCGACCTGCGAAGACCGGATTCAATCCCTGATACCCATTCGCCCCAACACTGAACCCCTGATCCGCATAGGGCCCCACCTGCCAGGAAAATGGATCGCCTGCCTGACTCTCAAAAATTTCGGTACGCCAGGATACGCCCCAGGCCAGATTGACCGGGGAAGACAGCTGCCGCACCTGAAAAGGAACGGAAAACGCGGCCGACACCTCTGCCTCCTTTTGAACATACGAGCGCGGCTTGAATGAATTGGGGGTGTCCGGCCCAAAAGAGGCGTTGATGGAATTATAGAGGAAAAAATTTATACGACTCCGTGCACCACTGACACTGATATCCCAGTTCAGTCCGTCCGAAGAACCCCCATGCAGACCCGCTGTCAGACCAAGGTCAAATACATCTCCCCCGAACCGGGGGGTAAATCCACCCGGAAACATCTCGTTGAATAAATAACACTCCCCCCGAAATTCCGCAATAAATGTCTGGATATCCGCATTTGAAGCATCCAGTCCCGGCAACCGGTCATCACTTCGGCAGTCAGGGCCCTGACCTGGTTTCAGGTCAATGACCGCGCGTTCATCACCAAATCGAAATACACTGCTGCGTGCTGTTTCCGTGCCGGGAGCGCGAAAATAAAATCCGGACTCCTGGGTTCTGCGTCCTCCACCGCCAAAGGCATAAGCCTGGATTTTGGGGGTTACATCCAGTCCAGCATTGAAGAATCCGAGGATACTGTGGCTCACCTCAGGGCTGCCCCAAATCTGGGCGGGGTCGTTTACGGGATAGCCTCGCTCAATCAGTTTCTTTGCATCCTCGCGCTGAACACTGCGAACTGTAGCCTGCACATCCCTGTACTCAGTGCTGAGATTGAAAAACCCATTCCAGGGTAGCGAAAACCCCGCATTCGCGGCCAGATGGATATAGCGCCCGTCTCCTTTTGAATACTGCCCCGTCCGCACAAGAGAGCGTACCCCCTGCTTATCTTCGCGTAACCGCAAATTAAATACCCCCGCAACCGCATCTGCACCGTACTGGGCTGTCGCACCATCACGAAGGATTTCCATTTGCCGTAAGGCAATCGTCGGGATCATGTTCAGATCTGCACCCTGTGCCCCCACATTCAAGGAACTTCCTGAAAGTGCAATAGAGGCAGACCGGTGGCGGCGCTTGCCGTTTACCAGAACCACCACATTATCGGTGGGCAAACCCCGCATCGTTGCCGGACGCACCACAGCTGCCTCATCCCCCGTATAACTTTGAAGATTATAGGATGGAATCTGCGACCGCAAAACCTGATCCATGTCCGTTGTCGCCAATGATTGCAGATCCGAAACCCCAAGTACATCCACCGGCACGGCCGAGTCTTTCAGGAGCCTGGGCTGCCGCCGTGATCCCACAATAACCACTTCGTCCAGACCGAAGATTGCAGGGATCAGTATGATATCAAGTCCTTCGATACTTGATGGTAGAAGAACCTCCTGGGTTTGGTATCCGATAAACCGGAATACCAGCGTTGCACCGGCAGTCGGAATCTGGACTGTGTAGCTTCCGTCAAGGGCGGTTGTGGTCCCGAGCGTAGTTCCACGAACAGATACTGTAACCCCGGGCAGAGGCGTAGCCGTCTCACCATCGGTGACCGTGCCTTGAACTGTGATCTGCGAACTCGCAACCGATGCCGTGCAATGAAGGACCAGTAGAGCGGCAATGCAATACCTAACCGTTTTCATCATGTCTCTCGTATCAGAAATCAGCATAAATATACCGTTACGGAAATTAACTTTGTGCTTACTGCACTCCCCTATAACGTAATATGGATTGCGCTTTTGGGGGTGTAATATCTGGGAATGTCTGATATTGCTTGTGATTTTTATATCTTGATACGAGGTTATGTGTATAGAACCTTGCACACAGTCACTGAATAAAGCATCGTGACATCCCATGAACATTACCAACGCAGAAATCCGTGAGCGTCTTCAATTGAGCGAAGATGGTCGCTGGGAGTTCAAACAAATTGAATTCAGCGGGAACCGTCCAAAGAGTCCCCGAAGAGACGACTTCGCTGATGAAATAACCGCGTTTGCGAATTCGGATGGCGGAGTGCTTCTTTGCGGAGTTTCGGACCGCGGAGAACTTCAGGGAATGTCCAGAGAGCAGGCTGCCGCACTAAGCCTAATGTTGGCGGAAGTATCTGTCGACACCATAAAACCCCCTCTCAATATTATTCTTGAACAGCGACAACTTGACGGAAAGATCATTGTCCTTGTAGAAATACCGAGAGGAACACATGTACATGAGCGGGCGGGGCATGCTTATCTTCGGGTTGGCCCGACCAAGCGTTCCATGGGACATGACGAACGTCTTCGGCTGGCCCAGCAACGTGCCCAGAGCCGATATCTCTGGTTTGATCGGCAGGCGGTTCCAAATACCGGATTCAATACACTCGTAGAGCGTCTATGGGAACCTCTACTCAGTGCAGCAGGTGCAGATGATCCTCTCCTTGCATTGAAGAATATGGGATTAATCATCTCCGATGTCAGTGGAATGGAGCGGGCGACCGTTGCCGGAATCCTGCTTTGTACCAATTCACCGCATGTATGGTTACCCCAGGCCATCATTCGGGCCACGATGTATAGAGGTACTGATCGATCCTCCGGGCACTTGGATATGCAGGAGATCCAGGGCCCCCTCTCCCTTCAGATTGCCGATGCAATGAAGTTTGTAACCCGGAACATGCGTGTCGCAACACGGAAGACCCCGGCCCGGGAAAATATCCCGCAATACCATCTTTCGGCGGTATTTGAGGCGGTCGTAAATGCGGTTGTTCATCGTGACTATTCTATGGCCGCCCGCCATATCCGACTTTCCATGTTCAAAAACAGACTGGAAATTGACTCGCCTGGAGTGCTTCCAAATGGGATGACCATAGAGGGCATGAGTTCCGGCCGGGCAGATCGAAACCCCGTGCTTGCATCCATATTGGGACGATTTCCCGTCGGGAACGTACCGGGATCTGAGCATCGGAGGTACATTATGGAACAGCGTGGAGACGGCGTTTCAATCATATTCAAAAAGACCCGGGAATTACTGGGAGTCAGTCCGGAGTACAGGATCATTGATCAGACAAATCTGGTTTTGATCATCCCCGCCGCTAAGTTGCAAATTACCCCATTGGATGCCATCATCACCGTTTACTCTAAAGGACAGCCCGTAGAAGGCGCGGATATTCTGGCGCTCTTTCCGAATAAATCCTGGGTACGGGCAGTCACCGATGAGAACGGGGAAGCAAATGTTACTCTGGATAATTCACATCTGCCGATGACGGTGTATGCCGCAATGCCCGGCTATTCAGCAGCATTCATGCAGGAATGGATTCCGAACCAAGAAGGATTAGTTGTAGAATTGAATCCGCTCATACATGGAGGCTCCATTATTTTCCTGAACGCCTCGGGCCACATTCCCGGACTGTATGGACGACTGAACCTGAAACGAAATGATCGTGATCAAACCTATCTGTACGCGGACCATATTTCCATTGACCAGGGAAGGCAGCAGCCGGTAAGTTTCCGGTTAGGAAAGCCCATGAGACTTACAGACACATCTGGCTTTGAGGTAATGGCAAAAATCATAGACCTTACCGATCAGGCGGCCCTCATAGAATATCAAAAACTCACCCCAGGATCCTGATCAAGAGAGAATGAATCCGTTTTCTGTGACGATCCACAGATCGAACTGAAATATTCCATCCCAAAACACATTGATCCATTCGCTCATGTTTGATCGTAGCTTCTCTTCCCAGAAAAATCTGGAAGCAGTCCAGTCCCTGCTGCCGCATCTGATCGTTCCGAAGAAGGGCCGTCTCAACAAGGCGGATCGGGAGTGCCAATCCACACCGAAATTCAAGAAGGCACAAAAGTAACATGTTCTGATTGAATCCCAATTAATGGTCTGGAGCATCATGGTGGCGACCGGGTTCGCACCAAAGGCGGCAGGGAGGGGATTTGTGCGAGCCATAGGCGCGAATATTGTTGCGACCAATCTGTGTTAAATCGGCAGGTTCCTGATGGACCGGGACCGGTTACGAAAAGCGGCATAAAGCCCTCCCAATCTATTCTGCACCGTAAATCGCCAAAAAGCATTGAGAATCTGAACCCTGAATCCGGCTCTGAATCTCTTTCGCAAAAAATACGCAATCTCTTTCTAGATACCGAAGATCCGACACTTTCAGAGTTTTGTTATTTGATCAGGCACATTGACCGAGCCGGCCGCGTCCAGACGCGATATTGCAGCGGTCATGAATTTTCGTGCATAGCGCATTTGGCGACCGCGGTGACGGAACTGCTGCGATCCGTACCGAGATGCCACAAGATCAGCAAGCAGCACCTGACAGGCGTGTGTTACCCCTTATCCGGGCCCCTGAACGCAAATAAGGGCCTCAGATCGCCTCTAATGATGATTTTCCGCCGCTCTCCTTTCACTCCAGGTTAAACGGATAACCATAAACGTATGCTTCCCAGGGATCTATTACGTACAAATGATTTTTATACAGAAGAAAGTCATTTGCGATAATGTTTCTTCTGTCTTCTGTGTCATTGAGGGGACGGAAAATGATTTTTCTTTCGAGCCTATAATCATCTTCAGACAAATCAAAAATGTAATGATCGGATTCGGGGGATCTTGTAATCAGATAGCGGGAATTGATGAACTTGATTACAGGTACAAACCCCCGTGTGAGAGCATCCCCTACGACTGGAACTCCTGCCGGAAAATCACTAGTCTGAAAATCCTGAACCTGCTTCCCCTCGAATCGAATCGTTCGTAAATGCCTGAACCGATCATCGTAAATGAAGATATACGGGAATCCGGCATATGCCAGAGCAATCCGATCCCCGTCAGGAGAAACGGTTACAGTGTTGCTGTTTTCCCCCGTTTGATTCGGAATATCCAGATTAGGAAGCAATTTAATCGACGGAATCCAATGATACGGGGGCGATAAACTGCGCGCACAAACCATCCAATCCTCTCCCCGTGGATCCCCTGGGCATTGCAGAAACATATAATCGGGCGAAATCGAGAATGTACTCAGCAAAAAATCCAGGGAGGAGAACGAATCGACATATTCGAAGGTCTCCGTGAATACCTGTACACGTTCCATCTCCTTCACGAATACGTGTGAACCGCTATACTGCATCCCATTTAGATCCGTAAACTCTCCAGGGCCTTTTCCCAATCGTCCTATTCTTCGGCTGATATATCCATCCGCGCCTATCGCAAATATATTATGTCCGAACTCCTCAGAGATATAAAGACTATCATCGATCACAATCATATGGCCCGGTCTGCCCATTATCAGCGAATCATTTGGAATCCCCACTTGGACTGTAGCCTCCCATCTTTCCGGTTTAATATCCGTATTGACGACGAACTGCGGCGCAGAATCTAGTAATCGATCAATGATCGGGGAATCTTCAAAGCGAGTCCCCCCGTTTTGACATGCAATGATCGGCAAAATTAACAAAACCGCTGCATACCCGCACCTAGCAGATGTGCAGCGGTAGGAAATGGAACTCATCATACGCAACCCGCTTCATTAAGCGGTGCTCTTAAACACTCTTCCATCTAGCGTATAGTCTCTCAACAACCCCAATTATATCTGTGGGAAGATATTGCTTTGCCCTTCCCACAAGATCCTTCGGAACACCATGCAGGGCTTCCGCGATTGGCCCGGCTATTGCCGCCAGTGTATCGGAATCCCCTCCGAGCGAAATTGCGTTCCGAACAGCGTCTTCAAAACTTGTTGACTCAAGTGCGCATGTGATGGCTTCGGGAACAGTTCCCTGACAGGTCTCATCGAAGGCATAGTCAGGTCGGATCTCGTCAACGGTTCTGGAAAGATCGTATCCGTATTCGTGCTCAATGGTCCTGCGTATATGCTCCGATCTGTGTTTCTGAAAGGCTAACCAGATAGCGTGCGTGGTTGCTCTTGCTCCCTTAATACCCTCAGGATGGTTATGGGTAACCTCGGTTACCCGGTCGGCGGCCAATAGTGCTTCTTTTATTGATCGGTGCCGGTTAAGAAAAGCTGCCGGGGACACTCTCATCGCCGCTCCGTTCCCATAGCTGTTATACGCGTCCATTTCGTCAGTATTGATCCAAATGAGAAACCTACCACCATACCCCCTGTCCGGGTGATTCCGACACCACTGACGCAACGCTTGAGTTGCCGAAGGCGGGTCATTCAGTAGTATGTGTGCGACCGCTGCCGTACATACCGAATCATCGGTATAAAAACACTCCGGCTTGAAAAATTCAAACTCCTTTGTCTTGATTCGCTTCCACTCATAAACCGAACCGACAAGGTCTCCTATTATAGCTCCGTATGACATCTTGATACACCTCTTAATCAAATTTATTTCAGGAAATCAGCCGGCTTGAAGAAATCTTGCATCCGTCCACAAAAACACTCCTCTGACTTTCGCTGCGGAGTAGCGTGGATGTGAGATTTCCCGGGCTACTCGACAAAATGCTCATTTTGAAATTTCGCCCGTAAATGATATTCATCACACCCCCGCTACAAGTTATAACATGAGCAGTTGGACAGGGTTCCGTCAGAATCGCCGGTACGGGTGAGACATGGGAGGTAGTTCTGCCATGTACGCCCAAAAAGACCATCAGCATGATACGCCAGACCACGACCATATTCAGCGTAACCGCCCGATGCAGTGAGGCATCCTTCTTCATACGCAGTTTTTCCACCTGACAGCCAGTTTTGAGGACACGGAAGGTATCTTCAACCTGCCAACGGAGCACATAATAGTCCACCATCTGCTTCACTTCCGCCGCACTGATGATCTCTCTGATAGTCAGCAGATACCATTGAATGGACACTATATTTTCTGGCAGACTGAGTTCCGACATGTAAATGCACCGGATTGGCATGGGGGCTGGATCGGTTCTTCGTTGGCAGGAGCATCGCTTTGCAAAACCGCAGTTGCATTCACGCATTCCGCGCCGGACGGCCTTTGCTCGTAATCCACCCGACCTCTGCCAACTACTCATCGCCTACACCTCCACATAGATCACCCCCGCAGGCATTGCGATGCGCATCTTCTTGAATAAGATCAACTGATTCCGGTTCTGTTTTCGCTCAGTCCTGTTCAACCTCCGGTCATGCTTGGCACGCACCAAGGGATGCGTCCGATTCAGCCGTTTTGTACAATTTGGCATCTGATGTGCCCTTTCGTCTTGTGATAGGAGGATTCGGATATCATCTTACCGATCTCTCACCACGGAAAGGACTACTCATTTCGAGATTACAATTTTCAGTCTGAATTTCCAAGTGAGCGGGTACATCTTAAACTCTCTCAGAAATTCAGGCTAGAGAGTCAATTCAGAAAGGGCAAATATCCTGCTTCTGCATGCATGACAGAAAATTGAACATCTCCAGTCATGGCCAATATGAAATGGGAACCATAACTCCTAAGCAATGTACCCGCAATTGAACTATCTTCGGGAACATGATTAACACACTTACGATTGCTCGTAAACTCGCCAAATCAGGGATTAAGCGAGAACAAGCTGAAGCCATTGCAGATGTCGTTGCAGATGCCGTTAGCCATCAAAACGGGAATCTCCTAACCACAG
>JAJECE010000064.1 GCA_022822185.1 Rhodothermales bacterium | reverse complement strand
GGGGAGGATCTGGTTCCAACACTTATAGCACTACATAGAGTTTTTGACAAAAAATATGCGATTACGTATCTTCAGGTGAGATCAGAGGGTGAAAATTCCCTAAATATCCGTAAATTAACAGATCAGATGACGAAGATGGGTCAGGACAAATCATGGATCTTACTTACATGGGGGATGCGACCTGCCCGGGCGAAGATGAAGCGTCCGGTCATCAATGCACGGGCGGAAACTGTAACCCAAAAACCGATGTTTCGGGATGCCTTTCAAATCCGCCGCAGTCTGATTCCGGTTACCGCATACTATGAATGGCGGATCACGCCTCTTGGAAAACAGCCCTACTGTATACGAAACAGAAATGGGGAACCACTCTTCCTCGCAGGACTGTATACCGAAAATGAATGTGTCATCCTTACACAGGATGCACAGGAAGATATTTCTTTTATCCATGACCGTATGCCGGTGGTGGTGGTTCCAGAAAGAATGGATGCCTATCTGAGTGAAGCATATGCCGCCCGCAAGGTCATCAGAAACAGGGATCATCTGGACCTGGATGTCTATCCGGTCACGAAAGAAATGGGCCATGCAGGCTTTGATCATCCAACCTGCTTAAAGCGCGTTGATCATGTGTAGTTCTGCATCCCGTGTTGGAATTCAAGGCAGTTGGATTCAGGAAACCTTGACATCGGAACAGGGCACAGGGATTCTGATTACCCATCTGCCCCATGTCCGTTGGGCGTGCGGATTTACCGGATCCAATGGATTTCTGCTTGTAAAAGACGAACGACTGCATCTGTTCACGGATCGCCGGTACGAAACGCAGGTAACCCTGGAAGTCCATGGTGCACAGATTCATATTGGCACCCATAATCTGATTGACCTAGCAAAAAATGAGGGCCTGATTCGTGCGACGGACCGGCTGCTGATCCAGCCGGAATACATGACCGTTGCCGACCTCTACCGCTGGGAAATTGCATTCCCCGGCATATCGCTGATTCCGAGGGAGAATTTACTGAATCGTCGTGTTGCAGTAAAATCAGAAGAAGCAATTGCAAAGATGCGGCAGGCACAGTCGATTTCGGATGCTGTATTTCATGATATTATTCCGCACATAACCCTGGGCATCCGGGAAATTGAGCTGGCCGCCCTGATTGACTATGAGCACCGGCTCCGCGGAGCATCCGGAATGGCATTTGAAACCATTGTCGCTTTCGGCGCAAACAGTGCACTCCCGCATGCCCGTCCAGGCAACCGGGCATTAGCTGCGGATGAAGCTGTGCTTTTAGATTTTGGGTGTAGTTTTAACGGATATACCTCAGACATGACACGGACACTCTATTGCGGAGGGACCCCCAGTGCAGAGTTTCGGGCAGTTTATGAAGCCGTTCAGGAAGCACAGGAGCAGACAGTGAGTGTGACATACGCAGGGATGGATGCATCTGCCGTTGATCACGCGGCCCGTTCCAATTTAGTTGCTGCCGGATTGGGTGATTTTTTCAGTCACAGTACGGGGCATGGTATTGGTTTAGAGGTTCATGAATGGCCGCGCATTTCGGCAAGTTCATCGGCGATCTTAGAAAAAGGGCAGACCATCACCATTGAGCCGGGGGTTTATTTGCCAGGCAGATTTGGAGTTCGGATTGAGGATACGGTGCTGATTGGTGCATCTGCATGTGAGCGGTTTTCACACATTGAGCCAGATCTGATTATTGTCTGAGCGTATTGGATGCGGCGTATATTGGTTGTGGCATATTACTTCCCTCCGCTTGGCCTGAGCGGAGTACAACGGGTTGCGGGATTTATCCGCCATTTACCGAAGTATGGATGGCAGCCGACGGTCATAACGGCGAAACCCAGAGGGTACTTTGCGCATGATGAATCGCTGTGGACTCCGATTGAAGAGGCAGGCATTGAGGTCATTCGCACCCGGAGTCTTGATCCAACCCGACTGTTTCGTCCGGGTGCGACAGTAAGATTACCCCAAGAAACAAAGCGGCAAACGTTGGCTTACATCAGTAACTGGCTTTTTATCCCTGACAATAAATTGGGTTGGATGCCATTTGCCGTACATGCAGGATTGCGTCAGGCGGCGATGCAGCGTTTTGATGCTGTCTTTTCCAGTGCACCACCGTATACGGGGCATCTGGTCGGGAGGACCTTATCCAGACGGCTGCGGCTTCCTCTGGTCGTTGATTTCCGTGATGACTGGGTTGGGAATCCGAGGCATCTGTATCCCACAGAACTCCACCGGAGACTGCATATTCAGAAGGAGAGGCAGGTTTTAGCGCAATCCTCGGCAATCATGACCATCAATCGCCCAATCCTGAAGGCTTTAGAGGAAAGACACCCGGATATTCAAAAGAGGACGGAGGTGATTCCACATGGATTTGACCGGCAGCAGTCTGCAGCGCAGGCATCCGTTTATTCCGAAGCGAAGTTGAAGGTTGTCTATACCGGTGTTTTTTATGATGCGCAGACTCCCGAGTATTTTCTAAGGGGACTTAGCGAATTTTTAGCCAGAACCCCCAGGATGCGCGCCAAAATTTCCGCCATTTTTGCCGGCCTCGTTCCAAGTGGGTTTATGGAGTTGGTACGGACCCTGAAATTACTTGATGTCGTTCAATATGCGGGGTATTTGCACCATTCAAGCGTTGTTGAATTGCAACGGGAAGCGGATGTATTATGGATGACGATTGGCACCAGGCCAGGTGCATCCGGCATCTCAACGGGGAAATTATTTGAGTACATGGGTACGGGAAAACCGATTCTGGCTCTGATTCCACCGGGAACGGCGCGTCAGACGCTGCTCCGTTACGGGGCGGCATACATCGCCGGGCCGGAGAGTAATGTTGAAATTCTACGAGTGCTCACCCAAGTAGCCAGCGATTGGGAGAAACAAAACTTTCCCAATCCGGACGAGTCATTTGTATCTATGTTCAGTCGTGCCCGTCTAACCGAGAAGTTAGCTGGAGTATTTGACTCCGTCATTGAAACGCTATAGGGCAGGGGGGATTATGCATCAGAAAAAACTTGAACTTAATTTATCATCCACCTTCAAGGATCTGGATGATGCCGTAGAGACATTGCAGGATTTTATTCCGACACTGGACTTAGACGATGATTTAGCTTACCGGGTCATCTTGCTGGCGAGTGAGGCGCTGACCAACGCAATGGAGCATGGAAATCAGTGGAATCAAACGAAAAAGGCAACTCTTCGCCTAGTGAAGGAGGAGAATCAAGTTGAATTGACGGTGACCGATGAGGGCGACGGGATTTACTGGACACAGCGGAATCCACTGACCGAGGCGAACCGGATGGCCGATCATGGCAGGGGGCAGTATTTTATGCAGACCATGGCCGATGAGGTTCATGTGGAAGACCATGGCCGCGGACTGCGTCTGGTCTTTTACTGCCAGACATAGCAGCCCGCAGGCAGCCATAAAGATGATTATTTGAGCAGTACCATTGCTTTGGCTCCGATCAGTTCACCGTTCGCCTCCATCCGATAGATATACTGTCCACTCGTCATTGCCGAGGCATCCCACTGAACCTGATGGGTTCCGCCGGTATAGGGCTGGTCGGTCAGGGTCGCTATTTTACGTCCGAGCATATCAAATACCGTCACGCGGATATGACTTTCGGCTGCGACCTTGAAACTGACGGTCGTACTCGGATTAAACGGATTTGGATAATTACTCAGAAGTTCAAAGGCATCCGGGATCTCGCGGTCACCGCGTTCTACATCCGCCTGCATCTGGTCGAGATTCAAAGTCCATATTCCGCGTCCATGTGTGGCAAGAACAATTTCATCCTCAACAATGCGGATCCGCCATACGCTGACCGCAGGTAATCCGCTTTCCAGATAGGCCCAGGTCTCGCCATGGTCACGGGATTCAAAGATCCCCATGTCCGTTGCGGCCCAGATGACCCACGGGGTTTTGGGGAGAACTTCGATATCCCACACTCTGGCATCAGGGAATCCATTGGTACTCTCACAGTTGACGGCTCCTCGAAAGCCTGAAAGATCTTCCCAGGTCTCTCCCATATCCACGGTCCGAACCACTTTTGGCTCGCATGGTACGGCAAATGTGACATACGCCGTAGCACGCGCAGAGGGATGGGTTGCCAGTCCAGAAAACTGCACAGTCGGTGTAAAGCCAGGACCCGATATTGGCCGGATCTTTATTGCATCCTCCACCCCGATTTCAGGGATGCGACTCCGGGCATTTTCGGATACATGAAGTGTACCTTGAGCGAATTCTTCCGTGAGTGTGTATCCTGCCCAGACAACATTAGGATCAGCAAGTGAAACGCGCACCCTCCCATCGCCGTTTTCTACTCCCCATATTGCCGCATCAGGCGGCTTGATTGCATGCCAGTTCCTTCCGAATTCAAGGGAACGAAGCAGGCCATCTTCTGGAGATATAGAAAAGACTACATCTTTTGATGCGGGGGTCCAACCAATAGATGTAATAAATTGTGCCGTAAAATTATCAATTGTGCGATCAAATGTCCAATCTAGACCATTGTTGAACGAGCGTACGATCCTATTATACTGGGTCGATGCCATCAGGGAATCATTCCCTTTCCAGATTACATCAAATCCATCACCGGTAAGTGTTGGTTCATGCGACCACCCACGAGAACCAGTCGGATCCAAGTCAGAAATAAAAACGCCGTTATCCTGTGTTCCCCCCAGATATCTTGCGAATCTTGGATGCTTCACTGCATCGTAAAATTGTGTTGTACTGTATCCGTTCGTATTACTCTTGACGATTAGATCTGTCTCGTACCATGTCGCTCCGCCGTCCGGTGAATAGGCAGCCCCGCCGTCATTCACATTCAAAATCATGAATTCATTCCTGCTTTGGTCAATTGGAACAATCGTAAACCCATGGTGATCTACATGGACAAGTGTATTTTCCCACAGCTCTGTAGTTCTACCATATTCGTTTATAATGGTAAAGTCTATATCCAATACTGCTGCTGGAGGAGAGTCAGGATCCCATTGTACATCTGAACCTCTAGCATATAAGGGCCAGAAAAAATACATGAATCCCTTAGTGAAGCCTCCTTTCTGTGTGTACCCGGGGTGGGGGACGGAATCATAATCGTATTTGGAAATAAAAATATACTCCCTGCTGTGTGTATTCCCTGGTCCATCAAAATTTGAATGAATGAGGCTCCATTCGCCGTCCCGTCCCTGATCCCGGAATGAAACCATAAGCTGCCGGTTATTGTCTGTATCCCAAACCTGGAACGGAACCTCAACATAATCCGCATAATTATAGTCTGCAAAAGCAACTCCTGCGCTCCCGTTTCCGTCTCGCCCGCCATTTGGATCTACTGTGAAACGATGTGCCATCTGGGTAAACCCGGGGCCAAAACGAACCTCAACGGATGTCATTTCGTTGAGTGCCATATCATGGGCTTTACCTTCATCAACCAGGAGATAACCCATATCCAATCTTCCATCGGAAGCGTTTGCTGCAAAATTTTGGAAGCGCAGAAATGGAATGTCATCATAATTGAAGCGGAGGATACGTCCCCTCTGAAATCCTTCACTGTCGTTGATCCACATTTTCCATCGAACGATTCCACCGACATAGATCGTGTCGGGGGAAAATGGATGAACTGCAATTGCGTTGTCATACCATCCCTGATTGGCGAGAAAAGTCTTCTCGGCGGGTTCTGCATTACTGGAGAATTCTATGTGGCTCCAGCTATTTCCGTTATCCTTGGAGCGATAGATGTCTGAGATTGGATACGTAAAGCCAGATCCATCCGGTTCTACCCGATTCCCTCCAATACCTTCAACCGAAGCCCAGATCACTTCCGGCCGGGATGGGGAAATCGCCAGTTCAATGCGACCTGCTCCGTATATAAAATCAGTGAACGAATCTTGCCATGTTTCTCCACCGTCGGTTGATTTAAGGATTGAAGTTCCCCGAACCGATGCAAACTGAGTGTTAAAATTATTTGGATTAACTTTCAGATCTTGCACGGGCAGGCCATCAGCGTCATAGACCTTTATAAAAGACCGCCCGCCGTCACCGGTTCGGAATATTGCACCGTTGGTTACCACAACGACGATGTCAGGATTGTCTGGATGTACGGCAAGCCGGTTAATAAAACGCCAGTCTTCATCATCACCTACAGAGGATGCCTCCAGATGAATCCAGGTTTCCCCTTTATCGGTGGTCTTAAACATTCCGACTCCGGAGGCGGCATCAAGATTAAAAAATCCTTCTCCTGTCCCGAAGTACATTACACTGGGATTGCTTCGGGAGATATCCAGTGTGGTCGCCGCAAGACTGGGCAGATCGTCGGTTAGCGGGGTCCATTCAATCTGTGGCAGTCCTCCGAGGGACATTGAGCGTCTGGCTCTCCATACACCCCCGCCGACGGAAGCGACGTACCATGTATCCCTAGAAGGGGCACCAGGATCCAATACGATTGCGCGACTTCTTCCACCTACATTCCCTGGGCCGCGCTCAATCCAGTTTAACGGAGTTGCAGTTCGACCGTTTTTCGCATTCGACTCAACGGCTTTTTGAAATTCCCGTATTTTGTGGCCGGGCGGGTAGGGGGCATATCCATTATTGATTCCCTCAACTGCAGCAAAATACTCTGCAAATTTGTCAGGATATCCAAATGGATCTTTGATGAACCTGGATTTTTCGGATCCAGAAGTAGAGTTCAGCGGAGGAGGTATTGCGGGCAGCAATAAATTTCCGACCGAAAACATGATCAGGGCCAGCGCAGCCAGAATGAAAAAGGATGTTTCTCTGTATAAAGCTGATACCCTACGTGATTTTTTCATAGAATCATTGCAATAATGAAAGAGATTTTAGTGTAAAGTTACAGAAGGCAAAGGCGACAGGCTATGTCTGGTTCGTATCATCAGACATAGCCTGCCGCAACCGATAAGGGCAGTTACTTGAGCAGCAGCATTGCTTTGGCCCCGACCAGTTTCCCGTTCGCCTCCATCCGGTAGATATATTGTCCGCTCGCCATTGCCGATGCATCCCACTGAACCTGATGGGTTCCGCCGGTATAGGGCTGATCCGTCAGGGTTGCCACTTTACGTCCGAGCATGTCGAAGACGCTCACGCGGATATGACTTTCAGCTGCCACCCTGAAACTGACGGTGGTGCTCGGGTTAAATGGATTCGGGTAATTACTTAGAAGTTCAAAAGAATCCGGAAGTTCACTGGCGGTATTTGCTCTATCCGTCTTCTGCACCTGATTGAGATTTAGCGCCCATATCCCGCGACCGTGCGTAGCGAGAACAACTTCGTCCCCAACAATACGGATGCGCCATACGCTGACAGCAGGCAGTCCGCTATCCAGATAGGCCCAGGTCTCACCATCGTCACGTGATTCAAAAATCCCCAGGTCGGTTGCTGCCCAAATGACCTGGGGGGTGTCAGGAAAGACTTCAATATCCCATACCTTGGCATCAGGAAATCCATTGGTGCTTTCACAACTGCCGAGGTCGCTGAAGCCTGAAAGATCTTCCCAGGTATCCCCCATATCTGTTGTTCGGACTACTTTTGGCAGACATGGAACTGCAAACGTGACGTAAGCCGTCGCACGCTCAAGGGGATGGGTGGCTAATCCCGAAATGGGTGCAATTGGTGTAAAGTTGGGCGTGGAGACGGGACGAATTTCTATTGCCCCTCCCCCTCCTACAGCATCTTCCCGCCCGTCCAGATAAGGCCAGGTACGGTTAAGGAAGACGGTGACGGCTCCCTCGATACCTGAGGTAGATGTGGAGATGCTGTTCCGTGCAGTTTCGGATACATGAAGCGTAATACCACCTCCTGCCGCTGTGAGTCGATACCCTGCCCAGACGACATTCGGGTCGGCAAGCGAAACGCGCACTTTTCCACCACTGCCACCTCCCCATGCTGCTATATTGGGCGGTTTGATGGCATGCCAGTTATCTCCGAATTCCAGAGATCGCAGCAGGCCATCCTCGGGGGATATGGAAAAAACGATCTCCTTTGATTCCGGTGTCCATCCAATTGATGTGAGGAATTGCCCTTCGAAATCAAGAATCGTCTGATCAAAACGAAAGTCCCCGCCGCGAAACGACTGTCCGATCAGATTACCTTGAGCTGATGCCATCAATGAATCATTTCCCTTCCAGATCACATCAAATCCATCTCCTCCAAGCACCTCTTCATCCGGCCATCCACCACGGTCACTAGGGTTTAAGTTAGAAAGCCAGGTACCATTATCCTGCGTTCCTCCCAAATATCTTGCGATGCGTGGATGTTTGGTGGCATCATAAAATTGTGCGGTACTGTACCCTGCTGTCTCGTCTGCCTGCCACCAGTTCTCTCCACTGTCAAGTGAATAAGCTACCCCTCCGTCATTCACATTCAGAATACGAAACTCATTCGTACTTTGATTGATGGGCACAACTGTAAACCCGTGGTGATCTACATGCACATCGCCATTTTCCCACAGTTTCGTAGTGCGGTATCGTCCCTCTAATGTAGAAAAGTCTATATATAAAATTCCAGGTTGCGGAGCATCGGGATCCCAGGCTACATCTGAATCTGCATTAAGAACCGGCCAGAAAAAATACATAACCCCCTTGGTGAATCCCCCTTGTTCTGTGTACTCGGAACGGGGGGCGGAGGCATCATAGTCATATTTGGAAATAAAAATATACTCTCTGCTGTGTGTATCTCCAGGTCCATCCGTATTTTGCGGAATAAGACTCCATTCACCGTTCCGTGCCTGATCCCGGAATGAGACCATCAATTGCCGGTTATTATCTGTATCCCAAACCTGAAAGGGCACCTCAGTATAATCCGCATAGAGATAGTCTGCAAGAGCAATTCCTGCGCCTCCATCCCCATTTCTGCCACCATTCGGATCTACTGTATAGCGATGTGCCATCTGGGTAAGCCCGGGGCCAAATCGAACTTCAACGGAGGTCATTTCGTCGACCGTGATGTCCTGCGCCTCACCATCTTCGGCCAGACGATAACCTGCATCCAATCGTCCCCCTGCAAAGGCGGCTCCGAAACTTATAAAATCAAGAAATGGAGCACTGTTATAAAAGCGGGATGGGCCCTCTATTTCAAACGTTCCATCGCTATCAACCCATGCTTTCCACCGGAATACACCACCGACATAAACCGTGTCTGATGAAAAAGGATGAACTGTGATGGAATTATCAAACCATCCCTGATTTCCGAGGAACGTTTTTTCGGCGGATGCGGCGCTGCTGGAAAATTCAAGAAGCTGCCAGGTATTCCCGTTATCCAGCGAGCGGTAGAGATCGTCGATCGGTGCTGGTCGATTGTACAGATCTAAATCTTGCCGACTGCCGCCGGCACCTTCAACGGATGCCCAGATGACCTCCGGCTGGGATGGAGAAATCGCCAATTCAATACGGGCGGCTCCATGTACAAAACTAGAGAATGAATTTTGCCATGTTTTTCCACCGTCGGTTGATTTAAGAATCGAAGTTCCTACAACCGATGCGAACTGGATGTTAAAATCGTTGGGGTTCACTTTCAGGTCCTGCACACGTAATCTACCTACATCATGGACTTTTGTAAAGGATCGTCCTCCATCCTCTGTCCGGAATATCGCACCGTTGGTTACAGCAACGACAATATCTGGATTATCTGGATGTACGGCAAGTCGGTTTACATAGCGCCAGTCACTGTCACCGGTTACGGCAGATGCCGTCAGGTGAGTCCAGGTTTCCCCTTTATCGGTGGTCTTGAATATTCCGATTCCAGAGGCGGCATCCACATTGAAAAATCCTTCCCCCGTCCCGAAGTACATCACATTTGGATTATTTCGGGATAGATCCAGCGTGGTCGCTGCGAGACTGGGCAAATCGTCGGTTAGCGGAGTCCATTCAACCCTTTGCAGTCCGAATGATACCGAGCGCTTGGCGCGCCATACGCCCCCGCCGACGGAGGCAACATACCATGTATCATGGGAGGGATCGTCTGGATCCAGTATGATTGCCCGGCTTCTTCCGCCCACATTTCCCGGTCCACGCTCAATCCAGTTTAACGGGGTTGCCATGCGACCGTTTTTTGCATTCACCTCAACAGCTTTTTGGAATTCCCGCATCTTGTGTCCCGGCGGATAGGGGGCATACCCGTCATTCAGTCCCTCAACCGCCGCAAAGTACTCCGCAAATTTGTCGGGATATCCAAACGGATCTTTGATATATCTGGATTTTTCAGATCTTGAAGCAGGCTCGGTTGGGGGAGTGGTTGCGGGGAGCAATAAAATCCCAACCGATAGTATAACAAGTAATAACGCTGCTATACTGATAAAGGAGGCTTCTCCTTTCAAAACTGCTCTCAGATGTGTTATTTTCATGAGATTGATGGAATACAAAGGTGATTGATGGAGTATATCATATCAAAAATTCCGAAATGGATTCTAATTTCGTTAGAATCCATTTTGCTGATGAATCAATAGGATCGGCGACGACTGTACAGTAACAACAGCCTTGCCTGCACTAAGATAAGACAATCAATGAAATTTTCTTGGCATTCAAGCTTTTTAGGGCAATGGATCTGCCAAGTCGGATTATGTGCTTCGATTTTTGCGTTGGGCCTTATCGGTGTTGATCGTATGCACCTCTCCCTCGTGTTTGGTTTAGTGGTCTGCGGCAGTATGTGCTGGATACTGTGCTGGCGCATGGGAAAATTTTCCATCAAAATCATCCTTATGTATGCTATTCTGTTCCGGCTATCTCTCCTTGGGCTTCCTCCTTCTCTTTCGGATGATGCCTATCGATATGTGTGGGATGGCCTGATTCAGCATGAAGGGGTTAATCCGTATAAATTTACTCCGGAAGAGGTTCCTCTTGAGGACATTCAGCAAGACCTCACATTTGAGCGTCTGAATTCAAAAACCTTTATCAGTGTCTATCCACCCTTTTCGCAATTAATTTTCCGGGCAGGGACTACATGGCATGAGCCCGATGGGTTTCTGAGTTACTATCTCGTCAAGGGGGGATTGATTCTGGCTGAACTGATTGCGGTCTTCATGCTTGCCCGGCTTGTATCAGCAGGCTTTGTTCTTTTATATGCATGGAATCCCGTTGTCATTCTGGAAACAGCAGGTCAGGCACACACCGAGTCACTCCTTCTTCTAGTATTGATTTCGGTGATCTATCTGGCACGGAATCAGCAGGGCAGATGGGCATCTGTTTTTCTTGCAATTGGAGGGTGTGTCAAATTATTTCCTTTCCTTTTCTTCCCCTATTTGTGGAGGCGCTGCGGCTGGAATGCTGTATGGCCGGGGGCGGTCACTGCAATTGTACTTGCCCTTCCATTTGCGGCACCCTATGTTTTCGGTAACGTTTCGGGGTCGCTTGACTTGTATGCCCGATTTTTTGAATTTAACTCCGGTCTTTATTACAGCCTCAAGGCTGTAATGCAGGGGCTTACAGGGGAGGATTGGAGTAAGCAACTGGGGCCTTTTTTGCGATTAATCTTTCTTTGCAGCCTTCCGGTTTTGTATCTCCTGGATCGGGTGCAACGCTGGTCTTTTGCCCAGGCAATGCTCATTACAACCGGCTGCTATCTTCTCCTGACAACAACCGTTCATCCATGGTACTTATTGGTTCCGTTGTTTTTGACCGCAGGTATACAGGCTTACGGATGGCATTGGATTTGGCTTGGAATGTGGAGTGCAGCAACCTATCTCCTATATGTGGGCGGTCCGTATTGGACATTTGTCATTATTGGCTGGGCAGGATGGGGGATTATTGGAATGCTCCAGTATGCTCCGAAATGGCTCCAGAGTCTGATGCGTGCCAGGGCCTGTAAAAAATTCAAGAAGATCCAACCATTCTTCCCGCATGACAGCAGTGCAAAGGCCGTTCTGGACCTAGGCTGTGCAGAGGGATATGTGGGCGAATATATTCAGAAAGAACTGGGAGCAAGTGTTTTGCTTGCGGATATTGTTTTTATGAATCAAACAGACCTTCCCTATGTACGACTAAAGCAGGAACGTTTGCCGTGGCCATCAAATCATTTTGATGTCGTACTTCTCTACTGTGTACTACATCATTCAAAGGATACAGAACTGCTGCTCCGTGAGGCGCTTCGCGTCTGTCGGGGCAGGGTCATTGTAGTGGAGTCCGTCTATACAACATCATTTCAGCGAGTCCTCCTCAAGATGGTAGATCAACTGGCGAACCGGTTACGCTCATTCGGAAAGATGAATACACAGGAAGAGTATTTGTACTTCCGAACTTCAAAGCAGTGGCGCAAACTATTTCTGGCAAATAACGCAAATATACTTGCGGAATTTAAATCTGATACAATTCCGTTTACCACCGCCGGATTCGTTCTTCAACCTGGCCCAATACCAGAAAAATCTACGACGGCTTACGTCCGTGGCGGGAATGCAGCCTCTCCATGAGACAGAGTTATTGTCGAGGCAGTCTCAGGACACTTTCCAATAGCTCGTCTGCTGGCGTTTGTGCACAAACGCGGCGATAGGTTTTATAGCGGCGAAGCCAGGTCAGTTGCCGTTTGGCGTAGCGCCGGCTGTTTCGTTTGATAAGTTCAACCATACGGTCCCAGCTATAGAGGCCGTCAAGGTATGCCATTGGTTCCTGATAGCCGATTGATTTCAGTGCACTCAATGATGGATCCAGTTTCAGATCCCGAATCCGCCGGTTTTCCTCAATAAGGCCCAATTCGAGCATTCTATCTACGCGTTGTTCGATGCGTTCGTAGAGGGTCTGGCGTTCCAGGGTAAGTACGGTAACCGAAAATTTATGAGACAATGGGAGCGATCTGCCATGAAATTCTGACAGGGGAGTACCGGTTAATTCATAAACCTCCAGTGCACGAACCAATCGGGAGGTTTTTGTGGGATCCATTGAACTGGCTGAAGGGGGATCTATTTCCGCCAGTTCTTTATGGAGGGCTTCTTTTCCGAGTTTCGCCAGTCGTTTTTCAATATTTGCCCGTACGACAGGATCGGAGGGAACAGTCGGAGACAGGCCATGCACCAGTGCGTGCAAGTAGAGTGTGGAGCCTCCGACCACAATTGGAACATGGCCGCGTTCGGAAATCTCATTAATGCGCAGGGAGGCCTGCTTAGCAAACAAACCCGCAGAATACGGTTCACCAAGATTTAGTTCGTCAATGAAATGGTGCGGGGCCTGTGCCAGTTCATCGGCACCCGGTTTTGCGGATCCAATTGTAAGTTCCCGGTAGATCTGCCGACTGTCCACGGAAACAATCTCTCCGCCCAGGATCTGTGCGAGTCTCAAGCCCAGGGCCGTCTTACCGGTTGCGGTAGGCCCCGTAATGACATGGATCGGGGAGGCAACTGACTTAATAGGTGGGGTAACTTGCGTCAATTTCCTTACTCCATGCCAGCGTCCCTCCACGGAGATTCTTCGTATTTGTGAGGCCCGCCGCATGCAGGAACCTGACCGCCTGAGCGGATCTTCCTCCTGACCGGCAGTGAACAACGATCATATCGTCTTCGCGGTGTGGTTCAAGTTCATCCATCCGATCCGAGAGTTGGTTCAGGGGGATCAGATGGCCGCCTAGATTTACGATCTCATACTCCGATTCCTCCCGAACATCGAGGAGGAATGGTTGCTCGTTGCGGTCCATAAACTGTTTCAGTTCCTGAACCGTGATTTCAGGGACATGATCTTGTGATAATCCAGCCATTTCAAAGTTGTTATGAAGAAATTAGAATGGATTACACTGAGACGCTCAGGCCGTCAACTAGTTCATTCATGGCCTCCCCAGTGCTGATTCAGGAAACATCCTGCGGGCTTTTTTCAAAGCACAAGGTGTAGTTTTACCTTCTATGCCGTAACTTACAGGCATCTATCGCATTCGTGTGCAGCGACGGGGTGTCGTTGAGAATAGATATAGATACATACACAGAAAAGGGGGAGCCGTATCAGCTGCGGGCCGAATACCGGCTTGCGCATTACTTCGGTATAGTGTCCTCTGAATTAGTTCTAAACAATGAAATATAGTTTACTTCTGCTGACCTTTACGCTGTCAGCATCTGCCCTCGGACAGCCGATTTGGACGGCGGAAGAGTTGGGGCATCAGGATTGGATCAACGTCGTGATCTTTTCTCCCGATGGTACCAAGCTGGTCTCTGGAGCGAAAGATATGAATATTCTCATGAGAGATGCAGATACCGGGCAGGAATTACAGCACTTCACTGGTCACACCGGCCCGATCTTGTCAATAGCATTTTCGCCAGACGGGAGCCAGTTAGTTTCTGGATCTCAAGACAAGAGTATTCGTCTATGGGATGCAACGACTGGAAAAGAACTGAGGCAGATTAGCGGACATACCGGCCCCGTTCATTCTGTAGAATTTTCGCCAAGTGGGAGACAGCTGGTATCTGGGTCTGAAGATCAGAGCATCCGACTATGGAATGCAGAATCAGGTGAAGAATTACAACACTTTACCGGACATTCCGGGGCAGTTAACTCCGTGACGTTTTTTTCTGATGGAACCCGTTTGATTTCCGGGGCAGGGGATCAGAGTATACGTATTTGGGAGATCAGTTCAGGGAAGGAGCTGCAAAGCCTTACAGGTCACACCGGACCTGTTAATTCTGTGGACATCTCTCCAACCGACGCGCTGATATTTTCTGGATCCGACGATAAGACGGCCCGTCTGTGGAGGGTTTCTGATGGACTAGAAATCCTTGAACAGCCACTGACTCTCCGAGACGAAATTACGTCCGTCCAGTTTTCTGAAGACGGTACCCGAGGGGTTTACGGCACCAATAATAATCAATTGGCTGTGCTTGATCTGGCTGCTGGTCGGGTGATCATACTGACTGTGCCTTATCCCGCCCTCTCTTCGGTGGCTTTTTCTTCGGACAACAAACATGTGGCCTGGGCCTCAGGACAGGAGCTGGGAAATGGATTGAAGCTTATACCGATTTCTGTGTGGGATATAACTTCGGACGGAAGTTCGGGAATAAAAACCAAAAGATTTACAGCGCATACACGTCAGATTAACGCCATAGTCTTTTCCCCGAACGAGAATCAATTGGCATCTGCATCATGGGATGGGAATGTTCGCCTGTGGGATTCTCTTGCGGGAAAAGTTCTACAAACATCTAGGAATCCCTCCAGTTCTGCTTTATCTCTGGCATTTTCTCCGGATGGGGCTTTTCTGGTGGTTGGGCTGGCCGGAGGTGAAATGTCCATTGTTGAGGTAGCCTCGGGGAAAGAATTAAGACGTTATACCGGGCTTGCAGGCAATGTCCTTTCTGTTGCCTTTTCTCCAAGTGGCACTCAGTTTGCCTCCGCGGATGAAAACGGGGATATCATTCTATGGGATGCCAACACAGGTCAGCAGTTGAAAAAAATTACGGAGAACGCTGGTCCGGCTAATTCTGTAGAATTTTCTCCCGACGGAACCCGGCTGATTTCGGGGTTAAGCGATAATAGTGTGCGTATGTGGGAGGTGGACACGGGGCTGGAAATTCAAAAGTTCACAGGGCACTCACTCTCTGTGACCTCGGTAACCTTTTCCCCGGACGGCAGCATGCTGGCTTCCGCTTCGGAGGATGGGGGGATTCGTGTCTGGGAAGCAGATACTGGGCAACAACTTCGAGTTTTGATAGGACATTTTGCTCCGGTCTTTTCGGTGGACTTTTCCCCAGATGGAACTCAGTTAGTTTCTGGATCAGCCGGTGGGCACATTATCCGCTGGAACGTCTCCGATGGACGGGAACTGGAATCTGTGCAGCATGGGGCGCATGTTTTCTCTATAGCTGTTTCTCTAGATGGAAAATTCTTTGCATCAGCGGGGCGTGAGACGCTCAAGTTATGGGAATGGGATGCCACCGATACAAATGCACCTCTGGAGTTTTCAGGGAGTATTGCGGACCAAAGGTATCCACGCTCTCAGACCATCACGCCTCTGGTATTACCAGTTGCGACTGGAGGGATCGCACCCATAGCATATACGATTATGCCAGAGCTGCCGGCAGGCCTGAATTTTAATGCTTCAACGCGCACAGTTAGTGGAACGCCGACCACAGCAACCGATTCGCCGGTTGAGTATACCTATACGGCAACGGATGCGGGGGGAACCATCGAAAGTCTGCTGTTCAAGATGCATGTGTATGATGCACCCGTTTCTGTTGAGAGTCAATCCTTGCCAGAGAGTTTCACGATTGTGGGGAATTACCCTAATCCCTTTCAAAAATCAACACAGCTCACCTTTGATCTCCCGTGGCCAGCCCGTGTACGGGTAGAGGTTATGGATGTGATTGGAAGACAGGTACTGATCATTCCTGAGAGCAGTGTCGCCGCTGGCTGGTCGCAGACCATTAATGTGGATGGTCGATCCCTGCCTTCGGGGCTTTACCTGTACCGCTTGATTGCTGATTCCCCTTCGGGCAATTCGGTCCAGACGGGACGCTTTATGCGAGTTTATTAAAGAAGTAGTGTACCGAACACTCTAAATTGAACTTCTGCGCGGAAAAGTATTCTGCGCAAAAGTGCGGGGGCCTTGGTTTCTGCAACAAGCGATTAGAACTTTGCTTCCGGGATACAGCCATAATGGAGTCAACCGCATCATCAAGGCGCTGTCTTGTATTGTATTGGCAGTCCCATGCAACATAATTAACCTTATGTTACATTGGGGCGGAGGAGAGAAGTTGGTGTCACCAATTTATGGATGCTTTAGTCGGCCCTGGATGGATGCAGGCGATGATCGGAATCATACCAGACAATTCTGAAAACATGCCCTACCACGATCCCATATATCCTGATTCGGCTGTTGAGCCGCAGGGAAAAAAGTTGATCGTGATCATCCAGTTTTAAATGTATCAGGCGCTGTTTGGCATTGTTTGGCAACCTCTCTGTATCAACATAATGGTGATTGGTTTTTCGTCGCCCCTTTTTTCCACTGTATGTTTGGCGTTTGATTTCTGCCCAGGTCATGGTCTCAAAGTCTCTGAGTTTGGGGAGAATATCCACGCACCAATCCTGACAGGCCCGATCTGAAAATAGACTCTCAGTTCCACTCCTATCGGCCGAACTGAATGACCAGACGGGCTTCATTTGATCAAAACCGTCAAACTTCTCGCCATCATTTACTCGAACGGAACGATTACTCTTTGAACGCTGATTTCTATGAGTCCTCCTTCGTCTAGCCATCAATACAAGTTTTATTCTTCTTCTGACAAAATCTCGTCTTCCTCTCTGAGGCTCCCATAATATAGTTGAAGAGATTCCTTACTGATAATAGAATTACCTCTTTGGCATGGGGAAAGCCCTCTACGTGCATTTTTCCACGGATCTTCCATCACACTTAGATCATTGAGCCACTGTGGTCGCTTATCTGCATACCCTTTCAAGACTACATTGACCGTGCTTTTTTGGATTTCATTCAGTGCTTCCGCGTCTCCAATAGGCAGTTCATTAAGTAAAAATTGCCCTCTGTGAATATTATAAAGTTCTCTACAAGCCGGACCGTTACCCCACGCCTCAAATTCTTCGTCAAAGAGAGACTGTTCATCCCAAACCAATGACCATGCCTGGCTGTAATAAAGAAGTTTATGAAGTTTCCATGTGGTCACCGGGCCAATTTCCTTGATGATATAGGCTGCGACATCAAATACTGAAAGCATTTTCTCCAAAATTTAGTCCAGACAGAAATGTTAACCAACACATGTCTGGAACAGCCAATGTTGAACTTTGTTCCCTGTGATGGTTTTGAATAATACTGTAGGGACGTAATGATTAGTACTGCGGGTGCTCCCTGCACATTCAATCCGAGATCCCCTACCGTTGCCTCATGTCCATGACTTGGACGGTTTGGCGATGTTCCGTTTTTGAAAAATCCCACTCCGCATATATTCATATGGGGGAACCGTGGAAGTCAGGATTAGAGAATGGTAAAAGATGTTGGTGTCACCGATTTATTGATGCTTTAGTCGGCCTTGGATGGGTACAGACGATGGTCGGGATCATACCAGATAATTCTGAAAACATACCCCACCATGATCCCATATATCCTGATTCGACTGTTAAGTCGTAGAGAAAAAAGTGGATCGTGATCATCCAGATTTAGATATATCAGGCGCTGTTTGGCATTGTTGGACAATTTTTCTGTATCAACAAAATGGTGATTGGTTTTTCGTCGCCCCTTTTTCCCGCTGTATGTTTGATCTCTGCCTAGGTCATGCTCTCAAAGTCTCTGAGCTTGGGAAGAATATCCACGCACTAATCCTGACAGGCTTTTTCTGAGTATAAACTGAAAACTCTTTTATTATCTGCTATTCGAAATGACCAAACTGGACTCATATGATCAGAACTACTGCGTTTACCTCCTTCAGAAGACAAAAGTGCCCTGCGTTTCTGTTTTCTACTCTTCCGTATTGGTCTTTTCTGCCGTGACATACTAACAACAGAACTCAACCTCCTCTACAAGCTCATCCTCATCAGTAAGGCTACCGTAATACATCTGCATAGATTCTTTGCTTATTATAGAATTTCCGCGCCTTCCTGGAGGAAGATCTTTACGTGCATCTTTCCACGGATCTTCCACATGAGTAGAGGCACTAAGCCACTGTGGGCTTTTATTGCCATAAGCCCTCACTATAGTGTCAACTGTGGACTTTTGATCATCGGTAAGTAGTTCAGGATTTCCTCTAGGAAGTTCCTGAAGCAGAAACATTCCCTTATGGAAGTTATAGAATTCTCTGCAAGCAGGGCCATTGGACCATGCCTCAAATTCTTCGACAAACAGAGGCATCTCATCCCATACCAGAGACCATGCCTGGCTGTAGTAAAGGAGTTTTTGAAGTTTCCATGTGGTCACTTGTCCCATTTCCTTGACGATATAGGCTGCGACATCAAATACTGAAAGCATGTTCATTAAAATTTAGTCCAGATAGAAACGTTAAACAACACATTCTTGGAACAATCAATGTTGAATTTTGCTCCCTGTGATGATTTTGAACGAAACCATAGGGACATAATGACTAGTACCGCAGTGCTCCCTGCACATTCAATCCGAGATCTCCTACCGTTGCCTCATGTCCATGTGCTAAACCAAAAACCGAGAAGGAAAATCGCTCCCATGAACGAACCTCTCCCCCCAGCCGGTACATCACTCCCTGCGGCAGCTGGGTTAATCCTGCGATGGATTGGACAGCACCATTCGCCCATGGAATTCCGTAGCCTATTTCCAGGTCTGTCCGGTGCCTGCCATTCCCGAATGAAACTGCATCCAGAATCGTCTGTTGACGATTTATAGACATCCCCTGCCCTCTCCCCCATGATGGGCGCAGGCGCATCATGAATCCCTCGGATCTACTGCCTGCCTGCAAGGATCCCGAAATGCCCCACTCTGTAAATCCATCGTCCGTATGCATTACAAGCCCCTGTGTACGGACATTGCCCCGCAGGTGCCATGATGGATTTGAGAATCGTACACCGCCACCGAGTTCCAGCCCTGTACCCGTTTCCGCGCTGCCGCCATCCCGACGTATATTCGCTTCGACATAGGGTCTGATTTTGTCCATAATCCGTAGGTTTGCTTCCAGACCTGCTCGAATCCGGTAGACCTCTGCCATGATGTCGTGATCTTCAATTTCTGCATCCGACATCAGGATATCTCCGTGATAATTGAGTCCGACAGCATCACCTGATGCCAACGTTCCCCGGACCCCCATCGCTCCAAATCTGGATACTAAATCGTCTTTCAGTTCTGCCAGCTCCACCTGTCCAAACCCTGCCCCACCTGCCAACCACACACCCAATCCAGCACGGTTATACGATACGTATGGGTAAATTCCCGTCAATCCTGACGTGAGATCGCCAGACTGGTTAACCACCTCATATGATCCATCTCCCTGACTGTGTGCAAGGAGTAGGCCGGCCAACCACCCTCCTTTCCAGCGGTAGTCTGTTCCGAGCATTCCCGTTGCAACCTCCCCACGAAGTGATAGCGCATCATCTCCGCGGCCATTGAACTGCCGGAATGCACCCTGCCCCCACACACTAAAGGAACCATTAGATACGGGTACATTTTGAGACACGCGGCAACCTGCCAGAAGTTCTCCCAGAGATGGATCCCACGAAGAGGCCGAGTACCAGAGCTGTGCCCTCTCTGCACGCTCTGCTGCGGCACATACTGCGCCATCTGCGGCTAAGCGGAATCGACCTCCCAGTGCTTCCACGATTTGTGAAGAAGTTGTTCGTACAAACCTTGCCGTATATGCTTCCAGAACTCCCTCACCGGCCGTCGTAGATTCCTGAATGATTGCCACGCCCACCGCCTTCTCAATCTCTGCATGCTTCGCGGACATCAAATGAACACTGAAGGTTTCCTCCTGCCAATCCAGCCCGTCTTCCAAGAGTGGCACGGCAATCACCGTTTCCACAGCTCCCGGTGCTATGGTTACAATTCCAGATACTGCTTCATAATCTTCGCCTGCCTTGGCAGTCCCATCTTGTGTCCGGTACTCTGCCGATACCGTCTGACGCTGCGGATGCGATAGAGATACCTGGAATCTGACCACACCCTCCTCTTCTAATACGATTGCATCACTAACCCGTAGAATCGCATTTCCGCCATTCTCCAGAATTGTCCCTGTTCCCTTTGGACGTGCAAGGATTACATCACGTGAGGGATTCGATAGCATAACCGTGAAATTCTCCGGCCCCTCCAGAATATCATCCACGATGATTTGTATTTCAACCACGCCGCGGATTGCCCCCGGATCAAAGATTACAACTCCGCGTGATGCTGTATAGTCATCTCCCGCAATCGCTTTTCCATCTGAACTCGAATACTGTACTGTTACTGAATGATCTGCAGGACGATTCAGTTCAATAGGCAGTTGCAGGATTCCCGATTCTTCAAATCCGTCATTATCGTAGATAGAGATCGTCAACGGCGCTATTGGTTCATCATTGTCAACGATTATAATCTGGATATTATGTGTCTTCCCGTCATAACCTCCACCTGATGCAATGAGCGTTAACTCCATTCTGTCATCTGGACGATCCACATTATCTTCCTCTGCGGAAAGTGTCACGGTCTGCAGGGTTTGCCAGTTCGTCGGTGTAAATGTGAGCAGCGTTTGATCTAGTTTCAAGTGTGTGCCCACATATCCAGTAAAGTTCAGTTCCACAGTCCCTGATGGCTGTGCGGATAGACGAACATGGAGCGGATACGTACGGCCTTCTTCAATCGTAATCTTATCTATGGCCACGATCTGCGGCTCATCATCATCTATGATCTGTACATCCATTCGATAGGTTCGTCCTCCGTAGCCTCCCCCTCTTGGTGTCAATATCAGGGTCTCCAGATTATCTTCAAAATCATCATCCTGCTTTGCCTCTGCCGTAATGGTCTTTGGCAGGTCCCAATCGTCGGGAGTGAAGATCAGAGAGGTTTGATCCAACGTTAAATCCGTATCTGTATCCTGAATAATTGTTATTGTAACCGGCCCAGAAGGCATCGCAGTAAGCTGGACTGTAAAACTTTCTCTACCACCTTCTGAAATTTTCAGCAATTCCGGAACCACAATTCCAGATGCATCATTGTCAATGATCGTCACCTGTATGGTCTCTGAAGTGCCAATATAGCCGCCTCCAATGGCGGTCAGCGTTACCATGATCTGATCATTTATAAGATCAAAATCCTCGGCGGCTGATAAGGTTACATCCTGATCCTGATTCCAGTCATCTGGTGCAAAGATGCGAGTAACAGGGATTACCTCCAGATCCGTTCCCCGATCCCAAGCCATCGTTACGGTAACCCCATCGGATGGCTTTGCAGTCAGCGAGATCTGGAATGTTTTCTGAGTCCCCTCAATCACAGATACTGATTCAACTACATTAATTCCTGCATGATCATCATCAATAATGGTCACATCCACTTTAACAGGCTCTCCTGCAACAACTCCGTTTGGAAGCGCTTCCATAGCTACTGAAAAAATTTCTTTTTCCTCTATAACCGCATCCTGGACAATAGAAATCCGGTACGTTCCACTTTTTTTGCCAGCGTGGATGTCTACCTGTGACGGAACGGATGACTGCCAATCCTGACCATCCGTGGTGACATCCGTCAGTTTCAGCGGGATCGTAACATCATTGGATAATTCTTCGCTCAACTCTACGGTTACCGTTACATCCTCGCCCTCATTGACCGGATTGGGGGTTACCAAGATTCGTATTCTCACATCTTCTTTTGGCGGAACAACGTCTAGTATCGTTACAACCTGAGAAAGTGGTCCCCCCGTCGTCAGTCCCTCTGGAAGATCGCCCAGTGCCACGGCAAAGGTCTCGCTGCCTTCAATGATTTCATCTTTAAGTGTGGAGATCACATAAATTCCATTCCACTCTTCAGCTTTAATCTCCACTTGAACAGGAGATAATGCATGATAATCTCTGGTGGCTTCCGTGGTGATATCGGTCACGATGAATGGAATGACTACATCGGTATCCAAAGTGCCTCCCATGGTTGCCATTACGGTCACTGACTCCCCCTCATTCACCTGCAATGGGCTCACGGACATCGTAATCTCTACGGGTGGCAATGCTGTATCATTGTCTGTAATCGTAATCTCCAGTGAGAATGGGGTACCCTCCTCCATGCCCAGGGGCAACTGATCCGAATCAATCGCAACCGTAAATGTCTCATCTCCTTCAACCGTCGAATCGTCATCGGTTAGAAGGTCTCCCGATCCAGTTATCTCCCCTCCGGGTATCGTAATCTTTTCAAGAGGAATATAATCTCCAGGTTCCGTTGTCCCATGAGTGTCCTTCAAATGAATCGTAATATCACCGGGCAGTGCCTCGGACAGGCTCGCCGTTATGGTGACAGCATCGCCTTCGGTAACTGGATTCGGATTTGCCGATAAACTCACCTTCACGGGTTCGCTGTCATCATCTTCAATCGTCACAGACAAGAACAGGAAAATATCTTCATAGCCCCCTCCCGAAGCCGTGAGCATTAAAGCCTCCCTGTCATCATCAAAATCTTCGTCCTGATGCGCCCTCAGAAGTACCGGTTTAGAGATATTCCAGTCTTTAGCCGTAAACCGCAGGCTGGCTGGCGTGGCCGTCACATCTCCCACGGGAGTAGGAATGAGTACCGTCACAGGCCCCAGAGGCTTAGTATTCAGTGAAACAGTAAAGGTCACAGCCTCTCCCTCCGGAATGATCACAGATTGTTGACTAACGATGATTTTCGGTATATCGTCATCTGTAATTGTGACATTGACAGGCATTGCATCTATGGATCCGTCTTCTGCAGTAAGTGTGAGCGTCTCAGTGTCATTCTCGAAATCAGGGTCATGCATTGCGCCAAGCGTCACGGCCCGTTTACCCCAATCCGATGTGGTAAACCTGAATTTCCTTGGGGTTGATGCCGTCGTATCCAGATCTGTGCCCGCATATCCAATGATGGTCAGATTTATATCTTTGGATGGCTGTCCCTCAAGCTTAACATCAAAGGTTGCTGTACTTCCTTCTTCCACGGTTATGATTCCAGACTGTGAATCTATAATGATTTTCGGAAAATCATTGTCTGTAATCGTCACATTAACGATTTTTGTATCCGAAGATCCGCCGGTTGCCGTAAATGTGAGTTGCTCTTCATCGTGGACAAAATCTGGGTCATGCTTTGCCCCTAGGGTCACTGTTTTAGCCTCCCAGTCTGATGCAGTGAACATTAACTCCCTTGGGGCCGATGCAGTGGTATCCAGATCTGTAGTTGAATATCCGGTAATCAATACCTTTACATCCTCGGATGGAGGTCCTTCAAGTTTGACATCAAAGGTTGTTATTTGCCCTTCCTTCACGGTCACAGGCCGGGGAGCTATAACGATTTCTGGCTGATCATTGTCTTTGATTGTTACATTCACAGTTTCTGTATCCGAAGATCCACCGGTTGCGGTGACTGTAAGCGTCACCGCGTCATCCATAAAATCAACATCATTGATTGCTCCAAGTGACACTGTTCGAGGTTCATTCCATTCTGCGGGCTTAAAGGTTAATTCTCTTGGAGCCGATGCTGTGGTATCCAGAACTGTCCCGTCATAGCCGGTAATCGCCACATTTATATCACTCAGCGGCTGCGCATCAAACCTGACATCAAAGGACACAGTTTTTTCTTCCTCAACAGTCACTGACTGCGGATCTATAATAATTTTAGGCGAATCATCATCTATGATTGTTACGCTGATCGTTTCCGTGTCCTTCGCACCGCCTGTTGCCGTAATTGTAAGTGTCTCTGAATCATTCATGAAATCAGGATCATGCCTTGCTCCCAATGTCACCGTCTGGAACTCATTCCAGTTTAATTCGGTGAACGTTAATGTTCTCGGTACAGATGCAATCGTATCCAGATCGGTAGTTGAATATCCCCGGATCTCGACATTTATATCTCTTAGGGGCTGTACATCAAACTGAATATCAAAGGTTGTTGTCTTTCCCTCCTCAACGGTTATTGAACGTGATTCTACCACAATCATCGGTGTATCATCGTCCGTGATTGTGACGTTGACAGTTTCTGTATCCTTAGAGCCACCTGATGCCTTGAGTGCGAGTTCCACTGATTCATTTGCAACATCTGGATCATGCTTTGCTCCGAGCGTAACGGTCTGAGCCTGATTCCATTCTGATGGCTCAAAGATCAACTTCCTTGGAACGGATGCTGTTGTATCGAGGTCTGTTTTCTTGTACCCTTCGATCCCTATTTTCACTCTTCTGCGGGGTTCTGAGGTAAGTTTCACGGTGAAGACGTTCGTTTCCCCTTCTGGAATATTCACCAACTCCTGATCTAGAACAATCTCAGGATCTTTATCCTCAATTATAATGTTCGCCGTCCTTGGTTTTCCAAATCCGAGCCATACCGGTAAGCTATATCTATCAATTGACAAACCAAGCTTTTCCCTTTTCTCCGGGATACCATCATCTTTAATCCTGATCGTATATGTACCCTCAGATTCATTTGGTCCAATAGGGATCTCGAATACCGGAAACGCAGTCTCAATATCATACGAGTCTGCTGTTGTTGAGGTACCCAACATGTTGATCGAAATATCTATCCAATGAGGCTGGGGTTGATCAATCTTCGCAGTGATCGTTACTGATTCACCCTCTAGTACAGTTTTTGAAGATGTCTCAATAGATACTTGTGGCTTTCCCGCATCGCTGAACCTAAAATATAGAGCGCCATTATCCAACTTGTGCCCATTGCTATAAAGGTACACCGAAAATGTCATTTCCCTGACCGGTATTACCGGACTTCCCGTATGAGACACCGTAACCGTCTGACCTTTCCAGTTCGTTGAGTTGAATATCATGTTCTCTGGGTCAACTCCGAGCGTCATATTATTTCTTGGATCATACCCCTGAATTATCGTTACAGTGTATACATTCTGCCCCGGATCACAGCTTAATCCAATATCAAACTTCCTTCTGAAAGGCATTGATCGTAGATTATCGGCCAATCGCCTCCCTTCTGGATGCACCTTCAATTCTGGAGTTCCACTGCATGCATCTAATCCAGTCTCACCTTCCCTTAAAGTATTGGGAGACGTGAGATAAACCTCAGAAACCGGCGTTTCTGTGGTCGTTTCTATTTGCACGAAATCCTTTTCCTGCCTATCTGCCCCACTTACCGCAAACGATACGCAACAGGCAAACAGCCCCGCAGAGAGGAAGCCCCATTTTCGTGCAGCAGTAAATGATAACAA
Organism: Rhodothermales bacterium; assembly: GCA_022822185.1. GTDB lineage: Bacteria > Bacteroidota > Rhodothermia > Rhodothermales > Bin80 > Bin80. Next base: position 8,749 of record JAJECE010000064.1, on the reverse strand, counting down.
AGCCAATACGAGCATATGATGCGGGATATTTTTATCGGAGATTTGCCCCCGATTTTTTGTGTTCCGGCCTGCTTTTACAGGTTTGAAAACCTTTTCATAGCGTCCATACCTAGGTGTAATCTCCATTTAGAAGCGATTATTGTATCCAGGAGAATGGGGGAAAATCACAAAACTCAAGGGGCCGCTCCCTTGAGCCAGAAAATTTTCGTCTAAGTTCAAAACCACAGGCGAACAACCTGCATCATTCAGGTTATTCGAAATGACAGCATCATCCCCTAAAGTTCTATTTTCTCGAAGAACCTTATAGATTGGAGTTGCCAAGGCTTGAAAATCCAAGCCGATATTCAACGGGTTTTGTGGAATTCGCGCCTGCTCAGGAATGACAGCAGGAAAAAAGGAAGGCAGAAATTCAACCGCGGGCTGAATCCGTTTCATGGAGGTCACATAACGGTGATCTCTGGAGTGAAGCGTGTATTTGTTTACCCCTGCATCAGTCTCTATTTAAGGAAGTATTAAGAGAATGTTAAGCAATTTTTATGCCAAAATCAAGGGGAAATCCTCAAAACCGAAAAAAATTTGATCCCCTGCTTGGATTGCTTTCAAGCGCACCGATCAAAAGATGGAGGCCTTGAATGTACAACCACTATATTTGCTACGGATTCTGTGGACGAAGGTTTCACCTGCATGCCCAGCTGGAGTGATCTTTTCTCCAAGTTGTCACTTCCGTATCATTCCGTATCAGCATGTATGCCGTGCGGGGAAACGAACGGCATGAAAATTCTCGGCAGTGATCGTGGATAAATCACGTCCAATCAATACCGAAGCGCTCCTTGCACATTTACACCGATGTCTCCCGGCGCGGCTTCATGTCCGTGTGCAAGACCAAAGACTGATAAAGAGATTCGATCCCACGGACGCAGTTCGCCGCCGAGCCGGTACATCCTCCCCTGCGGCAACTGGGTCATTCCCGCCACCGACCTTGCCGAGCCCTCTTTCCACGGAATCCCGTACCCCAGTTCCAATTCGGTTCGATACATGTCTGCCCCCATTGGCACCGCATCCAGGATCGTCTGCTGCCGGTACATAGACATTCCCTGTCCGCGTCCCCACGATGGACGCAGACGCATCATCAGCCCTTCCGTGCGACTGCCCACCTGCAACGCCCCTGAGATGCCCCACTCGGTAAACCCGTCTGCGGTATGCATCACCAGCCCCTGCGTGCGCACCTCACCCCGTAAACGCCATGCCGGGTTTGCGAATCGCACACCGCCGCCTAGTTCCAGCCCCGTACCGATCTCTGCGCTACCACCATCCTGCCGCACATTTGCTTCCACATAGGGGCGGATTCCGCCGGCAATCTGTACACTGGCTTCAAGGCCTGCCCGAACCCGATACACCTCTGTCCTGATGTCATGCTCCTCCATCTCTGCATCGGTGACGAGAATATCGCCATGATAGTTCAGCCGGGTGCTTCCGCCAGAGGCCAGACTCCCCCGCATTCCCAGCGCCCCAAAGCGGGAGGTCAGATCTCCTTCTAATTCCAGAACCTCGGCATTGCCGCGTCCTGCACCTGCACTCACCCATATGTCCCATCCCGCATGCGTATACGACACGTACGGATAGATCCCCGTCAGTGCAGAGGTAATGTCTCCGGACTCCTCTTTCATCTCAAACGATCCGTCTCCCTGACTGTGTGCCAGAAGTACGCCCGCCAGCCATCCTCCTTTCCAGCGGTAGTCCGCCCCCAGTATTCCGGTCGTCACCTCTCCGCGAAGTGTCAATGCATCCTCACCCTGTCCATTGAAATGCCGAAATGCGCCCTGCCCCCACACGCCAAGAGATCCACTTGAGACTGGCATACGCTGTGACATGCGGCAGCCGGCCAGAAGTTCGCCCAGAGACGGATCCCACGAAGAAGCGGAGTACCAGAGTTGTGCCATCTCTGTGCGCTCTGAGGCTGCACATACAGCTCCGTCTGCAGCCTGACGGAATCGCCCCCCAAGTGCATCTACCACCTGTACTGATGCCGTCTGAACAAACCGTGCCATATACGCCTCCAGAACTTTCTCACTCGCCGTCGTGGACTCCTGAATCGTGGCTACACCCACCGCCTTTTCTATCTCGGCATGCTTGGAAGATACCAGATGTACACTGAATGTTTCTTCCTCCCAATCCAATCCGTCTTTCAGGATCGGTACCACAATTATGGCTTCCATGACTCCTGGTGCTAAGGTCACGATCCCTGAAGTGGACTCATAGTCTTCGCCTGCCTTGGCGGTCCCATCCTGCGTCCGGTATTCTGCCGTTACCATTTGATGCTGGGGATGCGACAGGGATATCCAGAACTCCGCCACTTCCGCTTCCTCCAATACGACCAAGTCGTCTACCCGAAGAACCGCGTTCCCGTTGTTATCCAGGATTGTACCGATCCCTGTGCCACGCTTAATTTGAGCATTATTACTTGCATTCGACAGGGCCACCTCAAACCTCTCTACTCCCTCTGAAATATTGTCTTCAATCACCTCAATCTCTATTACACCACGTGTTGCCCCTGGGTCAAAGATTACAATCCCGCGTGATGCCGTATAATCTAGCCCCGCCTCGGCCTCTCCTACATCCGAACTCGTATACTGTACCGTTACGATTTCATCTGTGGACCGGTTCAATTCAATACGAAGTTGAAGACTGCCTTCATTTTCATGCCCCTGCTGATCAAGGATGGAAATCGTCAATGCCGATTCATCGTCGTCAATGATTGTGACTACGGCGGTATGTGTAATCCCTTCGTAGTCACTTCCCGATGCAGTAAGCGTTAACTCTATCGTTTCATCAGCATAATCTGGTGCATCATCTGCTGCCGTCAACCTTACTGTCTGTGGACTATTCCAGGTTGTGGGTGTGAAGGGGATTGATGTTTCGCTCAGAGTTAAACTCGTCCCTTCATGCCCGGATAACGTCACATTTACGGATTCCGCCGGTTTTGCAGAAAGACGAACCATGAACGGGTATGTATTCCCTTCATCTATCGTCACCTTGTCCAGAGCTATGATCTGCGGCTCATCAATATCGATGATGGTTATCTGGACGGTTTGCTCCACACCTGCATAGTTCCCCCCGGATGCTCTTAAAGTTAAGATTTCTAAATCATTGTCCAAATCATCATCTTTCGCTGCCGTTAGTCTCACCGGCTGCTCCTCATTCCATGTATTCGGGGTAAAGGTCAGTGTCCGCGGGGTAGCGGTGAGGTCTCCAGCGGAACCCGGAATTGCCAGGGTTACCTGACTCGAAGGTTGCTGGGCCAGCGCAATTTTGATTTCTTCCGCAGTTCCCTCATTCATGATGACCGAAGGCGGTGCCACGACGATTCCCGCTACGTCGTTATCAATGATGGTGACATTGAGCACTTTTGAGATGCCGATATATCCGCCACCTGTAGCCGTCAGGGTCACTTGAATCTGTTCATTTTCAAAATCATCATCCTCACCTGCCCTCAGCGTTACCTCTTGTCCCTGATCCCAGTCGTCTGATGTGAAGGTTTGTGTTACAGGTGTTACCATCAAATTCCCTCCCGGAGCCCAAATCATCATCACCGTAACTTCATCTAACGGTTCCGATGTCAACGAGAGATTAAAAGATTCTGTATCTCCTTCCCGCACCGTTATTGATTCTGGTGCGTCGATTCCCGTTATGTCATCGTCAATAATCACCACATCTATTTCGGATGGATCGCCCAGTACAATATCTTCATGCAGTTGATCTTTCTCAATGGCAACCTTGAATTTCTCGTCTTCCTCGTCAACAGCATCATTTTCAGTCCAAATGATATACTGCCCTATGGTTTCTCCTGTCGTAATCTCTACTTGGAATGGATTCGGTGCACTGTAATCCTGGGGAACTGTGCTAATATCGGTCAGCACCAGTGGAATCGTTATATCCGTGTCTAAATCGGTGGCCAGATTTACCGTCACCGTGACAGAATTTCCCTCGTCGACCCTCTCTGGATTCACAGACAGCGTCGCTTCCACCGGTGGAGGTGAGTCATTGTTGATAATCGTAATTTCCGCAGAGAAAGGGCTGACCCTCTCAATCTCTCCAGGCAGTTGATCTGCATTAATCGCAACCGTGAATCTCTCATCTTCCTCATAGACATCATCATCAATCGTATGAAGATCACCTGCCCCCATCAACTCTCCCTGGGGGATCGTGATTGCATCCAATGGAAGATAATCCCCATCTTCTGTTGTGCCGTGAACATACTCCAATGGGATCACTACATCTCTGGGCTGCGTCACAAACATTGTTGCAGTGACCGTGATGGATCCTCCCTCCTCTACCTGCCTTGCAGATGCCCTCAATGTAACTGTTGAGGGCACTAGTTTATCATCATCCTCAATCGTCACCTCGACCGATCTAGGATCCCCCGCATCTAGATTCGGTGCCAAATTGTTTTCATTGATTGCGACCGTGAATGTCTCGTCCTCATCATCTTCATCATCAAAGGTCATAATAGGTACATTCCCGGTGGTATTCGTCCCGCCTCCGGAGATCGTGATGGTTGCCTCGGTTACATTTCCATAGTCGTCGGGTTCTGCGGTGCCTGCAGTAATCGTGAGCGGAACCACGGCATTACTGGATATATTTTCCGAAATTGTCGCCGTGATCGTAATGCCTTCGCCCTCCTTTACCGGATTTGGGGATGCTTCCAATGTAATTACAGGTTTATCATCATCATTGATGGTCACCGGAACTTCTTTTGGATCTCCGACAATCACCGCAGTGGGCAAACTGTTCTCATGGATGGCCACGATGAAGGTTTCGTCTTCCTCTACGAGTTCATCTTGAATTGTGGCAATTGTGCCGGTTCCGGTCAGGCTATTTGCCGGAATCGTGATGGGATTTGGAATAAGTGGGCCGTAGTCGTCTCCCCCCGCTGTTATAGGGGTGACGGTCAGCGGAACCGTTACCGCATTGGGTAAGGCCCTTGATAGCAATGCTGTTATGGTCACAGGATTCCCCTCTTCCACTGGACTCGGGGATGCGGATAAAGTTACTTGGGGCCTCTCCCTGATAATCACCGGGACGGAACCGGGCGAACCAGCAATTACGGCAGACGGTAAGCCGCCCAATTCAACCGTGAAGGTTTCATCCTCCTCCACATTATTATCTAGAATTGTGTTAATTGTGCCGGTTCCGGTCAGGCTATTTGCCGGGATCGTGATGGGATTTGGGATTAATGGGCCATAGTCGTCGCCCATAGCGGATCCCTCAATTAAGGTCAATGGAATCTCCACTGCATCAAAAAGTATTTTGGAAAGTTCTACCGTTACGGTTACTTCATCCCCCTCATTTACCGGAGTTGTGGCTGACAAACTTACGATTGGCTTATCCTTGATGGTCACCGGGACGGAATTGGGCGAACCAGCAGTCACGGTAGACGGTAAGTCTCCCAATTCAACCGTGAAGATTTCGTCGTCCTCTACCTCATCATCTAGAATTGTAGCAATTGTACCGGATCCTTCCAGAGTATTTGCCGGGATTCGAATAGGATTGGGAGTTAATGGACCGTAGTCTTCGTCCTCTGCTGTCCCGTTATTCAGTGTCAGTGGAATCTCCACCGCATTGGGCAGTTCTATGGAAAGCTTTGCTGTGATGGTGACCGTCTCCCCTTCTTCTACGGCTTCCGGGGATGCCGACAAACTCACGGTTGGCTTATCATCATCAACGATGGTGATGAGTTGTAATTTTGGGTCCCCGGCAAGTACTGTGGGCGGGAGACCACTTTCTTCAATCGCCACCGTAAACGTCTCGTCCTCCCAGTCTACAGCGGTCTCCTGGGGAACCTCAATTTTTCCCGTCCCGCTCATACCATTTCCATTTCCTGAAATCGTGATGTTTATCGGACCTGAGTAATCGCCAGATTCGGCCGTCAAAGGAGGTGCGTGACTGTAGGCCAGAGGAATCACCACATCATCAACTGGGTCTCCCGTCATTGTTACGGTCACTACCACGCCGGATGCATCCCCTTCAGGAACCTCATCCGGTTCCACGGTTAGCGTAACGGTTGGCTTATCATCATCAATGATTGTAATCTCTTGTGGGGGTACTCCCCCTGCAAGTACGGTAGGGGGCAACCTATTTTCATCAATTGCCACCGTAAACGTCTCATCCTCCCAGTCTACAGCGGTCTCCTGGGGAATCTCAATTTTCCCCGTCCCGCTCATACCATCCCCGACCCCGCTAACGGTAATGTTTTCGGGGCCTTTATAATCGTCCGGTTCTGCGGTTAGGGGATCTGCGTGGTTGTAGACTAATGGAATCACCACATTCCTTGGCGGATCCCCTGTGAGCGTTACCGTTACATTTACCCCCGAACTTGCTCCTTCTTCTACCTCCGTTTGTGATACTGTAAATGTAACCGTCGGCTTATCATCGTCAATGATGGTGATTTTTTGGGATATTGGATCACCTGCAACCACAATGGGTGGAATCCGATCTTCATCAATTGCCACCGTAAAAGTCTCGTCCTCCCAGTCTACATCTTCCTCTTGGAGGATCCTGATCACCCCCGTCCAACTCCTGATACTGCCATTTCCAGGGATGGTGATGCTTTCCGGCCCTTCGTAGTCGGTATCTTCTGCCGTATCGTTCTCGTATTTCAATGGGATCGTCACATCAACGGCCGGATCCTCTGCAATGGTCACGGTTACGACTACTCCCGGCTCATACCCCTCCTCCACCTCTGTGGGGTTCGCGGTTAACGTTACGGCTGGCTTATCATCATCAATAATTGTGATGAGTTGAGATTTCGGATCTCCTGCAAGTATTCCATCACGCAGCCCCGCTTCATCAATCTCGACACGAAACGTTTCATCCTCCCAGTCATTATCTTCGAATGTCCTAACGGTCGCCGTCTCGTCTCGATTATTTCCAGACACCTCAATGGTAATGCTTGCCGGCCCTGAATAGTCTCCGGATTCGGCCGTTAAAGGATCCGCGTGACGATAGGTTAGCGGAACAACTACATTACTGGCCAAATTCTCCGAAACCGTTGCCGTGAGCGTTATTGGCTCACCTTCATTTACCTGGTTTGCAGATGTTTTTAGTGTGATTTTGGGCTTTTCGTTGTCAATAATCTTTACTGCCAATGTTGAAGGTTGACCACCAAAAACGTTCCCGGGCTTCTCGACACCCCACGCAAAGACATCACCCTCTTCATCGTCGATGTCGTTATCCTCGTAGGCATAAAGTACGAACGTATATCCTTCGCTTCCATTCTCCAAATTCGTCGAAGCAACAGAGCTCAGCCCCTCTTCTCTCTCCATCTGGCTATCGTAGGTATCATATTGACGCTTGGTGAGCAGTCCTGCTTTTTCGTTAAATACATTTTTTGGCCTGAAGACCATCTCAGTAGAAGCAGAAAAGGGGTCATTGTTACTCGACTTAATCTGCAATGTGATCGGCTCCGACCACCGTCCCTCGACTATCTCAATCTCCATTGGGTCAAATTCGTAACCACCCTCGTCGTCCAAGATGCATAAATTCAGGTAGCCTGTTTTTACTTCCAGAGAGGAATTCCCCGGATTTGGGGTTATTTTTACGGGTGCCTTGATACAACCGCCCCAGCTGTCATCGTCATGTGCAACATCAATAGATATGTATTCCCAGGCATCCACACCATAAAAATTGGGCGGTTCAAAGGAGATTTGAATGACTGAAGTAGGTACAACCACCGATCCATGTCTGATCGTCGTCGTGGAATTCGGCAGTGATGACAGGTCTATCTCAAATCTAAACCCATAGGTTTCGAATCGACCATTCTCCCCCAAAATCGGGCGTACTTTGAAAGATGCCGATTGCTCTTCAGTAATATCCCACCAACCAGTATAACCTGGACCAGGTATATATTGTCCGCTCCCATCGTATTGGCTATCTGGATATTCATGATTGATACCATTTACGACGATCACTTCTACGGACTGTCCCAAGACTAAGGGAGTTAAGCAGAACATCGAAATCCCTAGAATCAGGAAAGCCTGTCTGCCGTAAGGCCTGAGACTATTCAGAATACAGCAGATTGAGCCGCTGAAAAGCATTCTTCCATACATGAGAATAGAACTGTGCTATTTAGACTCTAATGGCCCCATTGCCTTCCCTCCCTTGGCATGTGGGATTAAATTTTGACAAATAAGGGGGCTCCTGTCTCATTTTCTTGCCTGAACCGGATTTCATCCCTGTATATCAAATCGGCCTGATCACTGAAGTGAGTCAGAAAACGTCTCATTTACACCTATCTCGGTTTCGTTAATCAGCGATGTATGCGGGTACAGGACAGCAATTCTAGGTTGATGTAGCAATAGGAAGCCCGCCCAAGGCTAAGATAACCATTTCAAGATAAATATTTTATACGCAGGTTTGACATTTCGCCTCGGCCACAGCGGTTTTCCTAAATTAAATTTTGAATTTTTTGGTCAAAAACCCCTGATTTTGGCCGAAAACCGGCGAATTTCGGCCAAAATTTACACTTTTAAATTTTTTTGCCAAAATTCGCAAATATAGTGGGATTTTCCGGGATCTTTGTCGCAACCCATTCATTTAAACCCTTAAATCAACCCCTTTTTGCCATGTATGTCTATGCGAAATCCCGGACCCTCAAATCAGGAGAAAACGTCGTCTATCATTCGCTCGTTGAATCGTACCGCGTCCACGGAACTCCCCGACAGCGCACCCTCCTCAGTCTCGGTAGAAATTT
>JAJECE010000011.1 GCA_022822185.1 Rhodothermales bacterium | reverse complement strand
TGACCAAACGATCGCAGAATTTGAGGAAAATCTTGCAGACAATCTCTACAAGATCTGGAATCGGATGGCATCGGGGAGTTATCATCCAAAGCCGGTTCGGCGGGTGAATATCCCAAAGTCGAGCGGAGGCGTTCGACCGCTGGGGATCCCCACCGTGTCCGACCGGGTGGCACAAATGGTGGTGAAGCAGGTACTGGAACCGATCTTGGAACGGGTATTCCATTCCGATTCGTATGGATATCGGCCGAAGAAATCGGCCCACGACGCGATTCAGCGCACACGTACGCGTTGCTGGCAGCGGGCGTGGGTACTGGACATGGATATCAAAGCATACTTTGATACAATTGACCATGACCTTTTGCTGAAAGCTCCGGTAGTGCATCCAGACGGACGGGAAGAGGCCCGGACGGTTGGCACCCCGCAAGGCGGGGTGATCAGTCCACTACTGGCGAATCTGTTTCTGCATTATGCATTTGATCGCTGGATGGAGCTCAATGCTCCAGACATTCCGTTCGAGCGTTATGCGGATGACATTGTGTGCCACTGTTACGAGTGAGGCGCAGGCGCAAGATCTCTGGAGGGTACTCCGGGAACGATTTTCGGCCTGTCACCTAACCTTACACCCGGATAAAACCCGGATCGTATACTGCAAACAAGACGGTCGGTCGGGCACGTATCCTGAAGTGTCGTTTGACTTTCTGGGGTACACGTTTCGGCCTCGCATGACCAAAAGTCGTGGGGCAGGATTTTTACTGGGTTTAATCCGGCGGTCAGTCGGAAGGTGGCGAACGCCATACGGGAGACCATTCGCAGTTGGGAGTTGGCTCGCTTGAGTCCTCTGCCAATGGAATCTATCGCAGGCAGGATAAATGCCACGGTACGCGGATGGATTGATTACTATGGCGCATTTTTCAAATCGGAGTTGAAACGAGTGTTTCGAAGTATAGATGAACATCTGATCCGATGGATGATGCGCAAGTACAAACGCTTCCGTGGGCATTGGCGCCGGTCATGGCGGTGGTTAGGAAGCATTGCTCGGCAAAATTCCGGTCTATTTGTGCACTGGGAATTTCTTTATGGTTTACCTTTATTCAATACCCAACGGCTGCATGGTAAGAGCCGTGTGAGTTGAGAGGCTCACGCACGGTTCTGTGAGAGCCGGGGGGTGAAAATCCCCCCGGCTACTTGACAATATTTTTTGTCGTATATTGCAGGTATTGTCCGCTGTCCTGGCTTCGACAGTTATCCCCCATATGAATATACGCAGAGCGAGATTTCCGAAAAAAGTGAACACTACCTGTCCCCCTTCTGGGGGGTGAATCTTGAATCAGGAAACACGCTCCGAATGTCGTGTTTCGGGGATTGTTCCTTCCTTGAAGATGTCTGGCGCTATAGGGCTTTATGAGGATATAAAGATACAGAATATATGCCAGATATCCAAGAATTCTGAACACTACAAATGGGATAAATGAAAAATCCGCTCATAGAGCACGTAAACGAGATTTTTCAAGAAAGGAACATCACCAAACCGTCGAAGTCAGGATATAAATATTTTTTGTCGTATATTACAGGTATTGTCCGCTGTGGACAGTTCTTTTCGTTTTACTTGCCACAAAAATTCAACAACTCAATGAAAAAATAAAGCGCGTGTTTTTACCCTGATCTTTTCAGATGGCGTGGCACCTGCCATACCAAGGAAAAATTCTCTGATCCGATCATCTATCGCTCTATTCTTTGCAGTTATGCTGGTGTTTTTCGGTAGTAATGCATACTCTAGTAGCGATTATTACGATATAAAATGCAATTACACATGTAGTTTTATGCTCTGCAACGGCGGTTTAAAGCCGTGCATTGGTGCGGGGGTCAGATGTTGCCATACTGGTGATCTTCCCTGTACTTCAGATGATACATGGGGCGTAACATGTTTAGAAAGTATATTTTAATGATGAAATTTACAATTAAATCTCGCAAATCTCGGATACTTTTTACATCACTGATATTCGCATTACTTATTGGTCTGTCGGGGTGGAAATCTAACAGTGCTGAGCGTAGTATTACTCCTGACTGTGGTAGTTCCCAATCTTGCCGTGCGGTGGGATGTAACGGGGGAAATAAGATGTGTGCAATAATGCAATGTGATTGGTGTTTTGGAGCACCTTTGCCTATTTCAGGTTGCATACCGGGGATCCAATTTTGTTCTACATGGGGTGGCTTTTATGAACGGTAGATACACTGTCTTAATCTGCGTCTTTGTTCTATCCTGTAGTAGTGCAGAGGAGGAGGCTAGCTTCGGAGATTTTTTATTTCTAGACAAAGCTGAGGAGCAACAAACAGGGGAAAGGATATGGAAAGATGTTTCTGTGAGTAAGATTTTTGAGTTACCTGGGGATGAAGAGATTATGCTGTATAACCCTCAGTATATCATACCGGACACGAATGGAGATATGTATGTTGTTGATTACAGTACATATCAGATTTTTCGGTATGATTCTGATGGCAATTATATTATGACCTATGGAAGCGGTGTTGGCAATGCCCCCGGCGAATTTGTAAGCATAAGTAGTGTTCAAGTCTTATCTGATTCGCTCATTTATGTAACGGATCCCAACAACTTGAGAATTTCTTCTTTTTCTAAGGCGACAGGGGAATTTGTAGATTCAAGAGTATTTGACAGACAGGAGGTACCTTTCGGTCGCGCTGTAACAAATACAGATATAGAGTACATTCTCCGAGCGTACAATACACTATCCTTTGAATCTAATTTCAGGAATAAATCGGTTCAATTTGGAGAATTAATTGAAGGTGATGACCGTTTCGTTTCTACTATGTTGGCAAGTGGGATGATAGAAACATATAAAGACTGGATGATCTACGTTCCTTTTCATTTTCCTGTAATTATGGTTTATGATGTGAATGGTAATCTCGTTCGGGCAAAGAAGACTATGAGCATAGACAGGTTTGAAGCGCCTCAGCTTGTGCCAGATGTGATGAATGGAATTGAGAGCTATCAACTTGAAGGCGATTTCGAAAATGCTCTCCTGATAAGTGTCGTGGGTGACGAATTGTTGCTTCAGTTCCGCAGTGATTCAGAAGATCCAGAAAATCTAACGGTTATCGTTGATGTATATGAAGCCGGGTCGCTTGGGTACAAGTCTTCTTTTAGATTAGACTCCCCATCATTTATAGCAAAGGATCGTATATATCAGCCAACCCGTGATGCCACTGTGGTTGTTTCTTCCATAAACAGACCTTCTTGAGCGAGGATGATACCGAGGGGTGTAGGTCTTTATGAAAGGATTTTTTCATATCCGACCCTACAAAGATACCGATGCGAAAGATACTTCAGAATTTTGGTTTAAGCGAAATGCATTTTAGGATAGATTTTGAAGAAATTACATGAGGTACTTAGAATGGACAATGTATGCACTGGTAGTTGTAGCGTTACTATTTTTTCTTCAAGTAACTTTTTTTGCTAGTTCAAATGATGACCACGGCATTGTGGATACTCTTCCAGCTATGTTAGAGTATTTTCGTGAGGACCAGGATACATTAGTGTTAATTGTATTAACTCCTACCTGCCCATATTGCCTGCTGAGTTATCCCTTCTACAGAACACTTATAGAAGAAAAAAGCAAAAACATTGGGGTAGTCGCCGGTATTCATCCAAATATATCCATTGAACTTCAAAGACGCATACTTCAGAAAGAAAATCTATCTGTTGACACATTAATTGCTCTTCCCAACCAAGATTGGGGAATAACTTCGGTTCCAACTATTATCATTTTGGATGACAAAGCAAGGGTAGAAAGCGTCTGGATTGGTCTTCTTGATGCTGAACAGGAGAAGGATGTACTATCCGTCATTGCTCAAAACGAGTAGTTTATCTTTTCAAATGAATCGTTTGTCATTGATTAGTGGTTCCCTGTAGATTTTGATGCCGATTGGTTTGCCGTGAAGGTGAAGAATCTGTGGACTGGGCAGGGCGAAAGATGGCCAGACGCGCTCCACTGAATGCCACCGCAATCAGGCGCTCCTCGTGTGCGCGAATGACTTCGAAGGAACGGATTTGCCCCTGATTGTGAAATCCGCTCTCTCTTGCGGACAGATCCGTAAATCCGTCCGCAGCATCCCAGCGTAACACCACGCCATCGCCAGCATCATATCGACCCGCCTGCGGCGCAGCTGCATACAGATTTCCGCCCATCAGAATCTCCGACACGCCGTCACGGTCAAGGTCTTCCACAAGAATTGCGTACATGGGGGTCAACTGTGCACGAAACGGTAAGGATTCGACGCGGAAGGTGCCATCTTGCTGGTTCCAAATGGCTACAGTCTCCAGCCGGTTTGCCGCGTAATGCGTTGCGAAGCCCAGCTCCCTGCCAAATAAGTCATGGATCGTCATGGCTGCATACTCCTCAAAAGGTTCAGCAAGGGGGGCGAAATGGGGCAGTCGCTGAAAAATCCGGTCAAGTTCTCCCTGATCCCGTCCCATATGACGCTGAGCGATATACGGTGCAAGCCCAAAGTGAGCAAGAAGCTGTTCCCGATGCGCGAATGGCCAGGGACCACCGGCATGATCGTAACCGGTCATGAGTTGATCCATCTGCCCGTTCCGGTCAAAATCATGGACCCACATTTCCAGAGGATGTTTTTCATCTGCCTTAAAACGCGTATTCAGGCCGTGATTCCCGGCGATGATATCGATGGCTCCATCTCCATTCAGATCTGAAAGAGCGATGGATTGCCACCAGCCTGAGGTGCCGGAGAGTCCCGATGCATCCAGATCCATGGGCACCAGAACCCCATCCTGATTCAGGAAAATTGTAACCGGCATCCATTCCCCCGCTACCACCAGGTCCGGCTGCCCGTTTCCATCTATATCCCCCCATTCAGCATCTGTAATGCCTGCTGCCTGTAATTCGGCTGCCTGGATGCCAGGAATTAGACGTTGTGTTGCATCCTGAAACCGCCCGGAACCGTCATTCTCAAGAAGCATTCCCCCAACCGGTTCTCCATATACAGGTCCCTGGCGAATCCCGATAAATAAATCCTGATCGCCATCCTGATCTACATCTGCCGGGCGAACCGTACCGGTATGGCTGTATTGATAGGCGGAATTCGGCAACGCATGGGCGAATGGCACCAGAATCCCGTCCGTATTAATGGCATAGAGGCGATCAGCAAGTTCAGGCTGGCCGGACGGCACCTCGCTGCTCCCGCCTGCAACATACAGTTCCGGCCGGTGATCCCCGTCTACATCTACCCATACACAATCCACATCCTCCGCGCCTCGATCCTGCTCCAATACGGGTTGACGGGTTTCCATTAGACGGCCTCCGGTTTCATGTACGAAAAGGGTGCCAGGCTGCCCTTTGCCTCCGCCGACAAATACGTCGTCCAGCCCGTCTCCGTTGGTATCCGCAGCGCAAAGCGGCGGCCCCTCGGTAGATCGCATATGATACAGAAGCGGGGCTCTCCGAAAGTCATTGTAGGAACTTTCCATGTGCGTCCAGTTCAGATGAACCTCGGTGGTTACATTTTCCAGGAGGGGAGCCGGTGGCGTACTCGGGGCGGCCGGAGATAGACGGGTCAGAGAGGGGGTTTTCCCGGAAGTGGTATCCGGCCGCAATGCGGATGCCTGCTGCAGCACAAGTCGCTGACGCGTTGAAACATTTGTCTGGACGCTGATGCGTCCATCCGGCCATCGAACTCGAACCGTGTCCAGAACCTCTATCTGCGCACCGAGACCGAAATGAATCACTGGATCCACCGATGACTGGAATCCCCGCTGCGGCATCTGCTCCGCATACCAATCGTGGTCCTCATAAATGATCTCCACCTGCGCCCCGACACCCAGCCGGTTGGCGGCATCTCCCTGTAATTCGATCCTGATCCAGCTGCGATCCGGGTACTGCTCCGCAGCGAGGTTACGATACACAAAGGGAGGCATGTTCACGTTATTCACGACCAGATCAAGATCTCCATCATTATCCAGATCTCCATAGGCGGCACCACTTGAAAATCCCGGTGTGTCTAACCCCCAGTCAGTGCTGCGATCCGCGAATCGCAGGTGTCCCAGATTCTCGAATATGTGATTAGAAATTGGGGTGACCGGCATTCCTTCCACGATCTGTCGGACGAAAGACATGCCGCTGATCCCTGTCGCTGCAATACGCGCAGACTCCATGAGAAGATCTTTGTCCGTGACATCCTTATAGAATCCGTTCGGTACAAAAATATCACGGAGCCCATCCAGATTATAATCGGCCAGCAGTCCGCCCCAGCTCCAGTCCGTTGCTTCAACCCCTGCATATCGGCCGATCTCGCTGAACGTACCGTCGGCGTTATTATAATGCAGTGTGTTCCGGAGGAATTTCCGGTGATATCCAAGCCGGATCTCTTCCCGGTATTTCTCCCATTCAATAAAATTTGCAACCCGCTTGATCCGTCCCTGTGTGGCGGGAAGCATATCGGATATGAAGATCTCCGGTGCTCCGTCATTATTGAGATCAGCAATGTCTCCACTCATGGAGGTCGTGCTGATACTTGAAAGCAGATGCTCGATGGACTCTTTGAACGTTCCGTCACACTGATTGATATATAGATAGTCCCGCTCGAAGAAGTCGTTGGATACATAGAGGTCCATACAACCGTCTCGGTTCAAATCCCCAGCGGAAGCACCGAGCGTAAATCCGGCTTCAGAACTGTAGATTCCGGCCGTTTCCGTTACCTCAGCAAAACGCCCGCTCTCGTTCCGATAGAGCCGGTCACCACCTTCAAAATAGGCAGCGGAGCGATCAATCTGAGATGGGTTGTAAGCAGAAATCTGCTTCCAGGAGTAATTGTTGGCCACATAGACATCGAGCAGTCCGTCCTGATCATAATCGAAAAAACTTGCGTGGATGGAGTAGCCCTCATCGGCCAGACCATAGTCCCGTGCACGCTCGGTGAAGGTGCCATCGCCATGATTGATGAAGAGTTCGTTTGCACGAAGGGCGGCCTGGCCTGCACCTGCATTTGTAACATAAAGGTCGGGGTGCCCATCTGCATTGATATCTACGATGCTTACGCCGGTACTCCAGGGGAAAGACCCGGATACCCCCGCCGCTTCGGTCACATCTTCAAAGACAAAATCCCCCCGGTTCAGATATAACCGGTTCGCCGCCTGATTACTTACCAGATAGATATCCAGATGCCCATCCCCGTCATAATCCGCAAGCGCAACGCCGCCGCCAGCGTAATAATTGTTGTAGGAGTAGATGTTCAGTGAGTCGGTGTAGGTCACATTATTCGAAAATTGAATTCCAGAATGGCGGGGTGAAATTTCCTCAAAGAGGGGCCTTTCCGATTGCGGAGATCTGCACCCGGCAAAGCCTGCAAACCAGACGCCCCCCAAAATCAGAGCGAGAATCCCGGAGGGAGGACTCCAAACGTTTTTTGGGATGTTCATGTTTTTTTCTGGTTGCAGGTGCCAACCGACAGGATACTTGAATCCTGGCGATCCCTTCAATAAAGATACCCTCTATCCTGGGCAGGAATGCCACAGGATAGAGGGTACACGGATACTGCCGGTAAACCTACAGAATGTCACATGGATGGATCCAGCGTCTCTCAGGATAGATGAGCAGATTGGATTCAGCCTATCTGGACAGCGTGATTACTTCTTGTCCCACCATACTTTTGTGTCATTCTCATCCGGGCCGCCGAGCAGTCCTACCGCAGCTTGCGTTGCCTCCCCGTTATTGTCGTATTCGCTACTCACGAAGGTTAAACGGCGCATGACCCCGTCTACGGGGATCCGGGGGTTCTGGGATTCAATGATGGGATATAGTTTGGGGTATCCGGTACGGCGGTATTCGGCATAGGCTTCCCAGCCGTCAGGATAGAGTGCCAGCCATTTCTGGGTAATAATTTGTTCCAGCTGGCGCTCCGCAGATCCGCCTTGGTCGAATGCTACCGGGATATCGCTGAGTGGGGGGGAGGCCCATGGATCCTGCGGGTCTGCAGGGAGGCTGGTCCCCGCAGCATATGCATTCGCCGCCGCCATATCGCCTCCGACACGGCTCTCGGTGATGGACATCTGAATCCCCAGATCATAAAGATCCTTCGCAGATCCCCCCATATTCCAGCCCTGAACTGCACCTTCGGCGCGAAGCAGATATACTTCCGCAGCGCTCATCACACGTATGGGCGGGTTGGTGCCGCCTTTATTGGGGGGGAGCCAGATCGTCCCCATGTCCGAGTACTGACTGTTCAGGACACTGCCTTTCTGAACACGCGGCAGACCGTTGCGCATGCCTTCATGCGGACTTCCATCTCCGTCGGAATCTCCATCGACAGACGGGCTGAAGTAGATGTCTTTGCGGGGATCATTGTATCCTTCAAGAAGGCTCTCCATCGCAGAACTCATTCGGAATTCCCCCCAGTTCGTAATGACATTGTAGGGATTGCGGGAATTCGCAGTGGTGAGCAGCATGGCATTATGGGAGTTATCGGTCATAACGCCTGCGGCAACGGCTTTTTCGGCCTCGGTTTTTGCCTTCCCTGGATCCGCATACCGGATTCGCATTGCCAGACGCAGGCGGAGCGAGTTTGCGAAGGTGATCCAGGCATCGACATTCCCGTCAAAGACCTGATCATGGCCCGCAAAGACGGATCCGCCGCGATTTTGTTCAAGGACCGCCACGGCTTCGTCCAGTTTCGTGAAAAAGTCCATGTAGATGTCCTGTTGCGAATCGTAGGCAACGCTGGTTTCGCCATTGCCGAACTGGGAATAAAGAACGGGCCCCCAGTAGTCGGTCATTCGGTGGAAGAGTTGAACCTTCCATACTTTGATCACGGCATTGGGAAGTTCAAGGCCCTCATTCTCTTCCGTAAAAGATTCCACGAAGGCCAGTTCGCGGGCCCCGCGACCATAGAAGCCTCTCCAGAAGCCATCGATCCATCGTCCCACTTCCACATACTGATCCGAGTCGAAGTTTTCGGCGGTGGTAGCAAAATACTGAGAGTATAGGTCGGCAAAGAGCGACTGCCCCAGCTGGAATGTGCCCGGCGAGCCTAACATGCCAAAGTACTGAGACTGGGCGAAGGCCTGTCCCAGGAGTCCAACATCAATGTTCGCTTCAGAAATTTGATGCGGAGGTGTGTTTAGACTCACAAAGTCATCTGTGCAACTAGATAACGTGAACGGGAGCACTGCTGCAAGTACAGCGAGCAGTCGCCATTTTTTGGTTGCGTGCAAGTTTGTTTTCATAGCTAAATCCTTCGTTTAAGGTGGGTTATGTGAACGAGAGTGAAGCTTAATAGTCAATGGTTAGATTGAATCCAAATGAGCGGGACGACGGAGGCGCAAAGGAGTCAAATCCTTCGGCTGCTTTTCCAGTCCCGATCAGTACATCAGGATCAATGTTTTCGGAGGCCCGGTGGAGATAGAAGAGATTCCTGCCAACGAGCGAAATTCTCATCCCCGAAACGGGCACATTTCCGAACAGCGTGGGGGGCAGGGTATACCCCAGGGTAAATTCACGCAGGCGGGTATTGGTGGCATCTACCACGAATGCCTCCCCGACAGGGGCATTCCGTCCGCCAACGGCACGCCAGAATGTTTCAGCATCAATGGGTGTGGTATTCGGAGAACCATCCTCCATAACCGCCGTCTCGTCCGACCAGAAGTTGTCCCCGAAAATGAGACCGCCGTCCCGGCCTTCCAGGGTTTCTTTGGTTACCCCGTCGGCGTACAGAATCGCATTTGTCAGTGAAGTGATTGTCCCGCCCTGGCGATGGTCAATCAGGATGCTGGCATCCCAGTTTTTCCAGGAGACGGTTGCAGAGAGGCCTCCCAGCCAGTCGGGGTTATAATTGGCGACCAGAACATCATTGCCGGGTGTGACTTTCGGAACCCCGTTTTCGCCAACGATAATCCGGTTCTGTTCATCACGCTGGAACCCGCGGGAATATACATTCCCGAACGGCTCCCCCTGTTCTATGTAGTATTGGCGAAGGAAGTCTCCGGCAACCCGCAGGCGTGGGCGCTCATCGGAAATCTCTTCCACCTTATTGCGGTTCATGGAGAAGTTGGCATCTACATTCAGGGTCAGGTCCTCCGTACGAATCACCGTGGAGTTGAGCATCAGTTCAAATCCCTCATTGCGAACATCCCCGCCGTTGGTGAACAGGTTGGCGGCCCCGGATCCGATGGGAAGGGCAACCGTGAAGAGCTGGTTCTGCGTTTTGGTATTGTAGTAGGTGGCATCAAACCCGAACCGGCTCTGCAGAAAGCGCATGTCAAGTCCGATTTCAACGGCTTCCGTTTCTTCGGGAACGAGTTCTATGTTGGGAAGCGTACCGCTGAGGGCCAGAAAGCCGTTGAGTCCTCCACTTGCCAGACTAGCCGTGCGCAGCAGCTGGAATGGAGAGGTGCTGTTGCCCACCAGGGCATAGGAAGCACGGATCCGTCCGAAGCTGATCACATCCGGCAGAGGCAGAAGTTCGGATACGACTGCAGAAACCCCCACAGACGGGTAGAAATACGACCAGTTATCTTCGGGAAGCGTCGAACTCCAGTCATTTCGCCCGGCCAGATCCAGATACAGTGCATCCTTCCAGCCAATTTTTGCGAATGCATAGATTGAGTTGATGTCAACCGGGGATCCGACTCCCTGGGATGCCTGCACTAATTGGGTGTTTGAGAGCGTGAAAAAATTCTCCACCGTCAAAGCGGTGCCGGTATTGGCACTCAAAGAGGTGTTGCGCCGTTTCTGGGTGTTTCCGCCAACGCTGACATCAAAGTTAATCCCGTAGGCGGGCAAAGATTTTTCATAGGAAAGAAGAACATCTCCGTTCCAGATATGAGAATTGCTCTTGCTGACGGTGTACCTGCCCTGCTGTGCGATGATATAGCTGTCCGCATACAGGCTGCGCGTGCCGCTTCCCGCGTTGCCATCGTACGAGCCTCGAACCATGAGTTTCAGTCCGTCAATGAGTTCGTAGGAGGCAGAGGTGAGGAGAATAACTCGATCATCGGTCCCCGTGCGAAGATTGCGATTCAGCGTCCAGTATGGATTCGCTCCGCCATTTGAGCCGGGAACCCAGTAGTGCTGTCTGCGCTGTTGGCTATCGGTGAAGTACTCAAATTCCTCGGCATCCTGTGTGCTGACATTACGCGGCAGGCGATAGGCGTGGCGGATTGGATTTGAAAAAGATTCACCGGTATCCAGTCGGTTTTCCAGGTCGGACCGGATATAATTAAGTTTCCCATCCAGGTTGAATCTCGTAAAGGGTTCCGAGGTGACGCGAACCTGTGTACTGTGGCGGGTCAGTGTGTTGCCCGGTACGACCCCTTTTGCATCGGTGTACGAGTAGGAGAAGTATCCCTGCACCTGTTCTGATCCGACATTGAGGGAGACATTAGTTGAGGACTGGTAGCCGGTACGGAAGACATCCGACACGTTATCCGGCTGGGCCTGGAGTGAATAAGTCCGGGCTTCTGCCTCGGACATGGTAGGAGTCCAGTGCGGGACGGACTGCCCGGTCATCCGCGGCCCCCACGAAAACTCCGAGTTTCGTTTGTACTCACCTCCGCTGCCCTGGGCGTACTCATTCTGGAATTCGGTCAGAATCAGAGGCTGCTGAACGGTATAGTTCGTGCTGAAACGGGCCCGAATACTCCCGGCTGTACCTCGGTTTGTGGTAATGATCACCGCACCATTCTGGGCAGCACTTCCGTACAGGGCCGCGGCATTGGCACCTTTCAGTACGGAGATGCTTGCAATGTCGCTTTGATTCAGGTTGCTGATATCTCCACGGATCGGAACCCCGTCCACGACAAAGAGGGGCTGACTGCTCCCGCTGATGGAGCGATTCCCGCGAAGAATCATTCGTGTCTGGCCGCCCAGTCCGGTGCCCGCCTGATTGACGGAGAGCCCGGCAACCCTTCCGGCAAGTGAAAATCCTACATTTAGTTCACGTGCCTGGGCCAGTTCCACCGGACTGATGGTCTGAGTACCGTAGGTGAGCGATCGCTCCTGACGTTCAACCCCAAGGGCGGTGACCACAAGGCCGCCCAGTTCCAGTGCGGCCTCAATCAGTACAATGTCTAATTCGGTCGTTTCTCCGTCTGCAACAGAGACTTCTGGAAATTCCTGCGTCGCAAACCCGATAAACGATACAATGACGGTATACGTGCCTGCGTCAAGATTTGTGATGGAGTACTCTCCATTCACATTGGTGACGGAACCCACTGTGAGTTCCTCAATGATGACATTCACCCCTGCAAGCGGTTCATCGTTTTGGTCCAGCACCGTTCCTGATATTTGCCCGGTCTGGGCGAATACTCTGGTGGAGGGCCACAAAAATGCCACTAGGATCAGGGATAGCCATAGAGTGTAGCGGTAGCTCATGATGTTGTACTTCTATTTGATGTGTATAATGCATCCAACCTAAAAAACTACTGAAACTTCGCGCTAACCGAGTGAATTCATCTTCAATTCACTATACATGAGGCATCTTGAGACCTCATTCGGTTGTATTGAGAGATGTGGTAAAAACAAACACTGAACCGCAAATCCCACGGTAAACACGGATTGTAATCTAACCAATCAGGCACTGTTATGCGCTACTTTTGAGAGTGTTCATTTTTTCGAAAAATAAGGGTCTGCGTCAGGAGAATTGCTCCCCCTAGTGCTGCGTACAGGATCAGTTGTGCGCCGTGAATGAAGATGGCGTAGGCCGCTGCCCCGGAGTGCGGGATCCCGTATACGGAGGTCAGGATCAGGATGGTAATGAAGTGGAAGGAACCGGCACCGCCCGGCGTAGGGGCCAGGATCCCCAGAACTCCGATGAACATGATTGCCATCCCATCCCAGTAGGACAGAGAGACGGTTTCATTCAGGTCAAACATCAGGAGCGGGATATAGGCCATAAATCCGTACATCAGCCACATTAGAATGGTTGTCCAGATGAGCTGCCAGCGCTTGGGGGTACGGTACACGGTTTTGATTCCGCCTGTAAATTTGCTGATCAATTCTGAAAATTGCCTGCGCAGAGATGCAGTGATTTGCAGGCGGAGTCCAATAGAGATCAGGGTCAGGGCGATCAGGCAGGTGAGGATGATCCAGCCCCATGGCAGTTGCGGAACAGACAACTGTGCAAATAGGGATTGCAGCCGTTCACGAACAAATGCCAGTGTGATAAGCAGACCGAGTCCCAAGACAAGGAGATCTGCGATCCGCTCCACGGCAACTGTTCCCAGCAGTGCGGGGAATGAGAGTTTTTTTCGGGTCGATAAATGTGTACATCTGGCAATCTCCCCGGCACGAGGCACGGCATAATTGACCATGTATCCGACCATGACGGAGGCAAACAGATCCAGCACAGAAATCCGGGACTCGGACGGGCTGGAGCCGGCATCTTCGGGGAGGGCAACGATGAGTGCCTGCCATCTGTAGGCCCGAATCCAGTGGCTCAGCAGTGTGACGGCGACCACCGGCAGGATCCATCCATAATGTGCAGAGCGCAGGGAGTCCGCGAATTCGGCAAAGTGAATGCCGCGAAGCGACAGCCAGATCAGAAATGCCGCCAGCAGGAAGGACAGCAGCAGCGTATGTAGACGAACGGGGCGCGTCACAATCGCAGGTCAATCACTTCAGCGCCCTCAGGGACACGGAATTCAAAGGTCTCCGGGGGGATGGGGAGGCCGATACGTATATTTTCCAGTTCAATCTCCGTACGGATAGAACTTTGATCCAGAGCAATCATGCGTTTAATGATGCGATCATATTCACGGATCCAGAGCGTGAGCGAAGAAATGGCGAAGTCTTCCTGCACAGGATAAAGTTCAAGCCGAAAATAAGACACTCCGTCAAGAATCTCATGGGAGGCAATGTGCGGCTGATAGAGTTCCCCGTAGGAGCGAAACAGTGCACCGGGAGAATAGGCGACCCCATCGCCGTCAATTGTCGTAATGATGACCTGATTCTCCTCAGCACGATAAATCCACACTTCATCACCCTGCCCGGTGATCACCTCGTGGAAGGTTTCAATACGATAATGATCTCCCGAAAGCTGTACCGTTCCCGTCAGGGTTTGTGATCCAGTCCATGCCTCAGAGGTCAGATGATGTACAAATGTGGCCTCCATTGTACCCTGATAGCGGTCGACAACTTCCTCCAGCAGGGCTGCGGGGGACGGCATCTGTGCCAGAGTACCGGGACAGATCGCAAGGATACACGCAAAAAGAACGAGGGCAATTCTTGGCCCCGGAACAGAACAATTCATACCGGTCGTACTATATTTTGGCGTACAGGGTTCGCACAGTTGCATGTTCAATATACCGTGATAGGGTGTCAGGGATCAAGTTCACCGTCATTAGCGGGGGGCAGACGGGGGTTGACCGTGCCGCCCTTGATGTTGCCATGAAATGGGGATTTCCCTATGGAGGCTGGTGTCCTGCCGGGCGCTGGGCGGAAGACGGGTGTATCCCGGATCAATACCTGCTTCGTGTTACACCGGATTCTAATCCAGCGCAGCGTACGGTCTGGAACGTAAGGGATAGCGACGGATTGCTCATTCTGGGCAGGGTGGAGGGTTCAGAAGGAAGTCGGTTGGCCCGGAAAACCGCAGAGGCGTGGAATCGTCCAGTGCATTGTGCAGAAGTGGAGGCCCCTGTTGAACCAATAATTCAATGGCTGCGGACATGGGAGTTCAGCAGTGTGAATGTAGCCGGCCCACGAGAGAGTGAGCAGCCCGGGGTCTATGCATGGGCGTTTGAATTTCTGGAAAAAGTCATTCAGAACTATCTGGCTGCAGAGAGAAATACATCCTGAAGTGCGTCGATATCTGCACGATTATTGTAAACATTGGGAGAGATGCGGATTGCTCGGTCACGTACGGAGACGGAGACCTGGCATCGGGCCAGTTCGTCGTTCAGGCGGGTCCGATCAAGATGATCGGGCAGGTTGACACCAAAAAGATGGGAAAAGCAGGAGTTCCCCACGGTGTATCCGCTCTCACGGACGGCGGGCAGAAAATCTTTAATCAGTTCTGTACAGTAGATCTGGATTTGTTGAGGTTGCCAGTCAAGGATCTGTTTCAGGCCCTGCGTCATCATTGCGGTCTGTGCAAAGCTGTTCGTTTGCCCCCGATCAAATCGGGCGGCCCCGGGGCGATACCTGTCCGTGTAGTTGGTGAGGTTGCCAAAATTTTCACTGCCATCCCTTGCGAGCCATCCCTCTTCAAGAGGAATCCCGTCAATAAACGATTCCCCTACATACAGGAATGCGGTCCCGAATGGGCCTAAGAGCCATTTATAACCGGCGCACACCAGTGCATCAGGTTTGATTTTTTCGAGATCAAAGGGCAGTGCTCCAATAGATTGTGTTCCGTCAAGGATGAGATAGGCCCCGACATCGCGGGCACGCTGACTGATTTCGGCCAGATCAAAGGAAGCGCCATTCGCCCAGTGGAGTGTCCCAATTGAGACAACCGTGGTTCGGTAGTTAATGGCCTCAAGTATTCTTTGTGTCCACTCTCCGTCGCGACCGGTGACGGTTCGGATCGCTGCACCGGTCTCGCTTGACAATCTTTGCCATGTGTACACATTACTTGGAAACTGCCCGTTTATAAGAACAATATTGTCACCGGAAGCAACGGACAGATTATGCGCAATCGTTGCGATACCATAGGATGTTGCAGGAATCAGGGCAACATTTTCTGCGTTTCCATTGATCAGTTGTGCGAATAAATGGCGGGCCTGATTCACTTCCTCAAAAAACATGGATGGTGTAATTTTAGACGGATCTCTTTTTAAGCGAAGCGCTTCCATGCCTGCAAGTTCTACGCTGCGCATGAGGGGAGACATGAACGCACAGTTGAGATAATGCTGGTTAGGAGACAGGAAAAAATTTTCGTTTTGACACGCTAACATTCAATTGGGATATGCAAAGACCGAGAGAGTTTGTACCTTACTTAATTAGCAGGCTTATTGTTGAACGATGAATTTAAGAAATTTGCTTCCTTTAAATGCAGTGTTCTTCACGGCATTCGGGATTATGGGTTGTGTCCAAACGGGTGGGAGCCCCAATGATGCCCCTCCAGATCTGGTTCTGCCGGATGGCTTTCACTCGGAGGTGCTGTATCATCCAATGCAGACGGACTCCAGTTCCTGGGTTTCTTTGGCCGTGGATGGCGAAAAGGGTCTTTTTGCATCGGATCAGTATGGAACCCTGTATCACATCAAGCCGGCTCCCATCGGGGAGGATCCTGCGGATACAGAGGTCACTGCATTGGATTTGGAATTAGGGCATGCACAGGGGCTGCTGTGGGCTTTCAACAGCCTTTATGTGGTCGTCAATAGTGAGGAAGGGATTGCAGAGCATAGCAGTGGGCTTTACCGGGTGACCGATTCAGATGGGGATGCTGTACTGGATAGCGTATCTATGCTGGCGAAATTTGAGGGATGGGGAGAGCATGGCCCTCATGGGATTGTCCTTGGGCCCGATGGCAGTTCGCTGTACCTGATTGCAGGAAACCATACGGAACTGCCAGAGACCTATACGGCGGTTGTCCCCGCAGTATGGCAGACGGATCAATTGCTTCCGGTATTGCGGGATCCGCGAGGGCATGCGGCGGACCGGAAGCCTCCCGGCGGGTGGGTCATCCGAACGGACTCGCTGGCATCCGAATTGGAATTGATCAGTACCGGGTATCGCAATGCATATGACCTTGCCTTCAATCAGGAAGGAGAACTATTCACATTCGACTCAGACATGGAATGGGATCTGGGGATGCCGTGGTATCGGCCGATCCGTGTCGTACATGTGACGGAGGGCAGCGAATTTGGATGGCGCACCGGGTCAGGGAAGTGGCCTGACTATTATCCGGACAACCTTCCGGCTGTGGCGGAAATCGGTCAGGGAAGTCCCACGGGGATTGTATCTGGCAGGAGTGCGGCCTTTCCATACAAGTATCGTCAGGGGCTCTTTGTATTTGACTGGAGTTTCGGAACCATCTATCATGTTGCGCTGAGGGCGCGGGGAAGTACGTATACCGGCGTGGTGGAAGAATTTTTGAGTGGAGTCCCGCTGCCGGTTACCGATGGGGTGATCGGGCAGGACGGAGCGCTCTATTTTGCAACGGGAGGGCGTCGTCTCAATTCATTTCTTTTCCGGGTTTACTATGACAATGTGCAGGAACCGGAAGATGAGACCCGTACAGAGCGTTCGCCGCAGCAGACATTACGGCGCTCAATAGAGGCCTTATATGGAGAGGCCTCGGCACAAGTGGCAGTGAATACTGCCTGGCCTTATTTGAACCATAGTGATCGGTTTGTCCGTTATGCAGCACGAATTGCGATTGAGCATCAGCCGGTCACAAGTTGGCAATCCAGAGCACTCATCGAGCCGGATCCAATTCGCAGGATTCATGCCATGATTGCTCTGGCCCGCCATGCTGATCCGAGCCTGGGTCCGCGGGCACTGCAGTCTTTGCTGAACATCAAACCATCTGTACTCTCACGTGACCAGGAGCTGGATCTGGTACGGGCAATGGGACTGATATGTATCCGTCTGGGGTTTCCAGAGGATCCACTTCGGCGTGAACTCATTGAGCGGCTGCAACGGTATTATCCATCATCGGACGAGGTCTTAAATCGGGAGTACGGCCGTCTATTGGCGGCTTTACAGGCCCCCGGGTTAGTTGAGCGGATGATGGCACGCCTGTTGGAACTAAGCGGAGCGGATCCCGAAAAAACTGAATTGATCACCGGTGAGGTAGCCGGGCGGAGTGAGCAGTATGGCGAAGCCATTACCGCAATGAAGGCCAATCCTCCCAGCCCGGAAGAGATTGAACTGGCGATGAATCTGCGCGGACAAAAATCGGGATGGACGATGGCGTTACGGGAAGATTATTTTATGTGGTTCCATGAATCAATGCGGCGTAGCGGGGGAGAGAGTTATGTAGGCTTTCTTGAGGATATCCGGGCGGATGCGGTGGAGCAATTGACAGAAGATGAAAAGGAGGCATTGGCCGGGCTTGTTGATTCGTCACCGGGGCAGTCCTTGGCGGATTTGCCGGTACCGGAGGGGCCGGGCCGGGCATGGAACCGGCAGGAACTCAATGAGATGCTCGATGATTCCCTGGAAGAGCCGCGGAATTTTGCACGGGGTGAAACCATGTATGCGGCGGCATTATGCAGCACTTGTCACCGCATGGAAACCTCCGGTGGCGGGATCGGGCCGGATCTGACCGGGATTGGGTCAAGATTTTCGCGGCATGAGATTCTTGCCTCTATTGACTCTCCCAGTGACGAGATCAGCGACCAGTACGAAGCTTCGGTGTTGACGTTAAGCAGTGGTTCTACGGTTGTAGGGCGAATTCTGCGGGAAGAGGAGGGGCAGGTATTTGTCAATCAGAATCCTTATGATCCTTCCCAGGAGGTCAGTATAGCGGCTTCCGGGATCCGTTCCCGTGAGGCATCCCCGGTATCCACAATGCCGTCCAGACTATTGGACCGGTTAAATGAGGACGAGGTGGCAGACTTGATCGCCTATCTTTTGAGCGGCGCCGATGCAGAGCACAGGTGTTTTACCGGCGAAGACGGCTGTCAGACCGAAGAGGATGAATAGGTCGGGCGCAAATGGAGGATGCCATGCCGCGTTATGGCATAGGATCAAATCCGAATAGATTTTAAATCCGAGTGAAATTCAAGTTGATCGGATTCCAAATCCGGCATGGAGGAATCCACCGCTTGTGAATTTTCAGGTTCAAGGCGGCTGAAGATCTCATTCGAGAGTTTTTGCGCAGCAGCCACTTGATCATACGTCATGGCTGACCGGATCTTGTTCTTCGCATCAATAATTTCCGGGTCTCTCCCTGTAGCGGCAATATTCATCCAGGCATATGCTGTCAGATAATCTTTCGGTACTCTTTCTCCATTTGCATACATTTTCCCGAGGCTGGCCTGCGCTTTGACTTCTCCCTGTTCGGCGGCAAGTTGGTACCATTTTATGGCCTTTTGATCATCTTCGGGGACTCCCTCGCCTCTATCGTACATTTTTCCCAAACCATATTGAGCCGGGGCATGGCCCTGTTCCGCGGCAAGTTGGTACCATTTTACGGCCTCTTGGTCATCTTCGGGGACGGCTTCTCCGACATCATACATGAATCCCAGAATAGTCTGAGCGGCAGTCTTTCCATTTTCGGCAGCAAGCCGATACCATTTTACTGCTTCCAGTTTATCTTGATGTAATGATTCTTTGCCCAAAGCAAGATATAAGGCGCCCAGTCTAAACTGAGTCTCAATATGCCCCTGTTCAGCAGCTAGTCGGCACCATTTCTCGGCAGTGAAATAGAATCCTTTATCCATGTGATATTCCCCCAGCGCAACATAAGTCTGGACGTATTCTTGCTCAGCAGCTAACTCGTACCATTCTATTGCTTCCCAAGGGTTTGGTCCAAAAAGCGAGGTCCAAGGCGATCAAGGATATTCCCTAATTCTACTTGAGCTGGTGCATAGCCCTTTTGGGCGGCTTTTTGGTACTATCTTCTCGCTTTTCGGAGATTTGGTTTAGCATCTATACCATGGTGGTACATGAGTGCTTTCCCGACTTCATGTGCCAAAGTATGTCCATTTTTGGCAGCTGACTTGCACCATTTTATTGATTCTTCGTAATTTCGGATTGCAATATCACCGAAGGCGTAGAGTTCGCAAAGGCGGGGATTGGTTTTCTCGTTTCCCTGTTCTGCGGCTAGTTCATACCATTTTGCCGCTTCCTGATCATCTTTTTGGACATCAGTACCGTTATCGTACATGACATCCAGTTTGAATTGACTCGCTTCATCTCCCTGCTCAGCCGACAGCCGTAATTGCTCAATGTCTTGCGCCCCGACAAGACATGAAAGTTTGGGTGACAGGAGGAAAAGTGTTAAAAAGATAGACGCGAATCTCATCAGATGCTGATAATGTCCTATGAGTCACTTTCAAAATTTTCCAATCATGGAACTTTGAGCACCCAGTTTTTTCTGGTTGGCACAACACATACCAGGATCTGCTCCGGTCAATCCACGGATATGGTAGATGTTTTTTGCCTCATGAAGTTAGTACTGGACATTCTCCTGGACAAAGAGTTTGAATCATCTACCATGTGTGAATCCCTCTAAACGTGATAAGCGGTTGTCAATATTGTGGAGATCCTTGCGTGTTTCCCTGAAACCGCTATGAGACTCGGTACACGATTTGTCATAACCTTTGCGCATTTCAGTACATAGTTTGTCATAACCTTCGCGCATTTCGGTACGCATCTGCATGACCATGTCGATTACCCCATCAAGATGTTTGTTTATTTTGGAAGTTGAGCGTAAAAATGCGATGATGAACCCATCAAGGGTCAAAAAACCGATCAAAATTGATATTTCAATTGTTCCAAGCATGATCTAACAGGGTAAAATGGAGTTGCCTAATGCCCAATAGATGAATCTGATGTTCCGCAGAGGACAATTGCTATAGCAAGGGTTGACGGTCATATCCCTGTCTTCCCGTAAATCCGGGAGCCAAACCCAATCAATCCCCCTCACCTAATTGATAACTTGACTTCCCTCGGTGGCATAGACCGTGCTCTGGATGGCCCCATCAAAAGCGGTCCCGTTGGTATCCAAGAGGTCGTAGGTGATTTCGAGGATCCAGGTTGGTTTCAGGCCGGGAAGACTCAATGTAACGGTCGAATCTTGGAGAGATACTCCAGCGATTCGCAGCCTACGAGTATTGTAGCGATCAGATCCATAACGGCGTGAACGCTCAAGATCCCAGGTGTGGACTTTGTAGTTGCTCGCCCGAGTTGCAGATGTCTCTTCAAGTAAAGAGGTGAAAGAGAGTTCAACCGCTCCCGCAAGCACACGCATAGACGCGGGCATACGTACCGCGCCGCCGGCATACCGAATGCGGTAGAGACCGCCGGTTTGGATCATCTGACTGGTGGCCCAAGCTGACATCCCAACGACATAGAGTTGGCCGTCCACAGGATTCATGCGCCCCCGCATCAGACCAGTCGGAAAATCATCCAGAGGCAGCTGCACAATTCCAGCCTGCTCCATCTCTCCCACCGATTGCAGCATTACAAGAAATATACGACCGTACCCGTAGGAGAAACTGAGAAGTTTATTGGAAAGTGGACCCCAGCGATTACTCGTTGCCCAGAGCGGTTCGGCAGGTGAGCGGTCATATTTCATGTCAATCCATACCAGAGGAGACTCCATTGCATCATCCGAAGAGTCGGCGGGGGCTCCGTATCCGTACATGTTGCCGTAGAACCCCCCAGGTTCAACGATATTGATTCGGTTCATCGGATTCCAGTGTCCTTCCTGATCGGTAACCATGAATGTACCATCGGGATTGATCGTCACGCCGTTCGCTGCCCGGAACCCTTTGGCGATCAGGGTGCTTTTCCGGCCATCTGCGCTCACACGAATGAGCGTGCCGTGGTGAGGAATGAGTGCAGGACGGGCGTGTCGGGCGCTCTTTGCATAGTAAAAATTCCCTTCCTCATCGGTTTGCAAACCCATTGCAAATTCATGAAAGTGTTCGGTGACCTGATGGTCATTATTGAAACTCTCATAGTAATCGGTTTGGCCATCTCCATTCAAATCGTGCAGGCGGGCAATCTGATTGCGACTGCCCACATAGATACCCCCATTCACCACCCGGATTCCCAGTGGCTGGAAGAGTCCAGAGGCAACACGACGCCATTCAATAAACCCGGACTGCCGGGCAATTCCCGACAGGTGCCAGACCTCACCGTCTATTGTTGTTATGACGGCATCGTCCCCGCCATTCAAAAAATCAATCGCAGTGGGACGCACCCTGCTTTTCCAGGGATTCTCCAAAGGAAGCGCAAGGACATCCGCAGTGTAGCCTTCTCCGGTTCCAGAGAGAATAGGCGCTTCAAGTACAGGAGACTCAACAGGTGGGCCTCCCCGTGTATACTGTGCAAGATTATCTGGCGGAGCAGAAGTAGCACCAGTGGCCCCATAGATCAATTTCAGGTTGGCATCCGCAGTGATGGTGATCTGGTGGATCCCATTTTCCTGTCGGAGTATCTCTTCAGACATTCCCTCAACAGAAGCAATGACGGTCAATTTTATGCTGTCAGGGGCTGCATGGAGAGTCAGGGGGCGTGTAACTCCGGTAATATTCAGTGTTCGAGTTAATAGGGTATCTGCTTCCAAACCAAATGACTCAAGAACTCGGGACATTCCAACGGTGTAATGGAGAATGACATCTTCATCGTGTACATACAGGCCCTTGTAGTGCGTCCATTTTCGGGGCAGAGGGCCAAACTGACGGCCGTCTACTGCACGAAAGCGCGGGTCTTCTGCCGAACCTGTAGCCGGGTTAACCCAGCCTGGTGCCATGGCCGTCTCAACATGTAATTCTCCTACAATCCGGGGGAAGACGTTATGCTGGTCATCCAGCAGGATGTCTTCCCAATCAATGAAGCCTTTCTCGGTCCAGTAAGCGGCCATGCGCATGAGGTCATGGTCAAACAGGACAAAGGCATTCCCGGCTGCAATACCACCGCTTCCCGGATCAAGCCGGATTGCGATGCCCTTGTATGCAAAATTCCGGTCAAGAAAATTTTCATTGGGAATGGGGCTGCCTCGACGGTTGATGCCCTTTGGTCCATCGGATGCATCTGCAATCTCATAGGTTCGCATCAAGAACCTGCCGTAATCCATCACTTTCCACGGGGTGCTTTGAACTGGTTCGGGGCCGAGGGAAGTTCCTTTTGGAAGTTGATCCAGATAAGAGGGAGTAATCTCAAAGAACGCATCTGGATTTTGATCACGCAGAAATTCTTCCCGGAGATATAGAATTACCGCATACTTTTCCTGCGGAGTAAGCTGTGACTGCGGCGGCATAAATTCACGCCCTAGTGTGAGTGTATTGTAGAGAGAGAGCGGATCATTCCCATACTTGAAAGAATCCTTCCAGAATTGCCGCGAATTGGGGAGTGTGCCCTGGATACCGGGGGTTCCGTGGCAGGAAAAACAATTGGTGCGATAGATTTGCAGGCCGTGATGATAGAATTCTTCCGTCCAGTTACTGATGATCCCGGCATGATCCAGAATGTGTTCATATTCTGGAAGATCCGAAGAACTCAGAATGGTGGGGGCTGTGGACTCAGGAGGCTGACATGCCACCAAAGCGAGTAGAAAAGAAAAAAGTGAGTGGCGCAGGAACATAGGAACCAGAATAAGATATTTGCCTTTGATTCACAAATTCTGATCTGAGTAGATACAATTCCACCTGAAAATATGACATTGTGCCATAGCGTCCAGACACATAGGGCCAAGTTTTGTCTAGGGACAACTGGGATGGCGGCGGCATCGCTTTGCCAAACCTAGACTACATTGGCATGCTCTGCGCTCGGAAATCCGACTTCTGCCAGCGACTCCATTCCCCTGCGTCAGTTCAATCCGCCCTGCACGCCGTTACGTATTGTGTGAAACAGCCTCTCACCGACTTGCCGGTAGTCGCTGTACGTCTCGCGGATGCTCAACATTGGTGAGCATCTTCCAGATGGTGCACAATCCTTCAAGATTGTGATATGCATATTCCCATACATTGGATCTGAGATGGCTCCAGGCAAAAATTCCACACCTTGTGCTGCCGATAGTCTCAAATAAATCTGACGATAATCCCGTGATCATGAAGGAATTGCTTGACCTGCATGATCGTGACCTGTTTAAAGTGGAACATGGATGCAGCGAGAACCGCATGAGCACGCCCGATCAGCAGAGCATCAAGTAAATGCTCAAGTGTGCCCGCACCACCTGATGCGATCACGGGGAGTTGCACTAAATCGTCTAGTCGCTTCAACAGGTCTAGATCATATCCAATCTGGGTGCCATCCCGATCCATGGAAGTAACCAGTAATTCGCCGGCTCCCCGTGACTGGGCTTCTTTGGCCCATTCAAGTCCATCAATCCCTGTGGCTCGGCGGCCTCCATGCGTGTAGACCTCCCAGCCTCCCTGGGGCCGCCGCTTCATGTCAATTGCAACAACTACACATTGCGCACCGAATGCCTCTGCACATTCGGTAATAAGATTGGGGGTACGGATTGCCGCGGAGTTGATGGCGACCTTATCGGCGCCGGCGTGAAGCATTTTGCGCATGTCCTCCAGAGTTCGAATGCCTCCACCAACCGTCAGCGGGATAAAAATCTGCTCCGCCGTCTGACGGACGACATCATGCATAATGTCACGTCCTTCATGGGTTGCTGTAATATCCAGGAAGACAAGTTCATCAGCACCTTCCTCGTTATATACGTGCGCCTGTTCCAGGGGATCTCCGGCATCAACGAGATCCACAAACTGGATCCCTTTCACGACACGCCCTTGATCTACGTCCAGACAGGGGATAATCCGTTTGGCTAGGGGCATCGTCTTAATCCTTCCGGCCAGAGAGTATGCTCTGAAAATTTGCCCTCATAGAGTGCACGACCAATGATGACCGAATCCACTCTGAAAGACTCCAGTTCGTGCAAGGCATTCAGATCTTTTGGCCCGGATACGCCTCCGCTTGCCATCAGTCGTGCCGATTCAAGTTGCATGCCTAAGGTGCGATACGCGTTCAGATTGGGGCCGGTCATCGTGCCGTCGCGGCGGATGTCAGTATAGATAATACGGCGTACTCCATACCGCTCCATCTGCTTTGCAAATTCAAAAGCAGGCAGCCCCGTCCCTTCAAGCCATCCACTCACGCGCACCTCACCTGCCTCTGCATCAATACCAACTGCAACACGATCCGGTCCGTATTTTTCGACCATTGTACCGACGAGCGAGGGATCGCCAACGGCAGCAGTGCCCATGATGGCACGATGAACTCCCAGATCAAGGATACGGGTGACATCTGAACTAGAACGGATGCCGCCGCCGGTTTGAACTGGAATGGATACGTGTTTTGCGATGGAGGCAATGACTGCGATATTATTCTTTTTGCCTCCAGATCTTGCCGCATCAAGGTCGACTACATGCAGCAGCGTTGCTCCCTGGGCTTCCCATTGCCGTGCAACCATCAACGGATCTTTGTGATAGTTGGTGACCTGATCGTATGCCCCCTGCATCAGGCGCACACAGCATCCATTGAGAATATCAATCGCTGGAACCGGGATAATCATACGAGTTGAGCAAAATTTGACAAAATCCGAAGCCCCACATCATGACTCTTCTCAGGATGAAATTGCACACCGTAGATGTTGTCTTGACCTACGACTGCCGGGAGAATGTCTCCGTACTCCGTATACGCAACTACCTCCTGTGGATTGGTGATATTTGCGAAGAATGAATGTGCAAAATAGCAGTTTGCATCTTCGGGCAATTTGTACAGCAGAGGAGTGACCTGCACAGGCAAAATCACATTCCATCCCATGTGGGGAATCTTCAGGGTTGAATTCTTTGGTTTCAATGCTTCAATATTTCCTTTCAGTAATCCCAGTCCGGTGTGCCAGCCTTTTTCTGAACTGGATTCAAAGAGCATCTGCATCCCTACACAAATTCCCAGGAATGGTACTCCGCGGGCAGTTGCCTCTTGGATTGGCTGTTCCAATCCTCTCTTTCTTACTTCCTGGATACAGGCACCGAAGGCACCGACACCGGGCAGTACCAGTCGTTCCGCCTGCTGAATAGCCTTGGGATTATCCGTACGGATAACCTCCGATGTAACATGCTGAAACGCCCGTTCAATGGAATGCAGATTCCCGATACCGTAGTCAATGATGGTGATCATGGGTGGGAAGCCTCAATTACCACTGAGTTCCTTGGAGCGCTCCGTCGCGGTCGCGACCGCGTGGATGAACATTGTGCGCAGGCCATGTTGTTCTAATTCCGCAATTGCTGCGATAGAGGTTCCACCGGGTGTGGTCACTTCGTCACGCAGGATTGCCGGATGCTTGTCGGTTTGATCTGCGAGTTTTGCTGCTCCCAGTACTGTTTGTTTGGTCAATCTGAATGCGGTTGAGCGGGGGAGTCCCTGCTTTACGCCGGCATCGGTCAGGGCTTCAATCAGCATGTAGACGTAGGCCGGACCACTACCGCTGAGTCCAGTGACCGCATCCATCAGATATTCCGGCACTTTCTCGACTCTTCCAACGGCTTCAAACATTTCGCGAACCAGCTGAAGGTGTTCATCGGAGGCCGAATCCCCTGCGCAGACGGCCGTTGCTCCCTGATATACCATCATCGGCGTGTTCGGCATAGTACGGATCACCGGCTGATTCGCAGGGAATTCCTGTGCAATACGAGCAGTTGTGAGACCGGCGAGGACGGACACAATCAGCGTATCCGGTTCCGTGAATTCACGGATTTCTTCAACAACGGCCAGCCAGTTTGCAGGTTTTACTGCCAATACGATCACCGAAGCGCCTTTAACCGCTTCCTTGTTGTCCGTCCCCAGGGATACTCCGGGTAACTTTTCTTGCAGAATATCCAGTGAATTTTGGTTGCGGCGGGTTGCCCGAACCTTTGATGGATCAATATGTCCGCCCGTGATTAATCCTCTGACGAGTGCACGGCCGATATTACCTGCACCGATAACGGCGATGTTTTGATGAATTAAAGACATGTTTTAGAGTATTCCTTTGGTTGAGGGCATTTTTGAATTTGCTTCGTTCCGCTGCACAGCGATATTTAATGCACGCCCGACAGATTTGAAGATCGCTTCAATCTTGTGATGCGTATTAATGCCATAGAGGATGCTGATGTGCAGGGTGCAATGTGCATGTTCTGCAAAACTGTACCAGAAATGCTGCACCAGTTCGGTCGGGAGGTCGCCAACGGCTGGACGGTCAAACTTCCCCTCAAAGTAAAGTATGAACCGGCCGGAAAGATCAATCACCGTGCGGACCAATGTTTCGTCCATTGGCACGTATGTATGGCCGTAGCGCGCAATATGGGCTTTGTTTCCCAGCGCTTTCCGGAGTGCCTGACCAAGGCAGATCCCGACATCTTCTACGGTGTGGTGTTCGTCCACCTCCAGATCGCCGCTGCACTCGACAGTGAGATCAAATTGGCCGTGTTTTGTAAAGAGATCCAGCATATGGTCCAGAAATCCAATGCCCGTCTGGTTTCTGTAAGTTCCGGTTCCATCAAGATTCAACCGGACTGAGATGTCGGTTTCTCCGGTCTTTCGGGTGATCAAACTTTGCCGAGTATAAGTAACAGACTCCATTACTGTGAGAGATGATTGAATTTACCTTGTACGCACAAGTACACAATTTGGCGCGGGAGTACTCATTTATGGGGGCAGGATCCGTAGCGATATGTTTTTGTTAAACGGCAGATAAGCCTTATACCCCATGCCGGACACATCTTTTCAGCGCACATTGGTGACCTCCGCGTTACCATATGCAAATGGTCCGGTGCACATCGGACATCTTGCAGGTGCATATCTACCGGCGGATATGTATGTCCGGTATTTGAGGTTGCAGGGGCGGGATGTGGTCTATGTCTGCGGATCCGATGAATACGGGGTGGCAATCGTGATGCAGGCAATGCAGGAGAAGATTACTCCGCAGGAAGTTGTGGATCGTTATCATCCCCTCATTCAGGACAGTTTTCAGGGGGTGGGGATCAGTTTTGACAACTATAGCCGCACGACACGTGAGGTTCACACAGACACCAGCCAGGATTTTTTTCGAAGGCTATCCAGTGAGTTTGTATTGAGGCGTGAAGAGCATCTGTATGATCCGGAGGCGAAGGTGTTTCTTGCCGACCGTTTTGTGCATGGCGATTGTCCTGCCTGTGACCATGATGATGCGTATGGTGATCAATGTGAAAAGTGCGGTGCATCGCTGAGTCCGACTGAGATCAAAAATCCACGGAGTACACTGACCGATGCAGTCCCGGAATTGCGTCCGACCACGCACTGGTATTTGCCTTTAGGCGAGTGGCAGAGCCGGTTGGAAGCGTACATTGCCAGTCATCCCGAATGGAAGCCGAATGTTCTTGGGCAGATCGGAGCGTGGTTTACCGACGGGTTGCGGGATCGGGCGATCACCCGTGATGTCCCCTGGGGGGTTCCTGTTCCCAGAGAGGCCGCAGATGTGGCGGGTGTGGAATCCGAGGGAAAAGTGATTTATGTGTGGTTTGATGCACCCATCGGGTACATTTCGTCCACGCGGGAGTGGGCGGAGCGCAAAGGGGATCCAGAGCTGTGGAAGCTCTATTGGCAGGATGAAGGGTCAAGATTGATTCATTTTATCGGAAAGGACAATATCGTATTTCATACCCTGATGTTTCCGGCCATGTTGATGGCATACGGGGAATAT
Source organism: Rhodothermales bacterium (assembly GCA_022822185.1). GTDB lineage: Bacteria > Bacteroidota > Rhodothermia > Rhodothermales > Bin80 > Bin80. The sequence continues at coordinate 56,688 of JAJECE010000011.1, read as the reverse complement.
GTCGTCCCGGATCAGGTTCCTGCGAATGAGTTCCTGAATATTGAGGGCAGCAAACTGTCTACGAGCCGGGGATGGGCGGTATGGCTGCACGAGTATCTGGAAGAATTTCCGCCAGATCTTTTACGCTATGTTCTGGCCAGTACGCTCCCGGAGTCCAAGGATTCTGATTTTAACTGGAATGATTTTCAGACGCGCGTCAACAGTGAGTTGGCGGATATACTGGGTAACTTTATAAACCGCGCACTGACCTTTGCCGAGCGTGAGTTTGACGGTAAGGTCCCCCCGCTGTCGGATCCTTCGGAGGCAGATGAAGCGGCCCTTGCCGAATTGGCTGCGTACCCGGAGCAGATCGGAGCCGCCTACGAGCGGTTCCGGTTCCGCGAAGCGGTGCGTTTGACGATGAATATCGCAAGGTTAGGGAACAAGTACTTCAACGACCAGGCTCCCTGGATATCCCGGAAGACTGACCGATCCCGGTGTGCGAATACGGTTCATGTATCCTTGCAGATTGCGGCCGCTTTGTCGGTGCTGATGGATCCGGTGCTTCCGTTTTCAGCGGAGAAACTCCGGGGAATGTTAGGCTTTGAGGGCGTGCGGTCCAGTCTGCCCGACTCCGGTGATTCGGAGGGGCTCGGCTGGTTGGAGGCGGCCTCTTCACCCCTTTCGGCGGGGCATGTGCTTGGCAGGAAAGAAATTCTTTTTCATAAAGTAACGGACGATACCATTCAGACACAAATAGAAAAATTAGAATCCACCGAACCGGCAGCAGTGCCTCCATATGCGAAGGCGAAGTCGACGATCATCTATGATGATTTTGTGAAGATGGATCTGCGGGCTGGTCGCATTCTCAGTGCGGAACCAATCCCGAAATCAAAAAAATTGCTGAAACTGCAAGTGGATCTCGGCGATGAAACCCGTCAGATTCTAGCGGGGGTTGCCGAGCATTTTGTGCCGGAGGAAATGGTTGGCCGTTCGGTTGTGGTGGTTGCGAATCTGGCTCCCAGGAGAATGATGGGGCTGGAGAGTCAGGGAATGCTTCTCATGGCAGAGGACAGAGAGGGTGCGCTCACATTGGTTGCCTCAGAGAGCGAGCCTGGTTCCGTGGTCTGCTGATCTGGCGTGGTTTCACATGGAATCGGCGAAGATACTTGCTGGATGTCTATTTCAAAGGGGTATGTTACAATTCCAGTTGCCGCTGGCCTGATTCACAGGGAAGTAATCCTCGCTGAGAATGCGCGTCTGTTGTTATGATATTATTAGTGATGTTGCACAAAATCTAGTAAAGTGCAGTATATTATCGGTTAGACGGACTTCAAGTACCTCCATGCCATCTACCCCCCCCCATTTTGGATGGGGCAGAGTCGTCTGCCCGCAAGATCCTTTCCTCGCTGCGCAGTATTGGGCGCATTCACAACCCTGAATCCTACGATCCTAGTGTGTTCCTGTCTCTCCTTGATCACCAATCAAGGGATGTCCGCAGAGAGGCTGTCAAACAACTAGGGAAGTTTCGCGGCGAGAGCATCCGAAAGGCATTGACGGCGCTTTATGTGTCGGACAGGTCTACGGAAGTAAAAAGGGAATGTGTATCCTCGTTGGGGAGACAGCGGTCGGAGGAGTTGATTCCATTCTTTAGGCGGGTGATCACCTCGCCCGATCCAAAAATTGTCATCCAGGCAATTCAGGCTCTTCTCGTTTTTCGCGCAGACGATTCGGTACTGAACGAACTCGCCCCCCTAGACAGCCACCCGAATGAGATGGTACGGGACTATATTGCCATTGAATTGCACGGCAGGCAACGCGGCAATGACCCTGATCACGCCGCCGTGGATGGTCGACTGCAGGATGTGGTTGTAGAAGGGGATGTGCGGGATATACTAGTGCATATCCGTGCCTCAGCATTCCATCTCGTCTTCACATCACCGCCGTACTACAATGCACGAGATTATTCGTTGTATCCATCTTACAGGGCATACCTGGAGTTCCTGAGAGATGTTTTTCGGGAAGTCCACCGGCTTACCAAGGATGGACGGTTCTTGGTCGTTAACTCGTCCCCGATTATCCTCCCGCGCCCGAATAGACAACATGCATCACGGCGCTATCCGATCCCATTTGATATCCATCACTTTTTGGTGAAAGATGGATGGGATTTCATCGACGATCTTGTATGGCGAAAACCAGATTTTTCCGTCAAAAATCGGGTCGGCGGGTTTCTCCAGCACCGGAAGCCACTAGGATATAAGCCGAATACGGTGACCGAATATCTAATGGTTTATCGCAGAAAATCTCCCCGTCTGCCTGACTGGAATATGCGACAGTATGATGACGAAGTACTAAATGCCAGCAAGGTCACTGGAGCGTTCGAATCCACCAATGTTTGGGAAATTGATCCTGTCAGTGATAAGACTCATTCGGCAGTATTCCCACCCGCGCTTTGTGAGCGGGTGATTCGGTATTACAGTATGTTGGGTGATCTCGTATTTGATCCTTTTGGTGGAAGTGGAACCGTGGCGGCAGTGGCACACAGTTTAGGTCGACGTTTCTTTCTAACGGAATTATCCGCGGAGTATGTTGCCAGGATTCGGGCACGCGTACCTGTGCATACTAGATTTCTGAGTGTTTCTGATATAAACGCTTCCATGAGATGAGTGTGGATTGTCAGGTAGATGTTAAGCGGGTTGTGGAATTCCTATTATCCGGTACCGATCACAGAAAACTGGTCGTACATGCAATCCGGGAAAGGTTTATGCAAGAATGTATGGAATTTTTCAGGGAGGTGGTGAAGGCGAAAATGTCAGACAGAGAAATCACACTTGACTGGTACAGGGATCATTTCTTAGACTCTGCCCGGTTTAAACCTCCAGAAATCGCTAACCATGCGGGCACCGCGAAAAAGACTATTAACAACATTGCACATAGCGGTAAAAAGTCAGTGATTATCGAACTATCCAATGAGTCTTATGAGCATCTACGAGAGTCTATTGAGCGTCTTGCGGATGCCAATGCCGATGTCAACATTATGCTGTCCATCCGCTTGCATAAAGTCACTGTTGAATTAACACTGAACGAGAGCCTCATCGTGATCAACGCCTTAGCGCTAAAACGGAACTCCATCAGTGGTAGTGCTTGGTCGTCTATGGGTAAGCAGGTAGAAGTTCCTCTGATGAATACGCTCTGTAAACTCTTTGATGTCCAATGCGATTATGGACGAGGAACCCCGTCTAAAATTAGAGGAGAAGGGGTAGACCGTGAGGTAGATTTCTATCTGAAGTCGACTAACCGGAATTTAAGGTGCGAGGTAAAACTCATGGGGAAGGGGAATCCCGAAAGTGCAGATTCCGCCTTCTCACGTGAGTCGGATATATTCATCGGGCATACACTCTCCGAGACCAACAAGATCCAACTGGACGATTTAGGGGTGGCATGGGTTGAACTCCAAGCTGCAACCCGTTTTGTGAAATTCCAAGCTGCACTTGAAAAGCACGGCATCGATCATGACCCGGTCATCCCCCGCCTGCCTGCCGAAGAAGTTTCCGAAAGGATCTCCACCATTCTCTATCCGTCCGAAAACCGGACGAATTGATCTACATCCGTATCGAATGATAGATTATCGTCGGTTTATATACTATTGCAGTGGGTCATTATAGGTAGTCATATTCTGAACCCAGTCTGTTCTTTTTGAGAACAACGATGGCCGGGGTTATGTAAGCCTTCTGCCGGCTGGCATCACTGCTAATGGTATTATAAAAGTGTTGAGTCTGACTTTCGGTCCGGTTCAATGTATCCGGGGCTGTTCAAAGTCATCTGTGCTTATTCATGGCTTTCAGAAAATCTGACAGTTCTTGGAAGACGATTGAACTGCGCCGCTGCGATAAATTGTAGTATATTGAACCGGCGGCTACAATAAATCTGGCCAAGAACATAGGATTGTACCGAACATGGATACACTGGAGACGGCAACCACATCTGTTCCGGATAAGTTGAGCACAACGGCACACATGTCTTTTGATCGTGTGCGGTCAAGCGTAGTGGGCCCCACGTTGCTGGCGAAGGAGGGTTCGCTCATTATTCGCTGGAAAGCCGTTTTCGAGACGAGATGTTCCATGGCGACGGGACATTGCGTCCGGCGGCGCAGCAACTGGGCACGGCGTTCAATAATGCCACATCAGAGCTGTTGATGCAGCTTCATGATGGTGTCCGGCGACAGTTTCTTCATGAGGGGATCACCTTCACGGTAATTGGGAAAAAAGAAGTTACGGAGCAAATTATTCCGATTGACTGCGTGCCGCGGGTTCTAACTGATTCTGAATGGGATCATATTGACCAGGGACTTCGCCAGCGCTTGCACGCGCTCAATCTGTTCCTGAAGGATATTTACCATGAAGGGTGGTCACTGCGTGATGGTATCGTACCTCATGAACTGGTTTTGGGATGCCCCCAATATCGCATGGAAATGCTGGACACAAAGGTCCCCCACGATACTTATGTCTCAGTTTGCGGCACAGATATAGTCCGTACTCACGATGGATTTTCCGTCCTTGAGGATAATCTTCGTGTGCCGTCAGGTGTCTCTTACATGCTTGCCTGCCGTGCTGCGATAAAGCAGGCCATGCCACGGCTGTATCGGGCGCACAATGTGCGGGAGGTTCTTCCATACCCAGGGCAGCTTTATTCTCAGTTGGCCTCACTTGCTACTTGGACACAACGTCCACGGATAGCAGTATTGACTCCCGGCCGGTACAGTTCAGCGTACTATGAACATGCCTTTCTCGCCGGTGAGATGGGGGCTGAACTCGTTGAAGGACGTGACATGGTTGTACATAACGGTCTAGTGTACATGCGAACGGTCTCTGGACTCAAGAGAGTTGATGTGATCTACCGAAGGGTGAATGACGAATTTCTGGATCCGGTGACGTTTCGCAGTGATTCCCTTCTGGGAGTCCCCGGCCTGTTTCATGCATATCGGATGGGTAATGTTATCATTGCCAATGCCCCGGGTACCGGTGTGGCCGATGATAAGGCACTTTATGCCTATGTACCCAAACTGATCCGATATTTTCTTTCGGAGGAGCCGATTCTTTCAAATGTTGAGACGTACCTGTGCAGGACCACCGAGGGACTGACGTATACACTGGAAAATCTTGATAGATTAGTTGTGAAGGAGGTCGGAGGGTCCGGGGGGTACGGAATGTTGGTCGGGCCGCATGCATCAGCAAAGGAGAAAAGAGATTTTTCTAAACGGTTGCGAAGTGATCCGGCGAATTTTATTTCTCAACCGACGCTCGCTCTTTCCCGTGCACCGTGCTTTGTTGGCGGGAAGATTGTACCGCGCCATGTAGATGTTCGCCCTTTTGTGCTTCGAGGAAGAAAAGAAACCTGGGTCGCGCCTGGGGGGCTCTGCCGCGTCGCGCTTCGTCAGGGAAGTCTAGTCGTCAATTCAAGTCAGGGTGGAGGCTGCAAGGATCTATGGATTATTAATGAAAACGAAAGGAGTGCGTGATGCTGGCTAGAGCTGCTGGAGATTTTTACTGGATGGGTCGATATTTTGAGCGTGCTGAGCATTCGGCGCGTCTACTGGACCATCATCTTGCACGTCTAGTTGATCGGCCTGTTGATGTATTGGCGCACGGCTGGCGGATCTTGTATGCGGCACTGGGCCAGCCTCCTCCCATATCTCCTACGGAAACTGGCAATGCGGAAGCCTTTCTGGTTCCTGATGCCTTTGCGCTTGCGGCTCATCTGATTGAAGACACCGAAAATCGTGATTCCATTATTCAGAGTTGGGCGAAAGCCCGTGAGAATGCCAAACAGCTTCGTCCCTGGCTGCCTGTTCGGGTTTGGACCTGTCTTAATGATGGTTTTCTATGGCTCCGAAACTGCAACTTCACAGAGTATTGGGGGCAGGGTCCCAACAGGCTGCCTGCGGGGGTCGTTGACCGACTTCGACATTTATCCGGCGTTATTGAGACCAGAATGTCCAGAGATCATGCGTGGAGGTTCTTTGAGTTGGGCCGCTTTGTAGAGCGTTTACAACTCCAGACAGCCCTGTTGCAGGCATGGTCCTGTCCGTCTAGTAAAAAATCTCAGACGTGGGCAGGGCTGCTGCATGTATGCGCGGCCTACGAGGCATACTGCCGAACCTATTCAATGATGATTCAGTCTGAACAGGCACTGGCTTTTTTGATTGCCAATCCTGAGATTCCGTATTCCCTGAGTTTCTCGACCCGGTCCGTTCAGTTTTTACTGGCAGGCATAGATCCGGCGGGGGGACGGCATCCGCGAAGAGCACCGCATCGCCACGCATTGCGCTTAGCCGCTGCAATTGAGACAAATTTGCAGGCCTCCGTGGATGATGCAGATACACAGGATTTCCTGGAAGATTTTGCTGAAGGCTGTCGTACACTCCACAACCTCATCATTGAAGAGTATATACATTATTCCTTAGAGCAGGGATTACCATCATGACTGCCCGCTATTCCATACGTCATGAGTTGAAATTTACATACAAAAGCGCCGTAACTGGATCGGTGCTTACACTTTTCCTTGTACCTGCCCGTAATCTTCGCCAGTTGGTCCGCAACTTTTCTCTTAACACTGATCCCGGGGGTGCCATTTTTACGTTCAGTGCTCCTTACGGTAATCAGGGGCATTTTTTTTGATCGTCCCAGCCCGCATCACGAACTTCACATCCGTGCAATCTCTGAGGTTGATGTAGTTTCCCAGCCTCCGCTGCCTGATTCTCTTGAAACCTTAAACTGGGATGCTCTTGAAGCTTCTATACAGGATCCACAGCAGTGGATCATGCTCCAGCCGAGTCATTTTGCGCAACCCTCATCTGCCACGTTGAAGCGATTTATGAAAGAATTTGGGATCGAGAAGGGCAACACTCCCTTGAACAGCATCCAGAAACTTAAAGCGACGCTGCGCACGGCCTTTGTCTACGAGCCCGGGAGTACCACCGCGCAGTCGCCGATAGATCACATCCTTGAAGGTGGTCGGGGCGTGTGTCAGGATTATGCTCATGTGATGATCTCGATATTGCGGAGTTGGGGCATTCCCTCCCGTTATGTGTCAGGCTATCTTGGATCGGACAGTGGTCATGGCGGGCGAAGTGAGAGTCATGCCTGGGTTGAATGCTGGCTGCCGGGCACAGGATGGTTTGGTGTAGATCCCGTCAACGATGGAGACTGTGATGAACGTCACATTCAGGTTGCAGTCGGGAGGGATTACAGTGATTTCCCGCCAGTGCGGGGTATATTCAGCGTATCCGTGCGAGAATCCCATACATGCATGCACAATTCGCACCAACAATATTGTTAATGTCCGCTGGCAGGGAGGCTATGCCGCTTTGGCAAGCTTTGCCTCCCGTTCGGCCTTCCAGTAGTGGGGCAAGAGTGTAGGAAGCAACTCCTTCGGGGTTTTCGGAATCCGCTCCAATACATCCTTGAGCCATTCGACATAGTTTACGCCATGCAATTTACAGGTGCTCATCAGCGAATAGAGGATTGCGGCATCTCTGGCAGCATCATGGGAGCCGGCAAATAAATAATTCTTTCTCCCCAGAGCAACCGGTCGAATTCGGTTTTCCACCAGATTATTGTCAATCTCAACCGCACCGTTCTTGGTGAAGCGGATCAATCGGTCCCAACGATTCAGCGCATAGTTCACCGCAACATGCCACGGACATTCGGGGATCGTGGGATGCGTCTCAAGGTAGATCTTGAGTTCATCCAGAATCGGAACCGACTTTTCTTGACGAACTTCCACACGCGTTTCAAACGAAACCGCATCTTTCCGAAGTTTTTTCTCCACTGCATAGAGTTTTTGTATCAGATGCAGCACATGATTTGCATGATTCGGTTGAATCTTTTTTGCTTTGTGAAAATATCGCCGGACATGGGCCCAACAGCCATGTAATTCAATCTCCTCAAAGTTCTCAAATATGTCATACACGACGTATCCATCGGTCTGTAAGGCACCTTTGAACCCCTCCAGGATGGCCATCGGGCCATCCCGGGATCGTCCTTTCTGATAGTCGAACATTACTAACTGATTCACGGGATCCGAATACACCCAATAATAGCCCAGATGATGCTTGCCCGTCAATTTACTTTTCAGCGGATCCTGAACGGGAATCCGGGTCTCGTCCACTTGGAGATACGCTCCATTCAGGATCGTTTCCTGCAATAAAATCCACAGAATAACTAGACGCTTCGCAACCGCTCGGTGCCAGCCCACAATCGTCGACTTCGGAATCTCAAGTCCCTCCTGCGAAAACTGCTGCGAGATGCGTTCGGCGGGCGTATGGTACACAAATTTGTCGACCGTCACCTGAGCCAGTAACCCGCTGTCTGCCGTCAACTTCCCAATTACATGATCGGGTAAATCCGCAACATGAACCCCCGCTTTAGGGTTTTTCGGGTCACAGTACTTATTCCGAATCAATTTGATGACCTTCACTCTGGCGGGAGTCCTCTGCAGAATCACACGAGATTCCTCCCCAATCTTGATCAGACCCTCAAGGTCAATATCGGGATCCAATACAATGACCTCGTGCGGAATGTGATCTGGAATCTTGCCCCGCAAGGAGGGCTTCCGCTTCCCCTTCCGCTTCGACGGTTTGGGGGTCGCAGGTTCTTCCGGCGGGACTTCAGAAACGGGCTCCTCCACCCCAGAGGATGGAGTCCAAAACAATTCTCCCTGCGCATGGGGAACCTCCGTAAACCGCTCCCGCTTCTGTCCATAATACATCTGCTTGAGATACGCAATGCAGGCTTCTCTAGATTGGAGAACCCCCTCCTGATTTAGAATAATCTCCTCTTTCTCTTGGATAATTTCTTCTTTCTCTAGGATAATTTCCTCTTTCTCTTGGATAATTTCTTCTTTCTCCAGGATTATCGAAGCCTGTTCCTGAACTAATTCAATTAGTTCTTCTTTGCCCAAAGATGCTAAGTGTGCCGCGCGATTTTCCATACGTGCAAAGATACGGAATACGTATGAAAAAAAGGCAAAAAATCACCGATTTTAGATATTTTTTATTTTTTTCTGCACTTTTCCCAACACCGATACATCTCCCTCTGTTCAGAGGCTGGCATGCAGGCTTGATCTATACCTGAGTACGAACGAATTCAAATCTGATATGGGGTTCCCGTACGGATACTATTCAGCGGTATGTTGGATTCCAAACTTACGACGCATGTAGAAGTAATCCGTCAGGAGCTGAATTGATCCGCTTTCGTATTGAGTATGACTAACGAAAAAATAATCATCCGTAATTAAACATGAAGAGGAAACGAAAATTGTTTAATATCCAGACAGTGGAGATTGACTTTACCATGACTGACGATGCGTGTGATCGGGCAGGAGTACACGGATTAGTTTATTGATCTCGTCCATAACACCCTCGTGATCCAGCAATTCCCTGATACGCCTGGAAACCCCAACTTGCCCCCCCCCCATTTTTTCGCGGTTGGCGAGAACGGTTGCTGCTAAGTCTTCTGCACGTAGTGTTAATTTTACAATATTCTTGTGTATAGTATCATCCTTATTATATCTGGGAATGGGTATTTTCCGCCAAGGATTTTTATGGAATGTTCTCCCACTAGTCCGTGACTCCGAAAATGCTTCGGTCAAGACGGAGGCATTCAATACACCAACAAGGTAGGCAGATTCCTCCTCATTTTCGGCGATATACCAGTATACGCTTGAATCAACAATGGCTTTATTATGAATCATTCGGGCAGCCCGCATAATGTCCGCAGAAGCGGGGTAGACAACTTTAGTTAATTGATCACTATTATTGTTTAGTTGATGTGTAATTTTCTTTTGATAATCGATTTGTTCAATCAATGTCTTTGGAGTCGATATTCCCCTTCCTCGGTACTCTCTATATATTTCATCAAGCGAGTGCCATGATTGAGATTTTCTACTTGGTGTGGAATGTATATATAAGCCATTCGATCCTGTAGGGACAATTGTCTGATGCAATTCTGGGTGAACTATGAACGGTAGGAGACGTTGTGATTTAAGGGTACGTCTTATCCATGTCTTCTGAAAAGTCCCTTTCTGGGGTGGCAATTCGTTCCATGGAGATTTCTGAGATACAACAGTTGTAATAGTACATTGGTTTTCCGTTTCGTCTATTACTTTATCTACAAGTGTAAGCACCATTGGCGTGATCGTAGCACCCTGTCGGAAGCGTTTCTTATAATATTCGGAAGGAGAAACAGGGAATGGTCTGGGAGCGGCCTCAAACGAAAGTAGTAAAGAGGCATCTTGCCAAGTCATATGCGGTTCTGGTCTACGGCGTGGAGTGACCAACTTAGCAATGGCCTTAGGGGTGTGGCAGATTTCAGAGATTGATCTAGCCTCTCGACATTCAAGCAATACGCAACATCGCCGAGCATCCCCACCTCCGAAAGGCTGAGCTGCCATAAGATCTATCGATTGCTTAAGAATATTTCCGTGCTTCTCCCTAAATTTCTGCCATCCACCTGAGGTAAGTGCGGCTAGTTTTACAAGCCATGCTGATGGGTTATGTTCTTTTTCCATAAGATACATTTCCCTGCATCGTTTCACGAATAACTGTGCAATATCAAAATGGGGTGCGTTTTTGCCACCTGACCAGATCCCTGATTTGTTTTGCGCAAAGGCTTCAAGAGCACGTTTTCTGGTTTCGTCCTGTATCCCAGCCATGGATACCCAAGGGGGGTTGGCCACAATCCGATCAATCTTTCGCTGGGACAATTGATAGGGGCCAGACATATTGACTATATACCATGTCCACACAGAATTACCTTCTCTATGAATAATTTTAACGAGACTTTTGTGCGCTTCCCGAATTTTATCCCTGTCTTCAGGTTGGCTGGAAGCAATGATATCATCTGGGCAATCATTACCCTGAACGGCGGTTTCAACGAGACGACGAACGGATTTAGCAAAGTCTGTTCTGTACAGAAAGGCATGGGGCAACAGTATCTTATCCCCTTGTGGTGACTCAAATACTACTTCATCTGGACCAGGTGTGAATAGGGAATCCTCATGACTACGCAACTGTAATGAATCTCCCTCATAAATCCTGAGAGAACGGATACCTTCACCCGGTTCCCATCTTAGTGCACGCATGATCGTGGCCCTTGCCATTTCTGCAGCCACAGGATGTACATCAATGCCATTTACCAGTTTAGCAACCACATTTGACTTTTCAGCGGCGGTGAGGCCTTGCTTCGCCATTGCATGTGATTTCATAAGCCTCTGTGCGGCAAAATAGAGGAATGTACCAGAACCACAGGCGGGGTCCAGTACCCCTACGCCGTCAAGTGCTCTGGAGTCCGTCTCAGATCGCAATGCAGATGTAATGGATGCTGCACACCAATCATCATCTAAAACCTCTTCAATCATAAACTGTGCTAGCCAATCAGGTGTATAGAATTCACCAAAGGATTTTCGATCCTTCTCTTCTACGAATGCCTCATATAGTGGACGGAGCACATCACCAGTTCTGCGTGTCCAGTCCCACTTATTTATCTCCTGCAGAAAATCATCCGCCCATTTCTTGCCTTTGGTTGAGTCTAAAACCCAAGCAATGAATCCATCGCCGAGCAAATCCTTAGAATTAGGCTCATCATTCGGCTTAACAACTGCGTGAATCACCCCTCTTGCCAGCGCAACCAGAAAGGTGTGGGCTACGAAAAGATGTTCTTGGTCATACTTACGCTGGGGAGCCATACTGGATGTTCGTAACATGTCCAGCCACAAAGATATCTTTGTGTTGGTGTGTGTACGTCTTTCACCGGAAAGATATTGATAAATATCCCTGAGTTCGTTTAACCATGCCTTGAAATGTTCTTTTGGATTTGCATCAATTCCTGGTTTTCCAAATATTTTTCCGTGCCATAGTGTGATTAAATTTTTCAAGAGGCTACGACCGTCTATTGGGGTAAATCGATCAAGAATTTGCTCTAATTCTCTCCCTAGGGCATGGTGATATTTCCAGGCATACCAAGTACGACCATCGGTAAGAACACCAGTAAATGAAGGTGGATTTTTTCCGTCAAAATGTAGTAGTTGTCCTTCCTCGCTAGCAAGATATTTTACATATCTATCAACCTGCGATTTATTCTCTAATGAAACTGCACCGGGTGCCTTAGTCTCAATGACTAATCGATGTCTGGGTAGGTATATATCAACACGTCCATTACCAGCGGGATGTTCGGCGTAATGCTCAATTTGATACTCTTCCAGAATTCGGCGCAAATTATAGTTAACTACATTTTCTTTACCCCTTCTTCGATGACATAAATCCTCCGCATATTCTATGGCTTTGTCTTTGAATTCCATTAATTTTCCTATATCCTGAGACTATGTTAAATGTTGATGGATTGACCCATTGCGTCACGCGTGGCCTCCATGATGGTCTCGGACAGAGTCGGGTGCGGATGGATGGCATCCAGGATTTCATGGTAGGTGGTTTCCAGGGTACGTGCAGTCACGACTTCCGCAATCAGTTCCGTCGCGTCGTGGCCGATCACATGGCATCCCAGAAGTTCGCCATACTTCGCATCATAGATCACCTTCACGAACCCGTCCGTGTGGCCCGCCGCAGACGCTTTCCCGGATGCAGAGAAGGGGAATTTTCCAACCTTGATCTCGTATCCCTCTTCCCGGGCAGCACTTTCGGTGTACCCCACGGAAGCAATCTGGGGTTGACAATAGGTGCAGCCGGGAATATTCGTTTTGTCGAGTGCATGGACCTGTTTGCCGGCAATGTTTTCAACACAGAGGATGCCTTCATGACTCGCCTTGTGCGCAAGCCAGGGCGGGCCTGCGACATCGCCAATCGCATAGATGCCTCGTACTCTGGTGCGTGATAAATTGTCCGTTTTGATAAATCCACGTTCGGTCTCAATGCCAACTTCCTCCAGCCCCAGATCTTCAATGTTCCCCGTAATGCCAACCGAACTGAGGACCTGATCCACTTCAATTACTTCGTTTTTCCGGGAACTTTTCAGGTGCACCTTAAGGGTTTTGCCATCTTCCTCTACGCGTTCTACGGTAGCACCGGTGCTGACCTTGATACCAGCTTTCTTAAATGATCTGGCTAACTGTTTGGACACATCTGCGTCTTCAATGGGCACAATACGGTCCTGCAGTTCAACCAGATGCACCTGTGTGCCCATGTGATGATAAAAGTACGCGAACTCCACACCGATAGCACCTGCACCTGCAATCAGTAAACGGGCCGGTTGCGTCTTTTGGAGCATCGCCCCCTTATAGTCAATGATTTTCTCTCCATCAATCGGAAGCGGGGGAATTTCCCGGGCCCGTGCTCCGGTTGCAAGAATAATGTGCTTTGCCTGCAACTTACGTTCGCTTCCGATCTGTTTACCATCCATATCTACCGATGGCGTGACGCTTAGAAAACCACTTCCAGTCAGTTTTGCATGGCCGAACACGACATCAATGTTATTCTTTTTCATGAGGAACTGCACGCCGCCATTCATTTTCTGAGCAACCTTGCGACTGCGATCAATCACCTTTGGAAAATCTGCCCGAACCGTTCCATCCAGTTCCAGCCCATAGGAACTCAGGTTGTTGGTATAAGACACAATTTCCGCACTTTTCAGGAGTGCCTTGGTGGGAATACAGCCGATATTCAGGCAGACCCCGCCCAGTTTGTTTTTTTCAACTACTGCAGTTTTAAAGCCAAGCTGTGTGGCCCGGATTGCAGTCTCATAGCCGCCGGGACCTGTCCCGACTACAATGACATCAAAGGTGTCTGACATAAGAGGATAAGATTAAGTGATGGATAAAAGATAAGGACATGCGCATAGGATCCGCAAAGAACACCTGCCTACTGAAGACGGTCACACGTAAAGTTCAATGGGCGATTGGCAGCAATCGCTGTGTGGACTCCATCTGAAATGAGATGACCGCACTCCACATGGCATTAAAGGATGATTGTCTACATTCATCTTGCACCTTCTATATTGGTTTTCTCCGGCAGGTTAGCAGGGAAGATCTCTATGCATGTTCCTGATATGGCTTTGAACTCTGCCCATGGACTTGACGGATGCGCTGATCCAGTTACTGAAATTCACGGAACGAGCGATTTCTGATTGACTTTCCCACAGGTGTAACTCAAAACCGGCATTGAAGGGGTTAAACGCATTTGTAGCCGTATGTTGCAGAAAAGTAATGTCTGGTGGAGGATCCCCGTAATCCGTCAGAAACAAAGAGACCGCAGTGCTTCCCCAAGTCTTCTTAGATGTCGGGGTGGTGTGTCTGCCGGAAGAAAAAACGGTCACTCACTGAGCCACCACTGGTGCACGCCCCCTGAGTATGTTGAGTTGGTTCGAGAGTTTTTTGGCGGAGCCATAGATCTAGATCCTTACTCCAACGGCTTTTCGGCTGTAAGCGCAACGGTAGAATACCGGCTTCCTGATCAGGATGGTCTCATGGAATCCTGGAACTGTTCTACCATCGATGTAAACCCTCCTTCCTTACTGGCTTGACCGTGTATGAGGGACAGGAATTCGCGACTGGCTCCAAAAATGCCGTGATGCGAATACGGATGATGAATCAGAAATTAGTGCACTGGTGCCCGTTGCTCCCAATACGAGACACTTGGGGGAGCCACTACAAGCGGTCTGAAGAGATTTTCCTTCAGTATGGTGCGGTTGTTCCGCTCAGTCATCTTTTTGGCCGGAAGATTGGAATCATACGGCCACCTGCCAAGTCCGCCATAAAACCTGTCCATCCCAGTCAACTTGAACGGTTCAGGAGAGGCCGGGCAATCACTCCTCTGATAACGGAACACGGTCTACATCATCAGGCAGGCCAAGAGACATAGAGGCAATGGGCTCATTGACCCAAAGAGATCGGTAATGCAGGATGGCATTCATGTCTCTTGCCGGGTTCCGGTAAATGATCTGACGCGGGAAGAATACCTCACCAACGGCAAAAAAGTCGTGAAAGTGGAGGGCTTCTACAAGGGTTCCTGACATATCGTATTGCGTCATCTGGATCGTGCGCCAGTGCACTGGATCAATCGTGTACGTCCGATGTAAAAGCGAGTCCGTGAGAACAAATCCATCCCGGGTTGACTCCAATTGAAGGGGAGTTCCAGGAATGGGACGAACGTAACCAAGCATCTGCTCCATCGCATGTTGAACAGAAAATAAAGCGGGCAGGGCCGGGTGATCACTGCCTGCGATGCGCAGGATCTGTGCAAACCGGTCATAAAAAAACAGGCTGTCCGGAGTGACCAGCAAACGCCCGCCTTCTATGCCAAATCCCCGGACACGGAAAATCATCATCAGCGAGTCGGCCCGGCGGTGGGAGATCTCTGCGGTCAGGGTTCCCGAATAGAGCGGGGTCTTCATGGACAGATCCCCCTTTGCCCGCAAAGTGGCGGGAAGCGTATGCACCCAGATGCGGTCCATCACCTCTTCAAGTTCATAGGCCTCTACCGGGGCAACCGGATCAAGAGCAGAACGGGAACCTGCACATCCCGCAAAGATCAGTAGAATCAGGAGGACGGCAACTCTCATGTACTCATCTGATGGCCCATCCCCCAGGACAGTTTTGAGCGGAGCGTACCGAAATAGTGTGTGTCTGCAAACCGGATCAGCTTGATGGAATGATCGGCCCGGCGGATCGTGTAGGGGTCCTGCTTTTGAGAAATGAGCTGTGTGCGGCCATCCAGTGCAATCGTGCAATCCGATGAACTTGCGGCCAGCTGCAGGGTCAGGGTTGATTGTGCGGGCAGTATGATCGGACGGACGGTCAGGCTGTGCGGTGCAACCGGGCTCACGAGGATTACATTGCTTCCCGGCATGACAATAGGCCCGCCCACGGCCAGCGAATAGGCAGTTGAGCCTGTCGGAGTCGCAATAATCAGCCCGTCTCCCCAGTAGCGGTTTAGCTTGGTTCCGTCAACCAGTACATCTATTACTGCAAGTCCGCCTGCAGGCCGTCGGGTAACGACAATGTCATTGAGGGCCCAGCCGGTGTGTGGGCCGGTCAGACTCAGTGCACTTCGGTGCTCAATCTGGTATTGGCCCGTACGGAGTAAGTGGAGTGCATGCTGAATCCGGCCGGCCTCAACATAGGCCAAAAATCCAAGATGTCCAATGTTGACCCCCAGAATGGGTACGCCCGCCCCGCCAACTTCAAAAGCGGTGTGCAAAAGGGTCCCATCCCCTCCAATAGAAAGGATCACGCTACTCGTGCGGGCAAGTGTATCTGTGGACACCCTTTCTGCACGCTCAGCAGAGATGAGCGAACGCTTCAGCAGGCCGTCAGTAACGGGACTATGCAGTTGATACTCAACCCCTTTTGCCTCCATCCAGGCGATCAATTGCCGGATGAGCGGCCATAACCCGTCCTTTGTTGTGTTTCCCGTAATCCCGTAGATTATCTTTGCCATGAGCAGTTCAAGCGTTAAGGGGTTGATAAATTAAGCTAGACAGCGTAATTTGCATAAGAGCATTGAGTGTCATGGCCCGACATATTGTCATTATTGGAAATGGGATCACCGGTATTACCGCTGCGCGGTTTATACGAAAGTTAAGCGATGACCGTGTCACGGTGGTATCCAGTGAAACGGATCACTTCTACGCACGAACGGCGCTGATGTACATTTACATGGGGCATATGCGCTATCAGGAGACCAAGCCCTACGAAGACCATTTCTGGTCCAGGAACCGGATCAACCTTGTTCGGGGGTATGCAACTCAGATTGACCCCGGGCAGAAAGTGGTCGGAATTGCGGATGGGAATGATATCGCCTACGATGCACTTCTTCTGGCCACGGGATCGCAGTCAAACAAATTCGGATGGCCGGGGCAGGATTTATTGGGGGTGCAGGGGCTGTACGGGATGCAGGATTTAGCATTGATGGAGCGGAATACCCGGAATATCACACATGCTGTGGTGGTGGGAGGAGGACTGATCGGAATTGAGATGGCCGAGATGCTTCATGCCAGACAGATTCCCGTTACCTTTCTGGTTCGGGAAAACAGCTATATGGACTACCTGCTGCCCAAAGAAGAGTCTGCACTTATCAATCGTGAGATTGCTGAGCACGGGATTGATCTAAGACTGAATACGGAACTGAAGTCCATCCGCGGACGCAAAACCGCGGAAGCCGTTGAGACTAGTCAAAATGAGCGTATTGAGTGTCAGTTTGTCGGCCTCACTGCAGGGGTTCATCCGAATATTGATCTTGCGAAAGCCTCAGGAATTGGTACGAACCGGGGCATTGTGGTGAATGAATTCTTTGAAACCAGTCTCCCTGATATCTATGCCGCAGGAGACTGTGCAGAATTCAATGCAGACGGCATTGGGAGTCGGCGGATTGAACAGTTGTGGTACACGGGCCGGGCGCATGGGAAAGTCGTTGCGAAGACCCTGTGTGGGCACCGGACCCCGTACCGGAGAGGAGTGTTTTATAATTCGGCGAAATTTTTTACGGTGGAATATCAAACCTATGGTGATGTGCCTGCTCAACCGGAACCACATATACGATCCCGGTTATTTCAGAGCGGGAGGAAGCTTTTGCGGATCAACAGTGACCGGGAATCGGGCAGAGTTCTGGGATTCAATGCAATGGGAGTGCGACTGCGGCAGGATCAGTGTGAGGCATGGATTCGCAGTGGCACCTCCATAAAAAATGTACTCGCTTCCCTGGTGAAGGCTCGGTTTGATGCTGAATTTTATTCAAATGCGGTGTACCGTCAGGCCGCAGCGGTATAGAGGTTAAATGGAACATCAGGCAAGCTTGCAACTCACATCTTCAGGGGCAGACTACTCTGCACATCAAAAAATTGGCTTAGCCTTTATTGGTGTTGGCCTGTTGGCACTCCTGATTACCTTCCTGGGGGAGGGTGCACTGAATCCCACGGTTACGCTTGCGCTTTCACTGGCGGGGCTATTGGCGGGCAGCGGGATCCTTTTTGTCCGCATGCTTCATCAGCCGGCAGGGGTTAATAATAATGGTGTATGGTTTTCCGGAGCCACTGCCCGGGGAATGGCAGGATGGATCCTGGGAATTGTATTTACCGGGTTTTACATCCTCCTTTACTGGACTCCATCCAACCTGGAGCAGTTGATACGCGGCACGGATGCACTCAGTTATGCAATTCGGGGGAGCGCCGCCGATCAATGGTTTTTGTATGGACTCTTCTATACGCTTGCGGTTCTCGTGATGGGAATCCGGATGCTCATCAAGTACCGGGATAATCGCTATCAGATTTTGCGGACGATTTCAGTCATGTTTTTTCAATTGGGACTGGCCTTTTTGATCCCGAACCTGATGGTGCTTTTGAATCAGCCCGAGTTTTATTTCAGTTACTTCTGGCCGCTCAAGTACGATTATCTGTGGCCGAGTACGTTCAGTTCTCTGACACAGGGCCCGGGCCTGGGGATTTTTCTGCTGTTCTGGACTGCGGTGATGACCGTCATTGCCACGCCGGTCCTGACCTATTTCTTTGGTAAGCGCTGGTATTGTTCGTGGGTCTGCGGCTGCGGCGGACTTGCGGAGACGGCCGGAGATCCATTCCGGCATCTTTCGGACAAGTCAACCAAGGCCTGGAAAATAGAGCGCTGGATGGTGCACAGTGTACTCGTGTTTGTGATCGTAACAACGCTGATGCTGTGGGGGAATCAGTGGATGGGGGGCGGCCTGCTGGGAGGGATGTCGCAGGAGTTTTCCAGATGGTATGGATTCTTCATCGGGCTGATTTTTGCAGGAGTGATTGGAGTTGGATTTTATCCCGTCATGGGATCCCGTGTATGGTGCCGATTTGGCTGCCCGATGGCCGCCGTCCTTGGCCTGTTACAGAAATATTTTTCCAGATTCAGGATCACCACCAACGGGGGGCAGTGCATTTCATGCGGAAACTGTTCCACTTACTGTGAAATGGGGATTGATGTTCGGTGGTATGCACAGAGGGGGCAGAATATTGTACGCGCCTCCTGTGTTGGATGCGGGATGTGTGCGACCGTGTGTCCCCGGGGGGTCCTGCGCTTGGAGAACGGCCCGCTGGAAGCCAGATATAATGGTCCGGTGCTGATTCATCATGATGACATGTCGGTGCAGCTGGATGAGACATGGAAACAGTCCCGCCCGATCATGCCGCCGTTTCAGGAGGATCTGCCCATTCTGACGGATGATGATCTTTGAGGCCATGTTCAGAACATTCATTTTCCAATCAGTCAGGTTCCAAGGTGAAGCGTCTCCCGACTGATGTCCCTACATGGATGGTGGATGTGCAGTTTTGCGGACAATCCCGTCTGATTGCCTGTGCGGTGCTGGAAACCAGCCGGGGGATCACACTCATTGATCCAGGGCCTTCAAGTACATTGCATACGCTGGAACAGGCATTGAATGCTCACGGCGGGCTGGCGGCAGTGCAGAATGTGGTTCTGACGCATATTCACTTAGACCATGCAGGATGCACAGGTCGATTGGCGGCAGCTTTGCCGGACCTTGACATTTATGTGCACCCTGTCGGAGTACGTCA
The DNA here is from genome assembly GCA_022822185.1 of Rhodothermales bacterium. Taxonomy (GTDB): domain Bacteria; phylum Bacteroidota; class Rhodothermia; order Rhodothermales; family Bin80; genus Bin80. The sequence goes on along the minus strand of JAJECE010000011.1, from coordinate 37,165 downwards.
TTTGGTCCGTCCTGATCGACTGATCCGCAGTGCGCGACGAATCTACGGGGAGCGGATGGACTCGTTATGGGGCGAGATTCTGCCGATCCCGGAACATCAGGTCCATGCGGTGGAAGATGGAGGCATCCTGGATATAGGCGGGCGAAAATTACGGTCATGCTATACGCCCGGGCATGCCTCTCATCATATTGCCTGGCTGGAGGATGAAACCGAAATCGCCTATACCGGGGATGCCGCAGGGATGAGGATTGAAGGCGCGGATTATATTATTCCCGTTGCACCGCCGCCGGATATTGATTTGGTGTTATGGGAACAGTCGCTGACGAGGCTGGAAGAGGAGGCTCCCCGAACGTTGTTCCTGACCCATTTTGGCATGGTAAACAACAGCAGGGGGCATCTGTCAGAGATGCGCGGGCGATTGCGCACATGGGCGGATGCGGTCCGGTGCTCACTCAGGGATTCCCCTGAATCCGATGCAGTGCGGGCAGATGCCTTTCACGCTGCGGAAATGAACCAGATGTACACCCTGGTGGAGGAATGCTTTCAGGATCCTTATCGCTACATGGGGCAGCCGCGTGAGAGCTGGTATGGTCTTGCACGGTATTGGCGCAAAAAAGACAAGGCAGAGGAGCAGTTGAGGGAAGCATAAAATTATATAAATGGCAACCTTGCAGGGGCAGTTATTCTCTGGAATCCTTCCAACGTTCAGGAGCGGACGCTTCCCTCACATTCTCGTCATGACCGGCGGTCCGGCTGGTCATAAATATGATGGGCAAGATTCTCAATTCGGGCAGGCATCCATATGCGGCCCCTGTACCAGAGTCTGTCCTGCGTTGCAGTCCACGGTACATCTTCCCGGCGATCCTGGTGTGCGGTTACCGTGTATTTGCATTGCCGGGTTTCTCGCCGCTGCTTACCCGTCTCTGGGGGCGGCTGTGTCTCCCGGCCGCCCTGCTGCGGTGCTCAGGGAGGTAATTCTCCAGAAACCAGCCACGCATGGACGGGATTGGCATGGCAGGGCGGTCTCCCCTTACATGCCCGGCGGCAGTTTATCCTATAGGTGCGTATAAGCCCGGATAACCATGGGATTTCCAAACCAAATGGCCAGAATCTGGAAAAGCGAAGTGACCGTGGAGCAGTTGAATCAGCGGGGCAGAGGGACGATGGTGGATCACCTGGATATCAAGTTCACTGAAGTCGGGCCGGATTATCTGTGCGCATCCATGCCGGTGGATCACCGGACGAATCAACCGCTAGGGCTATTGCATGGAGGCGCTTCAGTCGTGCTCGCAGAAACCCTGGGCAGCGTTGCAGGTGTTCTGTGTGTAGACGTTCAGAAGCAGTACGTAGTTGGACTGGAGATCAATGCAAATCATTTACGAGGGGTGCGCAGCGGGCGTGTAGTGGGCACGGCAAAACCGGAGCATCTGGGGCGAAAGACGCAGGTCTGGCAGATCGGTATCGTCGATGAACGGGAACGGAAGGTTACCAGCAGTCGCTTAACGCTTGTGGTTCTGGACTGGGGAGAGAATGCACCTGGACTTTCGGAGCGGCTTGCATGGCTTACGCAGTAAAAGAAATCTACTATACCCTTCAGGGGGAAGGGCATATGACGGGTCGCCCAGCAGTTTTTCTGCGGTTTGCAGGGTGTAATCTTTGGAGCGGCCATGAAAAAGATCGTTCCAGCGCAATCTGCCAGTTCTGTGACACCGATTTTGTCGGAATGGATGGGCAGGGAGGGGGGCGCTTTCAGACCCCGACGGAACTGACCGATGCGGTCTGTGCAGTTTGGCCTGAGTCAGCAGGTCCGCATGCAAAACCCTATGTCGTCTGTACCGGAGGAGAGCCGCTATTGCAGATGGATCACGCGTTAATTGAGGCGTTTCATGCGCACGGGTTTAAGGTTGCAGTAGAGACCAACGGCACCCTGCACCCTCCCGAGGGGCTGGACTGGATCTGTGTAAGTCCCAAAGCAGGTGCGCCCCTGGAACTGAAGTGCGGCAGTGAGCTCAAACTTGTGTTCCCGCAGCCGGAGGCAATGCCAGCGGAGTTTGAGTCACTGGATTTCGAGTATTTTTTTCTGCAGCCAATGGATGGCCCGGAACTTGCCGCAAACATCAAGGCCGCCCTCAACTATTGCCTGGCACATCCGCAGTGGAGACTCAGCATTCAGACCCATAAATTCCTGAATATCCCCTGATCAGAAGGGGAGGGGAGTTCCTTCTGATTTTGTCTTCTCCCAATAGGCGTTGCGTATTTTTTCGGTGAGGGAGCCGGGCCTGCCTGTACCGATGATGCGCCCGTCCACTTCCAGAACGGGAGTTAATTCCCCCATTGTGCCGCTGGTAAACATCTCGTCTGCCGTATACATTTCGGTGATGGAGAGATTGAATTCACGGCAGGGAATACTCAGTTCCCGGGCGAGTCGGATGACGTTTGCACGCGTAATTCCAGGCAGGCAGCTGTCGGGCCGGGGGGTGAGAAGCTCGCCGCTGCGAATGAGAAAGATGTTCGTTGCATTGGTTTCGGAGAGATAGCCGTGGATATCCAGCATGACGGCATCATCCACGCCAGATACGTTTGCTTCAATTTTCGCAAGGATATTGTTAATGAGGTTGTTGTGGTGAATCTTGGAATCCAGACACTGTGGTGTATTACGGCGGATCGAGGAAGTGATCAGCCGGATCCCGCTTTCAGCATAGACCGGTTTTTTCCACTCCGCCAGTATAATGAGGGTCGGGCCGTGCACATTGAGGCGAGGGTCCATCCCCGATGTGGTTTTCTCACCCCGGGTTAAGGTCAGCCGCACATGCGTGTCATCACGCATCCCGTTGGATTTGAGTGTGGCAAAAAGTGCATCTACAATAAACTCCCGGCTAGGGAGATCTGAAAATCTCATGGCATGTGCGGAGTTCATCAGCCGATCCATGTGTGCATCCAGTTCAAAGACGCGTCCGCCATAAATCCGGATTCCTTCCCAGACGGCATCGCCGCCCTGAACGACACTGTCAAAGACAGAAACCTTTGCCTCAGATCGGGGCAGCAGGCGATCCTTGACCCATACCATGATGGTGTCGTTACGCTTGTCAGGTAAAGAAATATGCATGGGAATCAGGCTTTAATTGCGTGTTGATACAAGTAGTTATAGTGGGGGATGCACTCACTGAGCAAGGGACGCAAAAAATCTGGAAATGGCCCCGGCTTATGCCGGTAAGGGGCAAAGCCGGTAGTCGTGTGAATGACATGATACCAGTGCGGTGCCCAGATTCCATCCTCAGGGATCGGCTTTGCCTCCCAGTGGAGCATGACGGGATCAAAGCGGAGTCCAAGTTTTTGGCACAGGTTGCGAAGAATTTTTTCCGGGTTGGTCAAGACTTCGCGTGCATCAAGAACACAGGGAGACTGCCCGCGGCGTGTGAGATCGTCAAAAACTTTCCGCTGCATGGCTAGTGCGGTATCCGCAAGTTCGGGTTCTGGAACCTGATGAATGAGCGAGGGAAGCATCTGTTCGGGATCACGGATCAGAAACACCGTCGTCATCTGATCCAGAAATGCCCAATCCAGTTCAATCAGATGATGTCCCATATTTTTGACGAAAAGCACAGAACGGTCACATGCCCCCAGGAAGGTTTCCTGAATCACTTTTTTGCCGGAATGCTCCATCGTGGACAGGACCTCATCCCTGCCAGGATGAAGCGCCCCCGTGTTCCGGAGGTAGTGGGCATAAAGCGGTTCGTCCACGACACGGGTATCCGGGCGCTGGGCAAACGCATACATGAGCGCAGTGGACACATTACGGGGACCACTGCAAAGGTGAATTCGCAAGGGCATAGCAAATTTTGTTCAGACCTGAGAGAAAGTGATGCACATCAAACAACCTGCATTGATAGATGTTGACTACGGTTCCAACATTTAGATCCATGGAGTCATTGGAATCGTTTTTCCGTGCGGCATTAGAAGAAGCCGGGCATCTCGCAATGTGTCATTTTCTGCGCACATCTCACGAGATCAAGCGGGATGGTTCCCCGGTGACGGAGGCAGACAAAGCAGTTCAGGAATTTTTGGTCACCGCAATTGCGCGTGAATTCCCGCAGGATGGCATCATTGCGGAGGAAGACGATGTATTACGGAGTCCGCAAAAGGGTTCACGCTACTGGACGATTGATCCGATTGACGGCACCATTCCATTTATGGCGGGAATGGCAAGTTGGGGGATTGCTGTTGGATTCATTGAAGACGGCAGTCCGGCAGCCGGCTTTATTTATCTTCCCGCCACCAGAGACATCTTCTACACAGCTGGGTCAAAGGTGTGGAGAAATACTGAAGCAAGAACAATGACCGAGGATCGCTTCTTACACCGAAATACCCTGTTATTGACGCATGGACGGCCGCATCAGCGCTATACGCTTCGAGAATCTTTTCCAGGCCGTGTTCTGAGTCTGGGGACCGCATCGGCGCATTTGAGCCTAGTCGCAACGGGGGGTGCGCATGTAGTCCTGATCGGCCATGATAAGATATGGGATCTGACTCCCGGCTATGCGATGCTGTTGACCAATCATGGAGTTCTGCGATATCTGGATGGGTCGGACTGCGACCTGTCTGCTCTTCTGGATGGGCGCCCTGCTCCGCTGCCGATGCTCGGAGGCCCGGCTTGTTTAGTGGAAGAAACGCTGTCACACCTGGATTATTGGGCGATTCCCAGTTTGGCTTCTGGGCGGAGAGCGGAGTAGTCTATGCAAAGAGGGCAGTACAACGCAGCCGTGCGGCTCCTTCACAAACCAGATATGCACTTGATGGAGAGGAATCAGTTTTGGAATTCACAGGATCCACAACGGGATCTCGGGGGTCAAGAGGCAACTGAACAGATCCTGTGGCGGGGGAGACGGGTGCCTGTATGGGATTGGTGTTCGGTGCAGGCTTTTCTGTAACATGTCCCGAACCGTTTCCCACCAAGATGCAGTCCACGATCCGCTACATGAATTCGTCCACTCGAACCCGGCGTGCATTCTGCCCCGCATGTGCGAGTACGCCATCCGCAATATTGCGCCGGTCACTCATGCGGGGGACCTTGGTCTGGCTGCGGATCTGTCCCTTGCTGGTTTTTAGCCATGCGTTGAAGGTGCCGTCAGGAACCAGTACAATTTCGGGCGGGCCGAACGCTTTTGCTTCACGGCGGATCTGATAATGCCGGTTAATATCACAAAGTACGGAATCCAGGGACCGGACAAAGGTCTCGCAGTCGCGAGGAATCCGGCTAAACTCCAATAACCATTCATGCGTTGGCATCTGCGTGCCATTGGGAGGGATGGCCGAAACATGGTATTCCCGGACAAGGCTGTCCGTCAGGTCACAGGTCCGATTGATGGCCTCACGCGCGTCTTCACCAAAAACCGCCTCTCCGTATTTGTCAATCATCTCCGAGGTTCTGCCGGCAACCACAATCTTGTGCGGGGAGGTATTGGTAAATCGGATTACATCACCTAATAAATAGGACCAAAGTCCGCTGCAAGTGGTCAGGACCGGCGCATATCTCACACCGGTTTCTACATCCTCAATAGTCAATCTCCTTGGATTCTCTGAATTCAATTCTTCCATGGGGATAAACTCATAGAAGATACCGTTCTTCAGATGCAGATGCATGGCGGGATCGTTCAGGTCGGTTTGATAGGAGAAAAAACCCTCTGAAGCCCCGTAGACCTCTAGGAAATCCAGATTCGGCAATCCAATCTGTTCTTCAAGAATGGACCGATAGGAACTCAGGGCCACCCCCCCGGAAATATATAACTGCAGGTTGGGCCACACTTCGCCAACGGTTCTCACACGGGTTCCGTTCACTTCATTGTACCGGTCAATTAATAACCCAAAAATGACCAGTGCCCAGGTGGGAGCCATTGCGGCCAGACGAATATCCTGATTCATGGTTTGGTCCACAACCGAACGCAGCTTTACATCCCAGTCAGGCGCAAAAGCAATGGAGGAGGGAACGGCCTGCAGGAAAAACCGGAAAATTCCAGGCGAAAACAGGGTCTGTAATCCACTGATCTCCCCCACAAGCGTATTGGGGAAATTCGGGTCTTCTTCAATCGTTCCAGGAAGGGTCAGGTGCTTGCCCAAAAGCGTTTTGAGAGATCTGGAGCGCTTCCAGTACTGCAAGGTAAGCGTGACGGCAAAACTCCGGTTCAGCCGAAGCATATCCTCACTGATCGGAATGATCTTTCCTTTGGAGACTGTCCCGCTGGAAACGGCAAAATGTTTGATTCCTCCCGGCCAAATCAGATTTTCTGCCCCCGCCCGTATTTGTTCGATATATGGCTGCAGGTCATCGTAGGTGTGAATCGGGACACAGCTCTGATAGGCTTTCACGACATCTGACTCCTGAGCAATTCGCGAAAAATCAAACCTATATCCCCATTCCGTGTTCGAAGCCCGGCGCAGTAAGCGTCGGAGTAACTTAGTTTGTATTTTGACAGGTGCGCGTTGATTCATAGTTTAGGCGGAGACCGCAACAAACAGTAAGCAGGATTGATCTGAGTAGTTGTGTTGGCCTCCGGCCACGCGCTATGGATGATTGATTCAGCCGCATTGAACCACATAGAAAGATGCAGGATCCACTTCATGTCACAGATCAATCCGGCAGCGGCATATCCTCCGGTCTGGCCTGCCGGGATCAGTGGCTTAACTTGAGCAGTGGTGCAGTAGTGATGGGGATCTTGAATGTGACCCCGGATTCTTTTTATGACGGGGGCAAATATGCCAATACCGATGCGGCACTGCGTCGCACAGAGGTTATGTTAGAGGAAGGGGCCGCCATTATTGATGTTGGCGGCGCATCCTCACGCCCGCGCGGAAGCGTCTATGGCGCAGGCGCAGCGCCGGTCTCGGATGAACGTGAGATGGAACGCGTGGTCCCTGTGATCCAAGCCATCCGGCAGTCATTTCCTGAGGCGATCATTTCGGCAGATACATTCAGACCTGCCGTCGCATTGGCAGCGCTGGATGTCGGAGCACACATGATCAATGATATTTCCGGCTTGCAGAATGGATCTGCTTCCGCGATGTATGCAGGTGCGGTGGGGGCCGCATATGTAGTCATGCATTCGGTTTGTCATCAGGGCAGCCTCCTTCATACGGCAGACTACAGTGATGTCGCGGCTGCAGTGTGTAACATGCTGGCGGAGTCGGCAGAGCGGGCTCAGGCGGCCGGCGTAAAGAGTGTGATTATAGATCCAGGGTTCGGTTTCGGGAAACGGCATCGGGATAATGTGTGTTTGATTCATCGGCTTGATTTACTCACGGAATTGCGGTATCCTGTACTGGTGGGAATTTCCCGTAAGAGTACGGTTGGTCATATTTTAAGTCAGAATGCTACACCGGTGCCTGTCCGTGACCGCTTGTTCGGATCTTTGGGGATGGCTGCCGCCGCGGTGCTCCGGGGGGCAAAGATTATCCGAACGCATGATGTCCGTGAAACCCGCGAAATGATTCAAGGCCTGGAAGCAGTTTTACACGTCTCATCATGAATCTTTTTGGCATCATTCCGGTGCGGTTGATCGATCTGTTTGAGATCCTGCTGGTTGCGCTGGTCTTCTACCGGCTCTATATCACAATGCGGGGTACGCTGGCAGTGTCGCTGTTTGGGGGGTTGCTGGGTCTTCTGTTTATCCAGTTTCTGGTTCAGGTGACCGACATGAAGGTGTTGCAGTCCATGTTTTCGGCGCTCAGTGACATCTACGTGCTGGCCGTGATCATTGTCTTTCAGCCGGAGATTCGGCGGGTCCTCATTTTTCTGGGACAAACCCCGCTTTTGCGCCGGCTCCTTGCGCCGGTGGGAAACAGGCAGGTGATCCATGAAATCGTTGCTGCAATTGACACGATGAGTCAGCAGCGGATGGGGGCTTTGATTGCATTCAAGCGGACGAATGGACTGCGGAGTTATGTGGAAACGGGCGAGTCTTTACAGGCGGTAATCAGCCGAAACCTTTTGGTGTCTATTTTTCATACGAGCAGTCCACTGCATGATGGTGCCGTGATTATTTCGGATAACCGTATTGAGGCCGTACGCTGCATCCTGCCTGTTTCCCGCAGTAAGCGTCTGGGAATGCAGTTCGGAACCAGACACCGGGCGGCGGTTGGACTCACCGAAGAGACCGATGCATTTGTCGTCGTGGTGTCCGAGGAAACGGGAAAAATTTCCGTTGCAGAGCAGGGAGTGATGGTTTCCGGACTCACCATAGAGGAACTGAAAAGTCAATTGTCCGAGGCGATGAGTACAAGGTCATCTCCAGGTGGACTGGGTTAACAGCAAAAAAATCAATATGGCGAAGTCAGGCGGAGTTTATACCCGAAGGAGGGCACAACTGGTCGAGATCGTTCGCGCCAGAGGGATCACCGACGAGCGTGTTCTGGAGGCCATTGGGCGTGTCAAACGGGAATGTTTTATTGAGCAGGGGCTGCAGCACCGTGCCTATGAGGATCGTCCATTGCCCATCGGTTTGCGACAGACGATTTCTCAACCCTCAACGGTTGCATTTCAGACAATGCTGCTGGATACAAAGCCGGGAGATTCGATTTTAGAGATTGGCACCGGCAGTGGCTATCAGGCGGCGATACTTTGTGCAATGGGGGTTAAGGTCTATTCTATTGAGCGACATCGAGAATTGCATGAACGGGCAAAATCAGTATTGGAAGAACTGAATTACCGGGCCTTACTGCGTGTGGGAGATGGAACGAAAGGATGGCCGAGCCTCGCGCCATTTGACGGGATTATTGTGACGGCTGGCACAATGGAAATTCCACAGATGCTCCTCAAGCAGCTCCAGGAGCCCGATGGAACCAAGCAGGGCGGGCGGCTGGTTGTGCCGGTGGGGGACCGGTATGGGCAGCAGATGACCAGGGTGGTCCGGACTGGCCAGGATTCGTATGAATCCAGTAAGAGCGGAGCATTTTCGTTTGTTCCGTTGGTAAGCGGCTAAGCGATCACCATATCCGCCGGTCCCTGATACGCCTTGACCAGTGCGCGTTTGGCATCGTCCCGGAGATGATCTGCGGTCTGATGCTTATCGGCCATCATAACCGCCCCAATGAAGGCGCCTCCAGTGAGTAAGCCTCCCTGTTGGGCAATCTCATTTTGAACCGTCTGCTGCCAGACTTCCAGTCCATCCTGACTGCAATCCTTAAACACACCAAAGAGAAGTTCGCCGAATTTGACCACGCGGCTGTCTGGATCCGCACGAATTAAGCATTCGAAGAATGTTTTTTCGATGTCATCCAGTAAATCTGCGTACATTCGGGTAAGGGGCTCCGATCTTTGAGGAATCACAAGGGCGAGTGCAAGATCTTTTTCCTCGGATCGTGCCGTCATCATTTCTTCGTAAATAATCTCATACCGGGGACGATTTGGATCTTCCCTGTAGAACAGCAGACTCAGTGTTTGGCCAAAATTTTCGAGTAATTCTTTTGCACGGGGATGGAAGAGTCCATTCTTGTGGATGGTATCAACAAGCAGCAATTTACCCGTCAGCCCGATACGGGTCACCCCGATGGAGGTAATACTTGCCGGCTTTCGACTGTAGGTGAGGTGATTGGATTGCAGGCCTCTAGAACCGACCGGGTGAATTGCCGTGGTTTCAGATTCGGCCAGAAGATCATATTTCAGAACAAAGGATTCCCCGCGTGATCGAATCCAGTCAAAGCCTGCAGTCCCGTAAACTTCATAATTAGAGTCCTTCGAAACAGCATGAATAATTCCGACTGCATGTGCGTCAAGTGCGGCACGAAAGCCCTGCAATACTGGAATCAGCGTGTGCTTGTCAAGTGGATCACTACTCTCAGGAAAGATGTGTGTGTCTCCAGTGTCTGGAGGGGAAGTTTCTGCAATCAGGCTCAATTGAACGGGTTCAGATGGATCTGCAGTCGCTCCCGGAGTTCTATGGGCCGGAAGCGATTCTTTGGTGTCAACGGGTGGATTGTCCGAACTTACCGGTCGAATATCCAGGATTCCTAGATCGGCTAGGGATTCTTCTTTGTTCAGATCCTGAAGCTCTGAATCTGAAGTTTTTGGCTTCGGACGACGTCTGGAAGAAGGGACCGAAATCCACAGGATCAATGAGATAAGGATGAGCCCGGCCATAGGGATGTATTTCCACCACTCATTCATCCCAACGGAGTTGGTCATGAGTGTGACAGCCGACGCCACGATGGCTAAAATGGTAAAGGTGATTCGCAACATACGCAATCGTTAGAATAACATGTTACAGGATGATGAATGTCATAGACAGCATCAAAAATACAAAGCGCTGAGCAGATTGCTTCATTTCAGACAGGATAACTTCCGTAAGATACAATGCAGAATATTTTTTCATCCATATCGGAACGGATATGGATGTTGTTGGATGCGGTTATTGGATGGCCAGCGAATCAGGCAGATCATTTCGTTGTGGATTGGGGTTCAGCAGCGGGCCGGTCAGCGGGAGGTCAAAACTGGTCAGAAAATGTGCAAGCGTTGAGAACCAGAATTCCTGCTGAAATTCAATCCATTCTTCCTCATAAGACAGGTCTGCCATTTTGTGTCCCTCAATATCAAGGTAGAAACATCTTGGCCAGTCGGGGAATCGGGCCTGGGCATTTTTGACCATCCGGAATGCTTCCTGTGCCGCTTCAACAAAGCTCATCTCCTGCGCCACGATCATGTAGACTGAGACCGTGTTATCAAAGTTCATTCGGATCCCGGGAGATTTCGGCTTGTCGTGTTCCGGAATGAATGAAGGTTGAGTCAGGTTATTCTCCATGATTACAGAGAATCGTTACGGGGCGGGATGTGCAGGATGGTTTGTACATCAGTCCATGGACGGAGAATTCAAGTGAGGGAAGGTCGATATCTGATCATAACGGTCTGGACGAATCGGTTCTTTCGCACTTATGTCGAAAAAAAACTGATCCAGTTGGTGCCCGGGACTGGAATCGAACCAGCACGCCCGTAAGGGCACTGCCCCCTCAAGACAGCGCGTCTACCTATTCCGCCACCCGGGCTGATGGTGATCCCGCCAGGGCTCGAACCTGGGACCCTCTGATTAACCTACCACACCGGCTTTCACCGGCCATCAACATGTATGTTGTGGTCTGGACCATCTCTTCACCCTTCCATGTAAGGGGTGGGGTGGGCTGCGTATGGCCTCTGAGGGCTCTCTTGAATCCGCACAATGCGGAACAGGGCACAGGATGATTCCCTGTGACCCGGCACGGTCAAAGGGAAATGACTGGATTGCCCAATTCAAGGTTGCCTGCTGATTACCCATCTATCCGCCGCATTTTTACGTGTGACGACGTAGCGACGGCTTTAGGGCGTTCCAGCATACAGCAGCCTCCACTCACACAGTTTCCTGTATAAGGCTCCATGACTTAAAGTCAGATGCTCTTCCAACTGAGCTACGGGATCAGAATGTAGAGAACTGGCAGTCTGCCAATCTACGGCAAACCTTCCGAACAAGTGTTCTTTAACCCTGTATCTCCCAGAGTGTTTGCATGGGGAAACGAAGGATCAGTTGTCCCTTCAACTTTGAAGGATCGAAATTGATGAATCCATGCGCCAGATAGATCTCGGAAGGGAGGCAGCGCCAGAGGAATTTGAGTTCCCGGTCTCCCTGACGATAATCATGTGTAAGGATCAACCCGACTAGCCGCTCTCGGCCAGAGCCCACAAATACATCCACTTCGGCCCCGTCGGAACTTGTCGTATTGCGGATGAACCCGTAATCCATCGGGTAAATAATTTCGGGATACCGCGGATGGGGGGTTTTTGTGGGGCGGTCCAGCAGGACTCCCTCGGAGAGAATTAATCTTTCCCAGCGATCCCACGGGAACTGGTCTTGCAACAACGCCGCATAGGCATCGGTCATTCGGACTTCGGGATGGACTGAATGTTTAACTCCTGAAGGCGATCCGGCTCCACCGTTGAGGGGGTGCCGGACATGGGTTCCTGTGCACTCTGTGTCTTCGGAAATGCAATTACATCCCGAAGCGATGTGGATCTGGAGAGCAGCATGACAATCCGGTCCAATCCCATTGCGATGCCCCCGTGCGGCGGCGCACCGTAACGCAGGGCGTTCAATAAGAATCCAAACCGTTCTTGACTCTCCTTTTCGGGAATTCCCAGCACATCAAACATTTGCTTTTGAACGTTTTTGTCATGGATACGAATGGAGCCTCCACCGATCTCCATGCCATTGAGCACGATATCATAGGCGCGGGCCCGAACATGTGCGGGATCATGTTGGAGTAACTCCAGATCCTCTGTTCTTGGGGAGGTAAACGGATGATGCATGGCGGAATAGCGTTTTTCGCGTTCATCCCATTGCAGGAGCGGGAATTCAGTAATCCATGCAAACGTCCATGCGCGTTCATCAATGCTGCCAAGTTCACGGGCCATATGCAGGCGCAGGGTTCCCATCTGCTCCTGCACAGTGGGCCATTTACCGCACAGAACGAGCAGGAGATCGCCGGTGTCAGCCCCGGATGACTGGATTGCCCCGGTGACAAATTCATCGGGAAGTACATGCGCTTTTACCGAGCAGTTAGGTGGGGTGCCGTCGGAGGGGATCCGCACATGAATCAGCCCACCGGCTCCGATTTGTTTACGCACCACGGTTTTGTCCAGACGATCCATGTAGCCTCGTCCTTTATCGCCAAATCCAGGAATGACCAGTCCCAATACCGATCCCCCTGCCGAGAGTGCCTGATCAAATACACGGAATCCCGAATTCTCAAAGGTAGAACTGAGATTACATATCGGAAGATCAAACCGGAGGTCTGGCTTATCCGAGCCGTATTTCCAGAGTGCATCCTGATAGGTCAGGCGTGGAAAGGGGGTCGGGATCGTAACTCCGAGCACCTCCTCCCAGAGCATGACCATCAGCCCTTCGGTCAGGGAATAGATCGCCTCTTCGGTTGCGAAGGCCATCTCTACATCAATCTGAGTGAATTCTGGTTGCCGGTCCGCACGGAGATCTTCATCCCGGAAGCATTTTACGATCTGAACATATTTGTCCAGTCCTCCAATCATCAATAACTGCTTATAGGTCTGTGGACTCTGCGGAAGGGCATAGAAAGATCCCGGATGCACTCGACTTGGAACCAGATAGTCACGAGCCCCTTCGGGGGTTGATTTCATGAGGGTTGGAGTTTCCACTTCAAGGAAGCCCTCTGCATCAAAATAGCGGTGAATCCCCTGATATACCTGATGCCGCAGGATCATTTTGTTGAGTAAATCGGGTCTCCTGAGATCAAGATAGCGGTACTTCAGGCGCAGATCTTCAGAGGCCAGCTTCGCCTTTTGCGTATGGCTGGAAATTGAAAATGGCGGAGGTTCGGATTCGGCAAGAATAAGGAGGCTCGTCACCCGCACCTCAATCTTTCCTGTTGCCAATTTGGGGTTTATTGTTTCTTCTGAGCGCAAGGATACCGTTCCCGTAATGGAGATCACATACTCGCTGCGCAGGCGGTCTGCAAGTTCATGTGCAGCGGGATTATCCTGTGGTGAGAATACAATTTGTGTCAGACCATAGCGATCCCGGAGGTCAATGAAAATAACCCCTCCCAAATCACGTCGTGTATCCACCCATCCTTTCAGGACAACTTGCTCACCTAGGTGGAACTCCGAGAGTTCGCCGCAGGTATGGGTTCGATCTGGATGCTGATTTGTAGTATTCTCAGAAAAGCTAGACATCGTTATTCAGTATATTTTCGGTCACTGCCACAAGCACAACCGGCAAATATACCGAATGGGCAGATGGCAGTCGCCATTATTATCAGAAGATTTGGGAATGTCAAGTAGCCGGAGGGAATTTCACCCTCCGGCTCTCACAGAACCGTGCGTGAGCCTCTCAACTCACACGGCTCTTACCATGCAGCCGTTGGATATTGAATAAAGGTAAACCATAAAGGAATTCCCAGTGCACAAATAGACCGGAATTTTGTCGAGCAATCCTCCTTAACCACCGCCATGACCGGTGCCAATGCCCACGGAAGTGTTTGTACTTGCGCATCATCCATCGGATCAGATGTTCATCTATACTTCGAAACACCCGTTTCAACTCCGATTTGAAAAATGCGCCATAGTAATCAATCCATCCGCGTACCGTGGCATTTATCCTGCCCGCGATAGATTCCATGGACAGAGGACTCAGACGAGCCAACTCCCAACTGCGAATGGTCTCCCGTATGGCGTTCGCCGCCTTCCGACTGACCGCCGGATTAAACCCAGTAAAAATCCTGCCCACGCGACTCTTGATCATGCGAGGCCGAAACGTGTACTCCAGAAAGTCAAACGACACTTCAGGATATGTGCCCTCCCGACCGTCTTGTTTGCAGTATACGATCCGGGTTTTATCCGGGTGTAAGGTTAGGTGACAGGCCGAAAATCGTTCCTGGAGTACCCTCCAGAGATCTTCCGCCTGTGCCTCACTCGTGCAGTGGCACACCATGTCATCCGCATAACGCTCGAACGGAATGGCTGGAGCGTTGAGCTCCATCCAACGATCAAATGCATAATGCAGAAACAGATTCGCCAGTAATGGACTGATCACCCCACCTTGCGGGGTGCCGACCGTCCGGGCCTCTTCCCGTCCGTCCGTCTGGATGCACCACCGGAGCTTTCAGCCAGCGCTCTATATATAAGAGTACCCACTTCTGCCCTGTGTGCTTGCGGACCGCTTTCATCAAAAGGTCGTGGTCAATTGTATCAAAGTATGCCTTGATATCCATGTCCAGAACCCACGCCCGCTGCCAGCAACGCGTACGTGTGCGCTGAATCGCGTCGTGGGCCGATTTCTTCGGCCGATATCCATACGAATCGGAATGGAATACCTGTTCCAAGATCGGTTCCAGTACCTGCTTCACCACCATCTGTGCTACCCGGTCGGACACGGTGGGGATCCCCAGCGGTCGAACGCCTCCGCTTGACTTTGGAATATTCACCCGCCGAACCGGCTTTGGATGATAACTCCCCGACGCCATCCGATTCCAGATCTTGTAGAGATTGTCTGCAAGATTTTCCTCAAATTCTGCGATCATTTGGTCATCAATCCCTGCCCCTCCCTGATTCGCCTTTACACGTTTCCATGCGTCCCAAACTTGCCGTTTGGTCACCGGAAACGGCTTTGCGTTTTGCGCCGAAGTCCTCCCGTTTGGTTGCTTCGTTGCCTTACGCTGCATGGTAAGAGGTTATACGAAAAGAGGGGCGCGTTTTCGTATCGTTCATCATCATATATCAACTCTTTATTCCCATGCACGAAACTGTTTATCTGGGGCTGGATGCCCACACTCGGACCTGCGTTCTGGCGGTCATGGATATGGAAGGCCAGCTCATAACCAGCAAGGAATTCAAGACATCAGAGTCGGGTCTGATTCACTAAGTTACCTCAATCCGGGTTCGCAGGAAACTTTTAGCCGTGGAAGAATCTTCCCTGGCGGGCTGGATCGCCGGCTCTCTTCGGCCCTATGTGAGCGAATGAATCGTATGTGATCCCCGGCACAATTCGCTGATCAGTCGCGGAGGGAACAAGGATGATTTTTCGGATGCGTTCAATCTCTGTCGGCTTCTTCGAATGGGGGAATTGGTTCCGGTTTATCACAGCGATGATATGCACCAAGCGGACTTCAAGATTACGGTGCAACAGCATTTGTCTTTCCGAGATGATCCTGCCAAACTGAAACGGCAGATCAAGGCCAAATATCATCAGGCGGGGGTGGTTGATATGACCGGGACAGAGGTGTTCAGTAAGCAGCATCGTGGTGGTTATCTGGATCAGTTGCCGACGAAGGCTCGCCGGAAGATGATGGAGTGCCTCTACGAACGTCTGGATGATGCGGGTCGACTCCGGGAAGAATCGCATGATGCGATGGTTAAATTGGGGCGGCGCTATCCGGAGATCAAGAAATTTCAGCGTGTCCCTGGTATCGGCGTTTTAGGTGCTCATGTGTTCAGTGCGTTCATCCAAACGCCGGATCGGTTTGCGACGAGGCAAAAATTGTGGAGTTATTGTCGGCTCGGAATTCGTGAACGTAGCAGTGCTGGCAAACCATTGGCCCACAAACGTCTGAATCATTCGGGATCCTGAAAGCGATGAGTTATCAATGCTGGCAGTCCGCTTTGCGGATTAAAGCGCCGAACGAGGTTTCTTTGTTCTACCAGGCTTCATTGGAACGTACGGGGGACCGCGTCCATGCGCGGCTGAACATGCAGCGCAAAGTGCTGGCGGTCCTCTGGACGATCTGGAAAAACGATGTAGATTACACAACCCCAAACTTTTGTATTCACCGCCTACATCCGCGGGAATGACACAGGCCGTGGAGAATCCATAATGCTCTGTGAGGAATGCTTGCGGATTCGGGTAGCCGAGATATGCTCAGGCGCACGGCTAGTTCCACGATGTGGAAGCTCTGTAAGAGGATAGCAACTCGGCCTTTTTGCCCCCATAAGACATTAGAGCCCAAAGCAGGGACTCTCCCAAACGAGCCTGGCAGCTTGAATCAATGCTTTTTTTACCCGTCTTGTTTATCCGCATCAAAGCAGGCCGAAGCATGGTATCCAGACCTGGATTCCCGTAAAAACCTGTGTATACATTCCCCTGGTGGTAAGCGCCCTGTAAAAATTCCGAATTTTTTGCAGAATGGGGGAAGTGCGTCTGGAACTTTTCTTTTCAAACGAGCCGTATGAAGCGAGAGTTTCACGTACGGTTCTGTGAGAGCCGGGGAGTGAAAATCCCCCCGGCTACTCAAGATTCCCGAAGATTTCGTAAAATCAGTCAAACTCCGTATCTTACGCCGCTACGTCCAAAAAGAAATATGGCAACCAACATTAAACCCGCACACGCCGCACAATGGTTCGGTCACCCCCGGGGGCTTTCTACGTTATTCTTTACCGAACTCTGGGAGCGGTTCAGTTATTACGGTATGCGAGCGCTTCTGGTGCTTTTCATGACGACTGCGGCCGCGGAGGGGAACCCAGGATTGGATTTCGGGGAAGGGAAGGCAGGCGCAATCTATGGTCTGTACACATTCTTCGTGTACGTTCTGGCGCTGCCTGGCGGTTGGATTGCAGATAATCTCTGGGGGCAGCGGAAGGCGGTTTTTGTGGGGGGATGCATTATTGCGCTGGGGCACTTCACGATGGCAGGCCCTTTGATCGGCCTTCCGGATAACGGCAGTTTTTTTCTGGGATTGATGTTTATCGTCATCGGGACGGGCCTGCTTAAGCCGAATGTAAGCACCATGGTGGGGGATTTATACCCAGAGGGGGGGGCGAGACGGGATGCAGGCTTCTCAATTTTTTATACGGGAATCAATCTTGGGGCATTTGCCGGCCCCATTCTGACTGGATGGCTGGGCGAATCCTACAATTGGCATTATGGATTTTCTCTGGCAGGCATTGGCATGATTCTCGGACTGATTCAGTACCGATTGGGCACAAAATATCTGGGGGAGGCGGGTCTCTTGAAGTCAGATGCTTCTGAAGATGCACTGAAGCAAAAAACACGTATCACATACATCGTGCTGGCGGGTTCATTCATCGTCGCTGCGGTAGCGGGCACATTGCTTTTGCGGACCCTTTCACTGGAGGTGCTCGCTACAGCACTTGGATATGCAGTGATTGTAATTGCGGTGGCATTCTTTGCCTACCTGCTCATGTTCACCAATCACACCAGATTAGAGAAGAAGCGCCTGGTGGTCATTTTCTGGTTATTTATTCTGGCTGCGATTTTTTGGTCGGGATTTGAGCAGGCAGGATCGTCGCTCAATCTGTTTGCCCGGGATTCAACGGACCGGATGCTGGGGGGGTGGGAGTTGCCTGCCAGTTGGCTTCAATCGGTCAACTCTACCTTCATCATCATTCTGGCCCCTGTGTTTGGGTCTCTCTGGGTTACGCTGGCCAAGCTGAAACGGAACCCATCGATTCCCGCCAAATTTGCCATTGGGCTGTTAGGGTTGGCGGCAGGCTTTTTTGTCATTGCCTGGGGCGCGGCGAATGCGGAGGATGGTTCTCTGGTTTCGCCGGTCTGGCTGGTGGTCATGTACTTTCTGCACACAGTGGGAGAATTAAGTCTGAGTCCGGTTGGACTGTCTTCCATCACCAAGTTGGCACCTGCAGGAAGGGTCGGGCAAATGATGGGGATCTGGTTTATTGGAACTGCATTGGGCAATCTGTTTGCTGGACTTGTTGCAGGGCAGTTGGAGACGTTGAATGCGGCGGCTCTCTTTGGGAATGTTGCGATGATTATTGGTGTTTCCGGGGTCGTAGCCCTTGCCGCATTTCCATTGATCAAGCGGCTGATGGGCGAGGTGAATTAGGGCTGGATTATCCGTTTCCGGCGAGTATTTGTCTTGAAAATCAGACATGGATTCCTGCTCATGGAATGTCTGCCAAGTGAATTGTAGAACTGGCTTCGGGAAACCCTGTGTGACTCAAATCACTGGACAAGGATTTGTCGAGGGACGGCGGGTTGCAATAGTTGACATGGACGGATTTAATTTCAGACAGTTCGCAGAAATTCTCTGTCCCGTCAAAAATGGTTAAATTTATGTCAGTAACTGTACAACGATCACCTGTTCAGTAGTTCACGACTGCTAAGACGGTGATTTTTGTTATAGACAGTCTCGCTTTCGATGGACTTAAAACATTATATCAAGCGTGTTTTACAACGCTTTGGATTCGATGTCATACGATTCAACGCACGCTCCTCACCTGTAGCGCGGCGAATAAAGTTATTTCAGCATTTTAGAATAGGTTGCGTACTTGATGTTGGTGCCAGTTCTGGTGGATATGGTACTGAACTTCGTTCCACCGGCTACGATCAGCGTATTATCTCATTTGAACCATCTTCTGATGCGTTTCGAGCACTTGAGGCCCGCGCAAGTCAGGATGCTCTCTGGGATACAGTCCAACTTGCACTGGGTAAGGAATTCGGTGAAGCGATATTGAATATCTCCCTCAATCGTGAGAGCAATTCCATTCTGAATATAAAGGACCGCCATACAGTGGCTTATCCTCGGGCGAAGTATGTCGGACGCGAGGTAGTCGCGGTAGAACCTCTTGATCATGTGTTCGACCGCTATTGTGTCGAAGAGACTCCCACCTTTCTGAAGATTGATGCTCAGGGTTACGAATATCAGGTGCTGTTAGGTGCTACAACTTCTTTAGCACAGATCAAAGGGGTACAGGTCGAATTATCTCTCATTCCGATGTACGAGGATGAGACACCCTTTGTAGAAATTATCACATATCTCCAGGCACATGGCTTTAGCCTTATGTCTTTTCAGCCAGTCATTGATGATCCCGAGACGGGACAATTGCTCCAGGTTGATGGATTATTTTTCCGTAGCACAACTTAGGCCTGCCGCATAAACAAGGTTTCTCATATTAGTGACCTGTTTTTAATTTAGTCCTGTATGCTCAGAGCAACTTGTTGATGCAGATATGTCAATACGTCTGGCAGGGAAATATACGATTCCGTATCGACGTCGGTTTCCAGTCAAGAGGGAACACCATAAATCTCACTAAAAATCACTTTGGAAAAATGCTCGGCTGTATGGTGCTCACCAAAGAGCGAGGCTTTTTTTGCGTCAAATGGAAAGTTCTGCGGTGATTCCAACCATTTCGATAAGCCGCTGGCTATATCAGCTGGTATGGAAGATTCTACCGCAATACCGAGCCCAAAATCACGGATATAACGTCCAATGAGCCCGTAATTACTTCCCAGTACGGGTTTATTAACTTGTGCAGCACGAACCAGAACGCCACTGGATCCGACGTGTCGCTGATAAGGTAGCAGGATGAGATCAGAAGCGGAGAATAGGTTGATCATCTCTGTATCAGATACAAACCGCAATGCCTTTATAATCTGGACATCAGATGTCTTTTTCAAGAGATCTAACTGATCCATGAATGCCTGTTCATCGGCAGGTGCTACAGTGCCCACTAAGGCTAGGCACAGTTTGGTCTGATTCTCGGGCGAAAGTAAACGGATCGCCTCCAACGTCTGGGTGATTCCTTTACGTTCGGCCAAACTACCAAAAAAGAGTGCCAGTTCACGATCGCGTTCTACCCTATACTCACGCCTTGTTTCTGATGGACTGGCGGAAGGATGCTTCGGTTCAACGCCATCTGGAAGCGAAAGAATACGCACAGTTGGGGAACTGTGTTTTTCTGAGAAGTATGGATCAAGACTGAAAAGACAAGTCAAATGTGGATTGCGAAGGGTTGCGGCGAAAACAATACGCTTGCGCATATGCCGTACAAAATCACCAAGATTGGCACCAAGTTTCAGAAGATCTTTAAGGTGCAGGAAAGGCCGAAAATATATTCCTGAAATTGAGACCGGATATTTGAATCTGAGTCCGAATATAAAAGAGAGCTGGAATAAGTCAAAATCTAAAAGCAGGCAATGTGTAGGCTTTAGTTCGTTCAGGGAGTTTTTAAGGATGCGGCCCTGCATTCTGGCAGTCTGGGTAAGGCTTTGGCACGGAGGGCATTCCGGCAATTCCCTGATATCAGCCCGATCACACTGCTTAACGATCTCAACTAGGTCGGTGTGGTTTTCCAAGAGTGAGGGAGTGACCATAATGGATAGGTGCCCTTGGAATGTTCTTGAACACCAGTACTGAGCGAGCTGCTTTACATATTGGCCATGATGGCCGCCAGCATTCAGGTCAAAAAGAACGATGTGGGGCGGATTCATTTGTCAATTCTTCCATATATGAAATAAATATTGGTTCCAGTCAGGTGCATCGAAAGACTCGCCCCAATGTAGGGCAGTGATTGCAGGGTTCCCGAAATCAAACTACCGGTGGCGGGTTCAGGATTCCCGGTAGAGATTATTTGTTCGATACACACGACTCAGCGTATGTAATAGCTTGAACTAAGCCGTCAACCATTCTCTGTACTTGTAGGTGTGATTGTGCATAAGCATACGCCTGAGATGAGAAGATCTCCTGATTTTTAAACACATCCAAGGTTGCCGTCACAAGAGAATTGAGATCATCATAGGAGGCCACCATTCCGTTTACATTGGGTTCCAGATAAGTGATCTCTGGGCTGTGATAGCGGATTTTTGGGTCAGGACTTGCACAGGTAACCACGGGGAGCCCCAGGCAGAATGCATGATTCACGTTTAGCCCGACATAGCCTGGGCAAACCATTACGTCTGCTGCATACATCCAGGGTGCAGATTCTTCGAGTTTTGTGAGTGTTCCCGGAAAAAATACATTTTGCAGGCCTTCATCCTGAACGTGCGTCATTAGCCGATTTTGTTCTGGGCCGCCTCCAATGAAAATGAGGGTAGTATTCTCCGCCGTAGATAATACCTTGTGCAAATCAAGCAGCACATCTGGTCTCTTATCTGCAACAAGGCGTCCGATAAATACCACAGTTTTTCCTTTAATCGGTATACCAAGGCGGGCCCGAACTCGTTCTTTCCCCTCCGCCTCCAAAATCTTATAGAGACGAAACAGTTCGTCTGTATCCAATGTGTTGCGAGCAACAAAGCATTGTTCCTCAGGCACATGCGGGCGGATCATGTCAGCGATTTCATCGGTATAGCAAACACATCCATCGACGTATTTTGCCAAAGCCATTCGGTAACGATCAAACAGGTTACGTTCAGAAAATTCTCGCCAATTTGACGAAAAATGTCCCCATAACAAGGTGCCGATCCGTTTGAATCGAGCAGTCGCCAGTAACCAAGGTAGTGAAATTGTGCGGGGTGATTCCTCTGCCATAATTACAATTGGATCGCATGCCAAAATGGGGCGCGAATTCTGGATCAGAGCTTTCTGGTCACCGAACCATCTGTTTTTTAGATTAACGCATCGGTAACTTGGGGCAGGTCCATGAGATATATCTTTAAGAGATGTGTCACGGAAGGTACCCGCAAATACAATGAGCCGTCCATCTAACTGCTCATTCAGTCTTTCTAGAATAGGACGTCGATACTCGGGCACGGAACGTGTCACATAAGCAATTGGGCGGCTCATAGGATCCTGTTATATGAACCTGTTTCGTGCAGATGGAAACTTGATTTAAATATGCTCATGCCTCTATGGGAATCAGGTCAAGAAGGGGAGAATGGTGTTCACGTGACGAAGATATAACAATTTAGGGCATCTTGCGGAACCCCTCTACGAAGTTCAGCATAAGCGGTTCTGAACTCATCGTTTTAGGGCTTGATTTTAGATTTCGTGCGTGGTTAACTCAAATCTGCGGCTGTGTGTTTTAATCTGCTCTATCTGTATCCAATCGGAACTTTGCGCTGTCCATTCTACTCTGAATCCATAGAGTAGATGCATTCTCACCCTAAGATTTTCGATGTATGGCGACCATGAGCCCTTCAGAATGCTGGCAATAATCCCCCGTAGTTTCTGCACATCCCTCCCCACGTTTGGGGGCCGATGTGAAGATACTTCCGCAGTCGGGACGTTTCTTCCCCTAACAGGCTGGGCAAACATGATCAATTACGGGATTTAAGGAGGATAGATTCGGATAAACACCTCTTGATGACATGCTCAAACTGATCGGTGATTTTACCGATATCAAACTTTTCATCCGCCCATTTTCGAGCACTTTTGCCCATGGTCTCACATAACTCTGGTTCATCAAGAAGCAATTGGGCTTTCTGAACAAACTCAAGGTGATCACTCGGATCGGTAACAAATCCCGCTCCGGATCTCTCAATTATCCGTGTCGCAAGGTTTTCTCTGGGGATAGACGCAAGAATTGGTCGACCTGCACAAAGGCAGGTTAGTACTTTTGACGGCACGGAGAACTGTCCTGCATCTTCGGTAAGTAAAACGAGAAGCAGTTGTGCACTGGCGTACATTGCAGGTAGTTGATGTACTTCCTGATACGGTAGAATGGTCAGGTTATCAAGATTGTGCTCGGTCATCATTTTCATAAGCCAATCTGCACCTGCGCCTTGTGAGACAACTACAATTTGAGCGTGGCTATCAAGTTGTTGTGCAAGACGCAGCAGGATGGCTGGATTGTGTTTCATGCTCAGCGTTCCCGCATAAAGTAGAATAGGACGCTTATTGAGTTCATTTTTTTGCGCCCATGTTGAAAGATCACCTTCAAATCTGTTCAAGGTTCCCCAGTTTTCGATTACATAGCAGCGATCAGGCCGAACTCCAAACTCCCGAAGAGCAGGACTAAAATCGTCCGTGATTGAAATTACGGCATCACTCTTTCGAAGTAATCGTCCTTCAAGTGACTGAAAGTAGCGACCAGCGACGAGAGATAAAAAATAATTTTTTGATCTCAGTACCCTTAGAGTCGCCAAGCCTATCAGGTCCTGTAGCCAAAACACAAATGGGATCCCGTTTCGCTTGCACAATTCGAGGATATGCCTCTGTGCACTGAGTGGAGCATTTGCAGAAATCACAATATCCGGATTAAACTCCAGAATAACGCGAGCAGCTAAATGACCGTATTCCTGTTCCTGAATCCAGCGCCGTACGAGGTTGTATTTATTGAGTGGTCGAGAGATTTGGACAGGGAGGGGCGTGAAGTCAGAAAGATTCTTACATACATTGTAAGGGGTTGTGGTCAGACTGTCACAATAGGCATGCCCCACATCGTACCCACGGTCATGAAGAGTTTGACTCAGCGTAACGGGGAAGGCATAGGCCCCGAAATCATGGATCAGTATTCGCATGCTTCAATCGTTCAGAGGTACAGTACGCATCATGGATCCCCCATCAATGGCTGATTTATTCCTCAGATATGGTTCAGATAACGCTGTATAGGTCGGAGGTGGCACGCACATGAAATTTTGCATTTAATGGATCACTACACTCTGGTAGATTCCCTCGACTTACGGGAGTTTGAGAATTATTGAAGTGAGGATCGAATCCCGTAATTCATTTGCGAGAATGATCTATACAAGATATTTTAGAGATGGTCTTCAACTGCAACAGATGAAGTGCCGGTTGTTTTTGACGACTGCTCGCCGGCACCGACTGCCAGTCCTGCTGCAATGGCGATGATAAATAACTGATTCTTGAGGAAAAAAGGATTCCCGACCAAGGTTGTAATCGTCAATGCGACAAGAGGTATAGCACCTGCCAAGCCGGCCAGACGGATCCAGTAATTCGTAGATTCACTGCGAAACGCACGCAGTCCTATTTTAACAGTCGAATACCAAAAATACAGAACCAGCCCCAACCCCCAAAGACCATATTTGTACCAGAGCCCGATGTACCCATTATGCACAAATGAATCCGTATCCGTGGATTGATGAACGATATCGTAAAACAGATAGGAAACGCCAGGCCCATATCCGATCAGGGGATTTACTATAATTTTTTCGAAAACTGCCTGGGTCTCCCGGAATCGGTTTACAAGAGAGAGATCCTGTGTGAATGACGTAGTAATTGTCCCAAATCGTTCGACAATTCCTTCGAGGATTACATTCAGGAATGGACCAATCAGAATATATCCGATACCGAGGATCAAGACACTTATGATGGTACCGGTCGTCAATATCTTGATCCGTTCTGGAGTCCGGACGATTAAGAAGAGGACGAACATCCCAAGTATAAACGCCAACCAGGCTCCCCGGGCCTGTGTCATGATCAGTCCAGCCAATGTGAATGCCACTGCGCTTGTAGAAAGCAGCAATGAAATGGGACCTCGGGAATAAATAAGCAGAGTCAGGCTCATGAGTGCGCCAATCGTGAGCAGTGCGTCGTTCACAACTACCCGTGACCCGGAAATATGTGATAAGTGCGTCGCATTTGATAAATCCGATGCATATTCAAACGAATTTACGATAGCTACCACAACACTCATGATCACTGCTGTGATAAGGATGAGACTTGGTCCTATCCGGTGATGGGCAACCACATGTTTGACCGGAAAATAGACCAGTAACATGGAGAGCGAAATTAACTCACTGAATGCGATCAGAAAATCTCCATGGAAGAAATAGGTTAAGATTAAAGTTGCCGGAAGCAATCCTAGGAACAGGGCCAGCGCTATGTCGGGTTTTTGGGTCAGGATCTCAGATGATCCAGAAATCGCATGGCGCAGAAACCACGTTAAGAGGAATGCAAAAAGATAGGTGGCATAGGCGATCTCAATTACCTGAAAACCTGCTTCATTGGAGGCGATCAGTACAAATCCCAAAATGGCGACCATCAGGCTGAGGATGGGGTATGCAAGTAAAATCCCTAGTGTGATGACTCCCAGAACTGCTGCAGGCAGTGCGGATAAATATGGGACAGATCCGGTACTTGCAAGGGCAAGGGTCAGCCCTAGACTGAACACAAGTGCAGTAATGATCAGGGCATTACCAACCCGGTAGATCCTTAGAGGAGAGATCTGGACTCCGATCTGTCCCATGGTATGATCCTGCTCAAGGTTCTGGATAGATTTCTTTAAGGTGCACTATCCGGGGATAACTTGGATGCAATCAGAGCATAATTACGTTTCCACCAGGCACTGATAAGCACGTAAAGCACTGATAGAAGAAAGCCAGAGAATGTACTGACGACACAAATCGCAGCACGCCAGGGACGGGCTTTCCCGGTAGGCGGAATGGCAGGATCAAGTACCTGTACGGATTTTGCTGCACGCTCCTCTGCCAGTTGTGCTTCTTCCAGTACCGGACGTGCAAACTCCATGAGGGTGGTCAGGATAACCATTTCCTTTTGCAACTCGGCAAATTTTAATGCCACTCCTGGAAGACTGTCCTGGGATACGGGCATGAGTCGCTCTTGGCCTTCCAAAGCCTGATCATAGGATTCTCTGGCCTGCTCAACTGCCTGTTGAGCAGCACGCGTCTGGGAATGGTCGGGGCCATAAAGAAACAACAGGTTGTCGAATTCGAGTTCAGCAAGAAAGATCTGGGATCGCCAATCTGTCAATCCTTCCATAAATGCAGCACCCTGTGCAGGCAGATCCAATACGCCTGTCTTCTCCTGGAGTGTACGGATTGCGGATAGTACCGTACTGAGGCTGTCTTCCATATCCTGATAGCGTTTCTCGACCGTTTGACGATAGGATCTGGCCGTTTCTGCTGACAGATCTATTCCGATCTGGTTCAATTTTGAAACAAAGAAATTCGCCATATCGGCGGCCTGTTGAGGTTCTTTATCATAAACCTGGACTGAGAGGTAGTTGTATTCGTTGTCTACAACGAAGTCAGTGTTTCCTTCTAACTCTTGAATCGCGTCCTTCATAGGGGAGTCACTATCGGCAAGGTCATATGCTTCAATGAGATTGAATTCCTCTACGACGCTTTGTTTTACGGTACGGCTGTTCAGGATGGCCAGTTCCTGCTGGTAGTCACTGACCAGCCCTCCCAGAAGTGAGGACGCACTGCTGCCGATACGTCCGCCGATCATGCTGGAAAGCAGACCGGAAGAGGTTTGTCCAGGAATCAGCAGACGTGTTTCAGCTAAATACCAGTTGGGCAGGAGAAGGCTGATAGCTATCGCAGCGGCGGCGGTAAACCCCGTGACTCCAAGCACCACCCATCGCCGGTGCAGGATCACTCGGATGACCGACCACACGATTTCGGGTATGTTGGAATTGGTCATCGGACTATCGCAATCATGGTGATGGTTGCGGTCACAACCGATAGACCGGAGAAGATGGTTTGAAATTGCTGTGAACGTGCTTGACGTCTCATTACCGTCAGTTCCTCTAGCCAATCAACAAAAATTGTGTCTCCAGGGCGGATGGGCTCATTGAGGCCTGTACGAATGCCATCACTGCTTCCGTTAAAAATATAAACCTTTTCTGCATCAGGGCCCAAGCCTCCTGCATGTTCCACATAATGACGTGCCGGCATCCCGGCTACGAAGGTCACATATCCCGGCTTGGGGACATGCCCGGAAATCAGGATGGTTCCTTCGTCACGCGGGAAGATGAGTCGATCTCCATCGTAGAGTGTGATATCTTTGCTCCTTCCGGCCAGTATACCGGCGATGTCGACTGCCATGTAATTACCGACTTCTCCAGAATAGGATTTTTGGAATCCTTCGCTAAATGACTGGATCGCCTGCTTGCCGCGAAGGGGCAGGGGAGGTTGGTTGGGTAAAGGTATTTCGGGGCCATCAGTGAGTCTGTCGCTACTGGTGCGCTCCAGGATTGCTGCATTTGGGTTGGCACCTTCCTTAAGTCCGCCCGCAATTTCAACCAATTGATTTAAGGTGGTTACGCCACCTTCTATGCGATACTCTCCTGGATAGGCAACCCATCCCTCAATACTGGCGGTGGCGGTTTTGCGTTCATATATGGTGATATGGTCGCCGGGCATCAGTTGCTCTGCGGCAATTGTTTCCTTCACCAAACTACCGATGTTGTGATCAAGTAACGTGCGATAGTGGCCATCATTCCATCGCATCAGTCGAAACTGGATGGTTGAATCAGGTGGTTGCCCGCCTGTTGCAAGATCCAGAACACTCAGTATCGTATCATCGGGGCGCCAGTCATACAATCCAGGCCAAACTACATCGCCTGATACACGGATCCCTTCACGAACAATGTGGTAGGCGGGGACATTAATACGATCGCCATCTCGCAAGACAGGATTATGATCTATCCTGCCGGTTGTTTGATAGCGGGTAAGATCCACCAGATCCTCGGTTCCATCCGTATGTTGTATTTGAATATTCCGGAGTGATGGCCGGTATATATCGTTGATCTCTGGCGGGAAGCCATGTTCCGGTGTTGCAAAGTCAACCTTAATATCATCTGTTGTTTGTCTTGCAGTAAGGATTCCGGATGACAGGGCCTGTTCAATAACATCGCTAACACGTGAACGGGGGAGCATGAGGTAGCGTCCAGTTCGGGTCACGGTGCCGGTAACATGAACATAAAAACTTCGCGCCTGGGCTAATGAGATACTCACAGGCGCATTAACATAGCGGGATTCAAGGAGTGCAATGGCTTCCTGTTCTACCTCTGCAAGAGATTTTCCGCCGGCCTGAACTATTCCGCCCTCGGGCAGTGGGAGTACACCGGCAACGGATACGGTTAAGGGAAGTTCAACGGGAATTGCTCCCCCAATCATTACATTGAAGATGTCACCCGGTCCAACGATATAGTCGTTTGGATTGATGGAACCCTCTAATGCAAGAAGGCCGGACTGCACGATCCGTGCAGTCATAGCATTGCGCAATTCTGTTTGTGGATCATCCGGAACTGTACCGAGGACCTCATTATTAGAGACCTGGGCACTGGCCACGGGTACCAGCAAGGGGAGCAGTAAAGCCGCAGCGATACAAGCCACTAACCTAAACATCGGCAAAAGAAGTTATACAATAAATGGAAATGGATACGGAGTAGCCGATGCAGCGATATTTTCGTCGAAATTTGAGCGTCCAACGGCCTTTAGTCCTCTATGTTCCCAAACAAATTCTGAGTCTCCAGTGTTTATGTTTTTGAGGGTTCAAAGAATGAGGTACTTGTACAGATTAAGGTCGTAAACCCGGATTCGTCTGGTAGATTCGAGAGTTTACCGGATATAGTCTTTGAAACGGACATGGAGGCTTCTGTACTTCTGGATCGGGGGTCAATTGAGAATGTTGGACACAAAATTAATGTTGGGACAGGGGCTATCTGAGCAGGCGCCAGCCAAAATCAATCTTGGGCTTCACATTATACGCAGACGGCAGGACGGATACCACGATCTGGCAACAGTGTTTCATTCAATTGGATGGGCGGATAAGATCACGATATGTTCCGCGGAAGAAATCAGCATGACTTGCACAGACGGGACGCTTTCATGTGGAGAGGATAATTTGGTGATTCGTGCTGCGAGACTTTTGCGGAAGATTGCAGATATAGATTATGGCGCGTCCTTCCATCTTGAGAAACTACTTCCGCATGGCGCGGGACTCGGGGGCGGATCCAGTGATGCCGCGACGGTGCTTCGAATGCTGTATAAACTCTGGGAGTTGGAGCAAACAGCCCGTCCACTGGATGCACTCGCACTGCAACTTGGTTCAGATGTACCGTTCTTTTTGCATGGAGGCACCGCCTATGCGGAGGGGAGAGGGGAACGGCTGACTCCCATGACCGGGTATGTATTTCCATTTCATTTAGTGGTCATTGTGCCGAATATTCAGATTTCTACGGCATGGGCATTCCGGCAGTTAGATGTATTCGGGTCGAATCGTGTAAACCTCATGGAGGTGGTGCAATCCAATGATCTGGATCGTTGGAGGCGTGAGTTGGAGAATGATTTTGAGGGGCCGGTATTTTCAAAATGGCCCGAAATAGAGGGCATCAAGTCCTCGTTGCTGCGCAGTGGAGCAGGGTTTGCATCTCTTACGGGGTCAGGTTCAGGGGTCTATGGTATATTTGAGCATGAGGAAGATGCGAAGCAGGCGGCAGCAGAAGCAGCGGCACAGGGATATGTGACCTGGCGGCCTACCCAGGACGGGAGATGACCAGTATCTCAAATCACGCATGCAAACTGCGGAAGCCATGGCCGCGAAACCGGGAACATTGATGTGATTTCGGGAATCAGGGTAACGCTTAACCCTGGTTGGTAAGGTGGTCGCATGTACTGAAATCCGTCTTACCAGCAGGATTCGGGGATAGGTGGATGCAGGCATCCCTAGAGAGTTCCGGGGGTAGTGCCTAATCCTGTTCAAATCGCGTACTAGAGGCAGAAATAGTCCGCCGGTATAGCAGATTTATGTCGGATGAGAAAAGAATCAACAGGCAATCGCAGACAACATGGTCTCCCCAAGACGTAATCGGCACCGTCACATGCCAACCAGTATACCGTTTCCAGACAATCCTGTCCTGACTCCGACGGTTTGACGGCCGTCAATTTGTAAAAACATCCATTTCCAGGCGCTATGGATGGATTTTTATTTCTCCGTTTATAATGTTCACTTCCCTCAGGAATCCCGCTCTACACATCTCCATTTGGTGGTTGACCGTCGAAGTCAGGATCCTGTCCGTATCGTCTGCGGCAGGGCAAAAGGAGAGGAATTTCGAAATGGAGGTTTGAACTTTTGGAATTCGTGCAATCGCCCTGAGCATACACGAATATAAATTCCTATCTTTGCGGTATGAGACATTTCAGGCAGGAAACGAGTTGGAATCTGAAACAGAAATGGGGCGATGATGAGCGCCGTCCCTGTTAAGCCAAAACTACTGATCTGGGCATGTGAACGCGCAGGAATCACGCAGGATGCCCTCGTAATAAAATTTAAAAAGTTGCCCGAATGGGAACGAGGTAGTGCATATCCCACCTTCAAACAACTTGAGGCATTCGCCCGGGCTGTTCGTGTGCCGTTTGGGTATCTCTTCCTTAATTCGCCTCCAGAGGAACGGCTTCCAATTCCCGATTTCCGAACTGTGTCGGAGAAGGAAAAAAGGGGGGATATGAGTCCAGATCTGATGGATACCATTCATGCGATGCTGCGGAGGCAGAGGTGGCCGCATGAATATCTTATTGGCCAGAAGGTTGAGCCGCTCTTCTTTGCAGGGAGTGCCCACCTGACCGCCCCCCCCCCTGATATGGTGGGGCGTGAAATGCGAAAAATCGTCGGCATAGGTGATGGGTGGGCGGCAACGGTGGCGAATCAGTATGTTGCAGTGAATCAGTTACGACGAATGATTGAGAAGATCGGTGTAATGGCAGTGATTAATGGTGTCGTAGGGAACAATACGCACCGCCAAATAAAGGTAGAGGAATTTCGCGGCTTTGCATTTGCAGATCCCTATGCACCCTTGATTTTCGTGGACGATAGAGACGCAAAATCTGCTCAAATGTTTACACTTGCTCACGAACTGGCGCATATCTGGTTAGGGGAAGATGGAATCTCTGGTTTTGAACATCTACTTCCAGATAGTATGGGCATAGAAGCTTGGTGTAATCAAGCAGCGGCCGAGTTTCTTATGCCATCGAACGAGTTTTACAGGAAATGGAGGCAGTTCAGCCAGGAAAGAGTGCCTTATGAACCGTTAAAACAATTTTTCAAAGTGAGTCCAGTGGTGATAGCCCGCAGAGCGATGGATCTGGCTCTTATTGATCGTGATCAATTTTTGGTTTTCTACCAAGGCCAAACCAAATAACAAGGTCAGAAGAAAAGGATGTCTGGAGGCGATTTTTACAATAACCAGAATGCGCGTGTTGGCAAGTATTTTGCCACTCATATAATAAGTGCAGCAAAGGGAGGAGAGATTGGATTTAAAGAGGCTTACGACTTGACTGGACTCTACGGAGGAACATTTCAAACCTATGCCGAACGACTGGGTATACGCATCCGCTGATGAAAGATCAATTCTACATTGTGGATGCTGATGTTCTTATAACAGCCAAAAACAGGTACTATGCTTTTGATCTATGCCCAGGATTCTGGGAAAGCCTGATCTATCACCATCAAGAAGGTCGGATATACAGCATTATCCCAGTTCGTACAGAAGTGTTTGCTGGTCGATAAACTGAGGATCTCGTCCAATGGGCCAAAGGAGAAGTTCACCAAGCATTTTTTTCGGATTGTGGATACGGAGGATGTGGTGGAGGCTTATAACGAGATTATGGAATGGGTGACAGGGCACGAACGATATCATGGTGAAGCAAAGACTGCTTTTTCTTCTACTGCAGATGCCTGACTTGCGGCATTTGCAAGAGTACACAATGCTATAGTTGTTACGAACGAGCAGTCTTCCCCAAAATCCAGGCGAGCAGTTAAGTTGCCGGATGTCTGCAATGAGTTCAATGTTGAATGGGTAGATACGTTCATGATGCTTCGATCACTTGGAGTAGAGTTTGGCATGAACAGGGATGATTCATAACGATCAGATCAGGGAGAATTCAAAATCATACTGAAAAATATCGTTTGCAGTATCTGCCGAGATGCTGTCAGTACGAAAAGCAAACCCACAATTATCAATTTCATGACCCGCACAATTTTCCTGCTGTCTGCTGTGATGCTGTTCGCATCCTGCAATTCCGAGCGTTCCCCGAATGTAATCATTATCCTGACGGATGATCAGGGCTGGGGCGATTTATCCATCAATGGCAATACCAGTATCCAGACACCGAATATCGACCAGATTGCTCATTCGGGGGCTAGGTTTGAGAATTTTTATGTGAGCCCGGTCTGCTCTCCAACCCGTGCAGAACTTTTGACAGGGCGATATCATCCCCGCTCCGGTGTGCATGGAACCAGCGCGGGGGCCGAGCGTCTGGATACGGATGAGATCCTGCTCTCGGAGGTCTTTCAGGATGCAGGCTATACGACAGGGGTCTTTGGGAAATGGCACAACGGCCAACAGGGGCCATATCATCCCAACCACCGTGGATTTGATCATTTTTACGGATTCCCATCGGGTCATTGGGGACATTATTTTTCACCGCCTATCGAGGAAAATGGCGATTTGGTACAGGGAAGCGGATACTTACCGGATGATTTGACGGAGTCTGCCATGGAGTTTATGCGTACGCATGTCGAATCCCCATTCCTCGTTTTTTTGCCCTACAACACACCGCATTCTCCCATGCAGGTGCCCGATGAGTGGTGGGATCAGGTGTTCGAACTCCAGCAATCTCATCATTCTCCAGAACAGGAAGATCTCCTCCATACACGGGCGGCCCTCGCCATGATGCTCAATATTGACTGGAACGTAGGCCGGGTCATAACACTTCTAGATGAGTTGTCGATCACCGAAGAGACGATTGTGCTCTATTTTTCGGACAACGGCCCGAACGGAGCACGGTGGAACGCCGGCATGAAAGGCAGGAAAGGATCTACGGACGAAGGAGGGGTCCGATCTCCACTTCTAATGCAGTGGCCAGGTGTGATTGCCGGGGGAATGGTCATTCCGGATATCACGGCTGCGATTGATCTGATGCCTACGTTGGCAGAACTCAGCAATATTGAACTCAAGATCAGTGATCCACTGGACGGGATCAGCGTTGCTCCGCTCCTTCGGGGTGACCGCAATTCTGTGCAGGATCGAATTCTTTTTTCTCATTGGAGAGGACGCACGAGTGTCAGGACACAAACCCATCGTCTGGGCCACTTGGGAGGGCTGTTTAATATTGTCAATGATCGGGAGCAGCGCGTAGATTTAGCGTCTGAGTATCCTGAACTTGTAGATTCTCTGGAGCAGTCAAAGGCACGATGGATTCGTGAAGTAGTCCCGGAATCCTATCAGAAGCGCCCTTTTACGGTTGGCTTTGAAGATGAAAAAATTACATGGCTTCCCGCACGGGATGCGACGGCATCGGGAGGGATTCAGCGATCCAACCGGTACCCCAATGACAGTTTTCTGAGCAACTGGACGAGTCTCCAGGATTCTATTTTATGGGATGCAGAGGTTTTGACATCTGGAGAATACAAAGCGACCCTGTATTATACGACAGCGGAAGGGGATGAGGGGGCGCAGATTGATCTGAGCTTTGGTGACAGTTCACTGCAGGCCGCAATAGTGGATGCACATGATCCCCCCGAATACGGAATGAATGAGGATCGTGTGCCGCGGATTGAATCGTATGTGAAGGATTTTCGGTCACTAGTACTGGGGACAATCTCGCTTGAAGCGGGGCATCATCCTCTTGTTCTGCAGGCAGTCAGCATCCCGGGAAAGGCGGTTGCCGATGTCCGGCTTCTGCAACTGGAACGGATCGAAGAACTGTAGGGTGCACGGAGACGATTCAGGTAATCTCCAGTGTGCCGTTTTTCTGTTGTGGCCTGGGCAGTTGCCAGCCAGATCGTGAAGGCTTCCTGATCAGAATATGTGATTTCATCTCACAGACGGATCATGGGGAATCCTGCATAATGTTCAATGGGGAGATACTACCAGTTGACGCGGGTCTCCGGAGATTGCTGATCCTGAGGGGAGATTTCACTGCGTAAAGACGGAGAGGGGAAGGTGTTGTTGATGCTGAGCATGAGATCTTCATTTTCCGACAGGTTCTGCAGGAATTCGCCGACCACAAACAGGGCATTGTGTGCACCCTGCCCCCAGTAGGAGGAACGAAAATTCATGCGCCGGTCATTAAAGCCGACCCACGCACCCGTAACCAGTTCTGGGTGCATGAGGACAAACCAGCCATCCGCCCCTTTCTGGGTCGTTCCAGTCTTTCCTGCGAAGTCATATCCATACAATCCGTAGCCACTTCGGATACGAATACCGGTGCCATAGGATTTGTTGATCACATCCCGCAGCATATCAATCACAACGGCGGTCTTTTCTTCGGAAAGGACCTCACGCGGGTGTGTGCGTGAGGGGTCCTGCTGATAGTCATAGACAATCTTTCCCGTTTCTTCATTGATGATTCGGGTAACCATGACCGGGTCCGTCTGGATTCCCCGATTGGCCAGGGTGCTGTAGGCATTAACCGATTCGAGGAGCGTGACTTCGCTTGTCCCCAGCGCTAGCGACAGGACGGGGTCCAGATCACTTTTGATCCCCATATTTTTTGCAAGATTCGCTACATTCAGCGGATTAATGTCATGGATGACCTGTGCAGTGATGGTATTCAGAGAACGGGCTAGGCCCTCCCGCATCGGTATCCATTCTCCGGTGGTTTCATCGCTGAAGTTCTGTGGACTCCATACTTCTCCTGTGACTTCATTTGGGTACTGAAAAACAGAATCCATATAAAGTTTTTCCGGTGAGTAGTTGGCATCAACTGCGAATGCATAGGTGAAGGGTTTGAATACCGAGCCCGGTTGTCTTCTGGCAACGCTCACATGGTCATACCAGTCCGTAGAAAGATCTCGTCCACCGACCCAAGCTTTGACATATCCGTTGGTCGGATCCATTGCAACAAAGCCATTTTCCAGACGGCTTTTTGTGCTTTTAAGCGAGTCAATAAATGCGGGATCGTTTTTCAATTCCTGCAAGGCATCCGCCCCGTTTTTGCCTTCATTCCGAAGGCTCCGATATTGTGTAGATTCCCGGATATATGCATTCAGAAGGGCTGAATTACGTTCCCAAAACCATGCCCAGTGATTATCGGGATCTGTATGACAGGGATCTGTCAGATATTTCGGAATTTCTCCACCATATCGCATTCGGGGGCTGGCGGCAGCACTCCACTCACAGTTCGCGACTGCCTGCAAACCATCTAGTGTACCGGTTACGGCGGAGCGGGCGGTGGATTGCATTCTGGAATCCAGTGTGGTCTCAATGCGCAGTCTGCTGTTATAGATGTCAATACCTTCCTCTTTTCCCCATTCTGATGCCCACTGACGAACCTGCTCGGCAAAATAAGGCGCAATGCTTTGTGTTACATCGGCGGTTCGGAGCCGGGTAGTGGTTAAAGAGTCTTTCACAACCTCATAGGTGTCTTTGTCAAGCCATTCCTGCGAGATCATTCGTCGCAATACGGTATTTCGACGGATTTTGGATCGTTCAGGATTGCGCAGGGGATCGTAGCGATAGGTTCCCTTGAGGAGTCCGATCAGTGTCGCGCTTTCAAGTATATCCAGATCAGAGGCAGCTTTGCCAAAGTAGGTCCGTGCAGCAGCTTCAATTCCATAGGCATTATAAAGGAACGGGACCGTATTCAAATACATTTCGGCGATCTCGTCTTTTGAATAGAGTTGTTCCAGACGCACTGCGGTTACCATTTCTTTTAATTTTCGGTTCACACTGACCTCAAATCCAATTTGCTCATTGTAAATGTTGCGTGCCAGCTGCTGGGTGATGGTGGATCCCCCCTGACGATCAAAAGGAAGCCCAAGTTTGCCAAGTAAAGATTGGGTTGCTGCCGAGGCGGTACGAAAGAGATTGACCCCCCAATGGTTATAGAAGCGGTGATCTTCGGTGGCAATCAGTGCCTGCCGTGCGTGAATAGAAATAGAGTCAAACGGAACCCAGCTGCGGTTCTGCCGACCAAACCGGGCCAGTTCAACACCATCTGCGGTATAAGCGACGCTGGCATAGGACAATTCAGGGTTTTCGATCTCCCGCAGAGAGGGAGTATCCCAGGATAGGATCCACATATACGTCAGCAAAAAGATGGCACCTGCAATGACTGCTAAGGCCGGAATGCTCAGGATAAATGCGGCATGCGCGGCGTCGCCCTTCCGAAAAATACGAAGTAAAAAATTCTTGTATTTCGCAATCATTGAGAGTTGATTTCGGGTTTCTGTATGTACTGTATTTGGCACGCCTCGGTTAGCTAAAAACAATTATACAGGCTTTAATGCGGTCGGGATCAATTTTCAGCAACATGAGTCTCTGCGCGGAATTCATCATGGTGATCATCTGTTCGGTCCGAAGTTACGTTCTATTCTTAGGAACGATGTGTCAGGATATTTCGTACATGGCCTTCCATGATGTCATGGCAGAGATAAGGTAAGCGGTCGGAGTGCAGGGTGCTTTTCATTCAGGAATGATCTTTGTCGGACGCAATTGGAGTTCGCAGTTCACTGATCCGCCTCGTTATGTGCGCTCTCTTCCTGAAATGAAGTTTTCAAGTGACTTCAGCGAAAAATGTAAATGACATCAGCCGGTATTGTTTCTCCGTAATGTCCCTATCTCAGAGAGTTGGCCTTGTCCTGATGGCTTCCAAAAGCAACCCGTTCACCGAACATGACAAAAATCAAGAAGATGGAAATCTGTTTTTAGAGATCTCCGGGTGCCCTTGATACGGCGTTGCGGCGGTATTTGCGGGAAAATCAGTAACTTTGGGGAATTATATATCCATAAGTAACAATGAGGGGAACCTCTTCCATTCAGGTGGATAAAATGGGTACAATCGGGAAGGATAGTGTCTCCCCGATTGCCTACACAATATCATCCGCTTGATGCTATGCTCGTTAAAGATTGTAAGACAAAGTCCTCCGTTGGTTCAGGGGAACGGCAGCATGTAACGATCCGCTTTCGTCTGCGAGGCGACAAGAAGACCTGCCGGTTCCTGAATGGACTGGCGGGTGTCAACCGGTATCTCTGGAATGCGGCGCTGGCAAAAGCCAAAGACGATTACACGGAAACCGGGAAATCCCAGACCTCTCAGTTTGATTTCTACAAGTGGTATAAAGCACACAAGGATACGGTCGCACCATGGCTAAGAGATTATCCTGTAAACGCAACTCGCACCGGACTGAAGGATCTGGCGGATGCCTACAAGCAGTTCTTCAAGAAAAAGCGGGGGCTGCCCAGGTTCAAGAAAAGGGGCAAGGCGAAAAAAAG
>JAJECE010000081.1 GCA_022822185.1 Rhodothermales bacterium | reverse complement strand
GATCGCACGATCAAAGCAGTGGAACGGGTTATGTCCGGCGGGGAGCTGCTCCCGCAGGCGGGCAATGCCGATGGAATCCAGACGTACGAGCGGGATGGAGAACCTGCTCCACAGTTCTTTCTGAAACTGCGTCAGCATACTGGCCAGCGAGACGACCAGGATCCGCTTTCCGCGTCCTCTCCGGATCAGTTCCGCAATCAGGATGCCGGCCTCCAGTGTTTTTCCAAGGCCGGTGCCGTCGGCAATCAGAATGCGGGGCCGCGGGCGCTTCAGGGCCGGCAGAGCAGGCTCCCGCTGATACAAAAGCTCATCCATCGCTCCGCGGTGTCCGAGATAGAGTTGATTACGGAGACTGTTTTTTGGCATTTTTGGTGCAGAAAACGGAAGTCTATGCACGACCAAGGGGCTTCCCCGCATCTGTTCTTCTTTTTTCTTTGGAACAAATTGCCCTCAAAATCATTCTCCGTTCTGCTGATCGTCGCCATTACACACCATGAGTGATTTCGTAGCCCCAAACCCGGATCTGAAAGACCGGGGGGAAGCGAAGTACTTCCACGGACGGAAGGGAATACCGGGTAGGTTCCATCGCCGCCTGAAGTGGGCGGAGAAGGATCCTAGCGAAGGAACCACGTTTCTGATCCAGGCCGCGCCTGGCGCAGGCAAAACCGCGCTGCTCCACGAGTGCACGAAGCTGGCAGAGAATACAGGCTGGGGGGCGGTGCGATTGAACACACGGGCACTCTGGGACACGGACACCATGTGTCAGAGGCTAGGGGATGGATGCCTCTGCTTGACGAGATTGCCGGTCAGGGTGGATTTGATAAATGGATTCAAATCCAGGGGGCCGCGAAGTTTAAGCTCTCCGGTCACTCCCCTCAGAGTATCATCGAACGGGGGAAGGATCCGCTCCTGCTATTCTTGGACGAGGCGCAAACGCTGGGGACGGGGATGGCCCCCACGGATGCGCGTTACGAGATCGTGAAGGTGTTTCTTGACAGTCTTCATAACGGCTACATGGGGAGGCCCGTAATGCTGGCCGCCGCCGGCTTGAGTGCCACGAAGCGGGCCTTCAAAGATATGGGCGTGTCCAGATTCAAGGACAACTGCTATGTAGAGTTAGGCCCGCTGAAACAGGAAGCGGAACGGGAGGTGATCAAGGACTGGCTTAAGAAGGATGGTCGGGCGAAGGGGGATCCCACGCCCTGGATTGATGCGATTATGCAGAGGACCCATGGCTGGCCGCCTATGCGCAGGCCGCCGCCATTCACCTGCGGGCAACGGGGCGGGAGATGACTCCAGAGAAGTTGAAGACGGCGCTCGAAGTGGGAGAGATGACACGTACCAGGCGACAATTGCAAATAGCTTGCGATTTGACGTTTGCTGCACCCATCTTTGTGGCGATAAGTGCAGAACGTCTCGTATATGTTTCATGGAAATTCGTGGTTGTGGCATAGAAAGCTCTAGTTTGTTAAAGGCCCCGCTTATGCCGTTCAATACATTAGGCTCCAACCACAAGTCCTGCCGACAAAATCCCCCGACCCATACCCCGCGAAATACCAGCGGAAATTGGGTCGAGCCAGGTGGGCAACATCAATCTGAATCTACACATATGCATTTATTGCGGCTGTGAGGAGGAACCCGAACCCCACAACGTGGAAGATATCGGGTACTGCAATTGTGACACTATCGAGTCAAATACAGAGACCGAACATGTATACAGAGAGAAAGCTGGTCATCGCGTCGGCGAGGTGTGGTGAGGAAGGGTTGTGGGTGCTCGAAGAGAAAGTTATCTACCCCCACACAATCGCGGCTGGTGCAATCCGGAAGCAGTATGCGGTTTTTAAATCACTTCCGTCTAGCCGCGTATTACAGGGCAGGTGGTATGACGACATTGATGCCGCACTGCAGGCGATTGAGCAAGTGCACGGGAAACTGGTGTGGGCACCGGATGTCACAGATGAGTGGATCAAACAACAAAAAACCGCACCCCACTATTGACTCCGCGAATTCGGCAAAGTGAATGCCGCGGAGCGACAGCCAGATCAGAAATGCCGCAGCAGGAAGGACAGCAGCAGCGTATGTAGACGAACGGGGCGCGTCACCATCGCAGGTCAATCACTTCGGCTATCGCTCTATGTCACGGTCAGAATCAGGGGGCGGGGGATGGCCAAGGGGGAATTTCCCAGCGGGTAGGTCAAAGGGGCTATCCGGCGGGAAATTCAGACTGGGAGGAGATTGGTCGGGTGAATCCCGCTCGATAAAGTAATTGTCGATGAACCAGCGGCGCATGGACAGGATCGGGATCACATAGCGCCCATCCTGGTGGTCTAGTACCCCATTTTTAAGCGCACGCTTGAAGACAGTATCCGCCTCCTGCTCGCCGACCGCCTCCACAAGAGATTCCATAATTGCTTTCCTGGTCTGCGTTTGATCCTGACGTGCACTCACAAAGGCTCTGGCAATGGCCATACGGTGATCCTCGTCCAGTCCCTCCGCTCTGGATTTATAAAATTTTATTCGCTTCATCTCCCCCACTTTGAGCACTGTCTGCAACTTCGCTGGAGTCATCTGCCGCCCCGTTGCCCGCAGGTGGATGGCAGCAGACTCGGCATAGGCGGCCACATGCTGCGGCCAGCCATGGGTCTTCTGCACAATGGCATCAATCCAGGGCGTGGGATCCCCCTTCGCCCGCCCCTCCTTCTTGAGCCAGTCCTTGATCACCTCTCGCTCCGATTCCGGTTTTAATGGCCCCAACTCTACATAGCAGTTGTCCTTGAATCTGGACACGCCCAGATCTTTAAAGGCTCGCTTCGTTGCACTCAACCCCGCAGCGATCAGCATCACGGGGCGTCCAGTCCGCCCGTTGTGGATTGCGGTCAGCAGGGCCTTCGCGCCGATAAACGGAATCCCGGTCCCCACCGCAAGGTCGCTCATTAACTGCGCTTCATCCAACAGCAGAACCAGCCCTCCCTTCCCCTCTTCGATGACACCCAGAGGAGTTTTTGCCGCCCCACCGACAACGACTCCCGCCTTGAATACACTAACATCTATACTAGCCGATCCCTGTGTGAGCCATCTACGCCATCGCATCCACGATGTATCAATAGACTCGTGAAGCACCTCTGGGTCAAGAAGCTTATGCGGATCCACCTCTGCCACTGCAAATCCCTTGATTGCAGCTAGGCGGGCACATTCGTGAAGCAGCGCACTCTTGCCTGCACCAGGCGCGGCCTGGATCAGAAACGTAGTTCCTTTTTTTGGATCCTGCTCCGCGAACTCCATACGTTCCTTGAAGTCATTCAGAATTCCCGTTCGTCCGTGGAAATACTTGGCTTCGCCCCGGTCTTCTATATTGGGGGATCTGCGATCAGAATCACTCATGAGGTATCGTGGCAACTATCGGTAGGACAGCGAATGACTATGCTGGCAATTTGTTCCAAAGGAAAAGGAAGAACAGATGCGGGGAAGCCTTCTGATCTTGCATAGACTTCCGTTTTTTATGCCGGAAATCGCCGAAAAATAGGGGTCGATAATTTCCCTTGTGAGGTGATAAGGTCATACGCAGCAGCGTACTGGATGCCACGGGCCTGTTGCTACGAGGCAGACAAGATGACTCGTAGGACATCCTGTCCGCCAAAGCCGGTTCGGACCCAAAATATAGCAGCCGTGTGACAGACCGGATTCTCCAGTCAGGGGATCAAAAACACAGGGTATGCGAATCAGGGATATGCGAAATCCTAGGCTGCCGTGGGGCAAACAGAGTAATCTGCCCCGCAATATTCTCACAACTTTCTTCTGGGATTTCTAGTGCAAATGTCGGAGCATCTCCTATTGGACAGGCACGGAGATGCATATCTCCCCCGATGGCTTTAAGCGGCTCAATGATCGATGTCTATGGACAGATCTCACTTTCCGTCCATTCGTTTCCTTCGGAATCAATGCGATGCGAATTATTGGTGTATCCGGAAAAGATCCCCAGACCTCCCTCTATATTGGAATAAATATTGATTGCGCTCCCAAAAATGGGGTCTTCGTTAAATAAATATTCATCCTGAAGGATAAAGGTTCGGTCATGCAGTACCTGTTCTTCGCTTAGACTGGATACGACCAGTCTGAGGCGCTGTATCGGTTCGTTTTCAAAAATGCTCACCCGGGCAAAGATCTCAAACTCACGCACATCATCTTCAAAAAGCCGATCAGAGAAGTAAGGTTCGTAAAATGCTCCACTGTATGCATTGCGTGCATTGGGGGGTTCATCCAATGTAGTGGCATCATGATAGAAGGAGGGCTCAGGGCTATTAAAACTTATATTGTAGTAAAGGGGAACTCCTTCTCGGAGGCAGGAAGGCTGTACCTGATCTATCCGCACCTGATAATAGGACTTGCCGGGAAGGTCTGTTACGCTAAAGCGCAAATGGTATGTGTGTGCGAAAGAAGATTCGGTATCTACGGCCTGAATATCTAAAAAGGCGGATTGAAGTCCGGGAGCATGAGATGTGGCGTGAACGCTTTCAAAACCGGGGGATGTTACATCCAGTCGATAGATCTCCCCTTCCGCAGGATAAGTATCGGATTGTGATCGAAAAATACCGCTTCCTGTATGCATCAAGGTTTCGCTTTGTCCAGATTCTCCCAATATCGTTACGGTTGCATCTTGAACGAATAATTCCGACACATTTACGGAGCTGCCAAGCGGAACACTTTTATTGACCTTAATAGCCCAGACGCTGTCTGGATTAAAATCACCGTCTATTACCAGGAGAGATGTGTAATTCCCGGGAATGTCAACATCTATGGCGGTCTCGCAGGCAGCAAGCGTCACAAGAAAAATCAGGCTGATTCGTAAGGGCATGATCAGAACTCCAGTTGATAAGACAGGGATGGGATCCATTGGAACAGGGATACTTTTCGCACTTGGGGGGGATTTATATTCGGATTACCAGGAGAATACTGATCAAGGTTGCTGTGAACATAAATGTAAGATGGATTTCTCCGTCCGTACGCATTATACATTCCTATGGAAAATGTACGTGTTGCCCATGACAGCGTTTTTTCAAAATGAAATCCCATATCCAGTCGGTGGTAATGGGGAGCTCGTGAACTGTTCAGCGGCCCGAAATCCATCACGATAGCCCAGCCAATCGGATATTGACCAACCGGAAGCCAAACTGGATAACCACTCCCGAACACCCAGGCTGCCGAAAATTCAAG
>JAJECE010000105.1 GCA_022822185.1 Rhodothermales bacterium | reverse complement strand
TCAAGAAGGACATCGACCAGCGCCCGAAGCGACACCAGGTCATCCAGACGGAAATAGGCCCGCCCCGCAGATACCCGCTCAAAATCATCCACATCTCGGAGACTCGTCCAGGACCGGGGTAAACAGCGATACTTGTTTTTTTCCACAATACAGCGCACCAGTGGCACTTTCCCGGTAGTGAAACAGTGATGAATCGGAAATTTCTGCCCTGACCAGGGATGGAAGGGATGCGTTACCTCTACCCAGTCCGTGGATGCTGGCCCTGGGGGCGGGGGTGGTGGATCCTCTCCCGCCTGAATCGGACACGATTCCGGTGAGTTCGCATTTGGGAACTCACGATTCTGTACGGGGGGCCCGGGGAAACCCGGGTCCCTACCGCGATGTTCCTTCATTGGGATCCTGCTCCGCCCACTTCAGGCGGCGCTGAAAACTGCCCAATATTCCCGTCCGTCCGTGGAAATACTTGACTTCGCCACGGTCTTTTAGATCTGGGTTGGGGCCTACAAAATCACTCATGAGGTATAGTGGCAACTATCGGTAGGACTGGGAATGATTTTAGGGGCAACTTGTTCCATAGGAAAAGGAAGGACAGATGCGGGGAAGCCTCTTGATCGTGCATAGACTTCGTCTTCTGCACCGAAAATATCAAAAAACAGGGTCAGTTAATTTCCTTTACTAATGGCTATTTATTACTTAGATTCATGTATGGGGGCACTGGATAAATTCCTGAAAGGGCATCAAAATTCGTGATAACTCCAGTTTTCAGGACAATTTCCTCGACTCGTGGGATGGATCGCATGATAGGCTTGATTCCTGAAATCATTTCCCCCAGTACCTCAGTTTTTTGAAATGGCCCGATATTTGCACTAGGTTATCCACAGACGCTTGCGCTACCTTTTTGCCAGAAGGAGCGTCTACTATATACTGGATCAAATCTGAATTAAACCCGTTATCCCTTATCTCTACCAAATAGGTGACTGACCCATGACTGAGCATTCAAAAAAATCAACTGGTATCGTATCCAGGATTACTACCATCTTGGGGATGATGTTATTCACCTCAGGATGCTATACGCAACTGGGTACAACGTACTTTGACAGGAGGCCGGATTATCAGGAGGTGACCGAGTATGATACTCCGTACGGAGACAGTGTTGTGGTGGACAATTACTACTACGATCATTACCGGTCGTCTCGCTACCGCAGGCATTTCTCGACGTTTTATGGCCGCCCCTATGCAGTGGATCCTTGGTACGATCCGTTCGGGTACGATCCGTTTTATGATGATTACTGGTACGGTGAATCAAGTTTGCATTTGAGTTTTGGGTGGGGACGGCCGTTCCTGTACTCGTCACCATACCGTTATGGATGGTATAATCCCTATGTGTATGCCGGTTATCCTTATAGTGGATGGGGATATTCACGCTGGGGGCATGGATATGGATATTATGGTACACCATGGGTCTATCATGTCCGATATGCAGACAACTATGGTCCCCGTGGGGGACGTATTGGGCGTGGAGGAGTTGTGTCACGCGGTGGACATCGTGGGATCCATCACGATGATATACGTATAGGTCGGCGAAATGCTGAGGCAGATCGAAGTAAACAGAACAGTTCTCTGGCCAGAAGCCGGACTCGTGGTGGCGTGATAGCAACCGGCAGCAGAACCCGTGGTGTTCAGCGCTCAAGCGAGGATGAAGTCACTTCACGGACGCGCAGGGCGGTTACGCGGAGTGTCCCTTCCAGCAGATCCCGTGATGTAAATTCACCGCGCACCCGGAGTTCATCTGGCACGCGCTCCAGTTCCCGATCAACCACGCGTTCGACACCGCGCACCCGGAGTTCATCCGGCACGCGCTCCAGTTCCCGATCAACCACACGTTCGACACCGCGCACCCGGAGTTCATCCGGTACCCGCTCCAGTTCCCGGCCGACCACGCGTTCGACGCCGCGCACACGGAGTTCATCCGGCACGCGCTCCAGTTCACGTCCAATCACGCGGAGCAGGCCAGCAACTAGATCAACCCCTTCGTCCAGAGGCAAGACCTCATCAACTCCGGCGAAGCGGTCAAATACGCGTTCTTCTTCCCGCAGAGGCAACTGATTCTCTAAGGTAAAAACCAAATTCCCCTTTCAGACCATCTTTCGGCACGAAAACCGGGGATGTCTAGGGGGGCGTATGTTCACAGAAAAATGACTAATCAGGAAAATAAGAGAAGTATCATGAAACAGTCAGCAGGCATTCTTCGAAGATTCTTTATCGGTACGGCGATCACCGTTATCATGGTGGTGAATGCATTTTCAGTCGCCGCCCAGACCGCCGATGAGGTATGGGGGCTGAGTCAGCGT
Source organism: Rhodothermales bacterium (assembly GCA_022822185.1). Taxonomy (GTDB): domain Bacteria; phylum Bacteroidota; class Rhodothermia; order Rhodothermales; family Bin80; genus Bin80. The sequence continues at coordinate 19,103 of JAJECE010000105.1, read as the reverse complement.
CATATGTCCTCTGGAGCACGTATGACAGGGATGTCAATACGTGGGCTGGCAGGATTTGGGGATTATAGCGCCATCTACGGTAACCCGGCCGGATTAGGATATGTGAGCGGAACCCGACTTATTGTATCGCTCCGAGGCTCCGAGACGGAGAGTGTGTCGGATATATTGGCCAACGGGTTCAATCAAAATCGAACTTCATCTACGATTGAAGATACAGGTTTCGGGAGTCTGGCATTTTTGTACAGCGCACCTGTCAAACGGGGGAAATTGGTCGGTGGACTTGCACTGAGTCAGGTACGTGATTTTTCGCGTGAGGTTGACTTTGTGGGAGAGAATACCGAAAGTTCAATTTCAAAATCCTTTCTGCCCTTCAACAGTGAGTATTCCATAGACGAGAATGGCGATTTAGGGGAACTTGCAGATCTACCCTTTGCCGCGTTCAATGGCGGCATATTTGAGTACTTCAAAGATCGTTATGAGGATGGAGAGTACCCGTTCTATTCGGCGGTCACGGCGGGTACATTAATTGAACAGAGCGCCCGGGTGTTAGAATCCGGGGCGGCCTACGAGTTAAATGCCGCGGTGGCATGGCAGGCAACCAGAGATGTTATGATCGGAGGCGCCTTGAACATCTTTGTCGGTGATTATAACTACGACTATAGCTTTATCGAACGTGACATCCTGAATGAAAATACACCGGAACTCTATAATGTGCTACTTGATGATGGTACATTACTGGAGGGATTTAATGAACTGGAGTACCAGCAAAGATTGAATGCAGACATGGCGGGCATCAATTTTCGGCTCGGAATGAGTGCGAAGCTGAATAACAGGTTTCGGGTTGGTGTGACACTGGAATCGCCAACTTGGTCGTACTTCGAGGAAAGTTATGGAGAGCAATTCACGACGCAGTTTGATCTCGGCGGTTCCATTACCTATGGAGATCAGGCGGAGGATGTTGGCAATGGTTTCTTTGAATACTCTGCACGCTCCCCCTGGCGTTTGGGAGCCGGAGTGCGGGTGGATCTGGGGATCGTGATGCTTACCGGCGAAGGAGAAATTGTAGACTGGTCGCAGCTCAGTCTGAACTCGGACGACGGAGGAGAAGTATTTCGGGAGGTGAATCGTGCGATTGATCGCGATTACGGGATTGCTCTGAATTATGCCTTCGGTGTCGAACTGGAGCTGGGGAGGTTTGATCTTAGAACCGGGCTGGCCGTCCATTCCTCTCCGTACATAGACTCCTTCACCGGATCCACGGTAGGTGGTCTTGAGGTGGGAGACCGTATGGGCGTATCCGTTGGTGCAGGAGTCCGAATTACCGATGGAATCCGATTGGATCTTGCGTTGCACTCGGAAGACGAACGGGATTTTTGGAACATTTATCCTTCGGATGCCGAAGGGCCGCGGCAGATAGACCAGTTTGAAATGGACGAACAGTTGCGAAGGGGCGCGGCGATCCTTCAGTTGACGGTCAGACTATAGGGGGGGAAGAAAACGGAAAAAAGCGGGTATAGACGGGCAGGATTTTTAAGTAATTTAGATAAGCGGCCGAATCGCGGGAACCCGCACACGGTAGCATGGTAAAAGCCGGTCTTACTCGTTTTCATAATCCACAAAATCAAAGTAGTCAGTTGGCATTTCATATTGGCATTGGCGTAAAAGTCAAGGAAAAAGAAAATATTGATCGGGCACTCCGGCGCTTTAAGCGCACGGTAAATCGTAGCCGGGTCTTACGTCAGTATCGGCAGAACATGGCTTTCACAAAGCCATCTGAAGATCGCAGGATCGCCAAAGAAAAGGCCGCCCGTAATGCGCGGATGCATAATCGGCGGTATTAATTTTTGTAACGATCAGGTGGACAGGGAAGGGAGGTTTGATCTGGCCTGTCCAGATTAAACTCTGAAGGGGCTTTCGCGAAATTTGCTCCTCTCTATAAGAGTAGAGCACTTTGGACCACTTCGTCCTGCTCAAGTTGATGCACCATGGAACTGCCCGTTGCCGGACTAGCGCTCGGGTGGCGACCCGCATATTGGACCCGCGGATCGTTTCCGAACCCTGCGGAGCGGAGTGTACTTTTCAGCAGCGGACGCGCATAAGACCAGGCGCCCATATTGGCAGGCTCTTCCTGTGCCCAGCAGATCTCCACATTCGTGCTGTATTGTTCCAGTTCATTGTAGAGGGCTTCATTAGGCCAGGGGTAGTACCGTTCAAGTCGAATCAGCGCAATACGGTGCTGCTCGTCCGGATGTTTGTCCAGTTCCGCTAACAAGTCGTAGTAGATCTTCCCGCTACAGACCACAATTCGCTCTACCTTGGTCGCGTCTTTTCCCGCACCAATGACAGGTAAAAAGCCCCCTTTGGTGAGTTCTTCCGGCGAAGAGATCGTCCTCGGATGGCGCAAGAGACTCTTGGGAGTCATAAGCACGAGCGGTTTTTTTACTTCCCGTAAAACCTGCTGCCTGAGGGCATGAAAATAATTGGCAGGGGTGCTCAGATTACACACGATCATATTTCCCTCTGCACAAAGTTGAAGGAAACGCTCTAAGCGTGCCGAGGAGTGCTCGGGGCCTTGTCCCTCATATCCATGGGGAAGCAGTGCCACCAGACTGCAGGTTTGGCCCCATTTTTCCTCAGCAGCGGATAAAAATTGGTCAAAAACAATCTGTGCACCGTTGGCGAAATCCCCGAACTGTGCCTCCCAGATGACCAACGCATCCTGATTCTGGACCGAATACCCATATTCAAATGCAGCGACGGCGTACTCAGAGAGCAGACTGTCGTAGATATGCAGTTTCGCCTGGCTTTCGGTGATATGGTTGAGGGGGATATATTCTGCATTCGTGATTTGGTCATAAATCACGGCATGACGCTGTGAAAACGTTGCCCGTCGGGAATCCTGTCCGCTTAGCCGAATGGTTGTCCCTTCCTGGAGAAGGGTGCCAAATGCCAAGGCCTCCGCAAAGGCCCAGTCAAGCTGCCCAGACTTCCGCAGTTTGTCATTTCGGCGTTCAAATTGCCGCATCAGCTTCGGATGCGCATTAAAGCCATCCGGGATCCGCAGCAGTGCATACAGGATCTTTTCTAGTTGATTCTCGGATGCGCAGGTGTCTACGGGAGGAGGGGATTCGTAACTGCGGTTATGGAAGTGTTCCAGAATCGCCGCCGCATCTTTTTCCTTAAGATCAGAGGTCCGTTCAAATGCATCCTGAAGCAGTTCCCGAAAATCATCCAGCATTTTCTCTGCCTCATCCGGCTTCATGGCTCCCCGATTCAGGAGCGATTCCGTATAGAGCTTGCGGGGGGAGCGCTTCTTTTGAATCTTCTGATATAGAACGGGATTGGTATAGGTCGGCTCATCCCCTTCATTGTGGCCATGCTGCCGGTAGCAGAGCATGTCCACGACAATGTCTTTGTTGAAAACCTGTCGATAATCCAATGCAAGACGGGCCACGCGCACACATGCTTCCGGATCATCCCCGTTCACATGAAAGATCGGCGCTTCAATGAGCCGGGCGACATCCGTTGCGTAGGTTGAACTGCGTGCTTCGCTTGGTCCGGTGGTGAAGCCAATCTGGTTATTGATCACAAGATGGATGGTACCGCCGGTATGGTAGCCTCTGAGTTGGCTGCAGTTCAGCGTCTCGGCGACCACTCCCTGGCCGGCAAATGCCGCATCACCATGAATCAGAACCGGGATAATCATATCGGTAACCTGACGATCAAGCAGGTCAGGGTCGCCGGCATCTCTGAGACAGTCCTGTTTAGCCCGTACCATTCCCTGCATGATGGGGCTGACGGATTCCAAATGACTGGGGTTGGAGGCCAGTGTGAGTTCAATCTGGGCTCCGCTCTCGGTCTCATACACCCCTTTACTGCCTAAGTGGTATTTCACATCCCCGGATCCGTAGATTGTATCCGGGTTGATGTTTCCTTCAAACTCGGAAAAAATATTCTCATAGGACTTTCCGATGATGTTGGCCAGGATGTTAAGCCGGCCTCGGTGAGTCATCCCGATCATCACTTCCTTCACGCCTTGATCGGCGGCATCGCTCACAATCAAATCCAGCATGGGGACGATACTTTCTCCTCCCTCCAGCGAAAATCGCTTATGTCCGATAAAGCGGGTGTGCAGGAAACGTTCAAAGGCCTCGGCCTTATTCAATTTAAGCAGGATTCGCCGTTGATCGTTCAATGTCAACTCTTCCGCATTGCGCAAGGTCTCAATCTTGTCCTGCAGCCAGCGTTTTTCAATCGGGCTGGAAAGATGCATATATGCCACGCCGATCCGGCGTGTATACGTCTCCCGAAGTGTGTTCAGAATATCTCTGAGAGGAAGCACATCCTTGCCGCCGAGTCCCCCGGTTACAAATTCTCGGTCCAGATCCCAGACGGTCAGGCCATACTTTGCAGGATCCAGTTCGGGATGATATTTCCAGTTATTCTGAAGCGGGTTGGTATCTGCCTGCAGGTGCCCCAAAACGCGAAACACCCGGATCATGATCATGACCTGGGCCTGCTTTTCAATAAGATTCATTTCCGCCGCAGCCTTCTGGGCATTCCCTAGTCTGGGAGTTGAGTCAGGGCTGAGAACGAATGGGGGATAAGGCACATGAAGATCTTCAAAAAGATCTGAATAAAAGTTTTCCTTCCCCTGCAGCAGGTCCGCAATGTACGCCAGAAAGGAGCCGCTCTCCGCCCCTTGAATCACACGATGATCGTAGGTGCTGGTGACGGTCATCACTGGAGACAGCCCTATCTTGCTGGCAGACGCGGCGCTGATGGATTGGTATTCCGGCGGATAGCCAATCGAACCAATACCAACAATGACCCCCTGATGCGGCATCAGGCGTGGAACGCTGAGACTGGTTCCAATCATTCCAGGGTTGGTCAGCGTGACATTTGTTCCATGAAAATCCTCAATGGTCAGCGAACTGTCCCGGGCACGCCGGATGATTTCGTTATATGCGCCTAGGAACTGTGCAAAATTCATCTGGTCGGCTCCCTTGATATTCGGCACAAGCAGGGATCGACGCCCTCGGCGCTCAATGTCAATCGCAAGGCCAAAATTGACATGGGACGGACGCACATGCTTTGGCTTGCTTTCCTCCCGGAGAAAGGTGCTGAACATGGTGGGATGGGCTTTCAGGGCCTGCACGATTCCATAGGCGATGATGTGGGTGAAGGAGACCTTAAATCCATCAATCCCACGCTGGTACTGATTGAGGAGCGTACGATTTTCGGTGAGCAGTTTCACGGGGAAGGTGCGAACAGATGTCGCCGTCGGGATATGGAGGCTGGCCTCCATGTTGTCCACAATCGCCGCACTGGGACCGCGGATCAGAGCCACCTCTGCATCCGCGGGCAGTCCATCACCAGAGGGAGGAGGGGGATCCTGTTCTATGGTTTCCCGCCTTGCGGGCTTTTGTTCCTGAAGCACTGGCATTGTCGCCGTCTCTCCAGGTTCATAGTCAACAAAGAATTCCCGCCAGCTTTCGCTGACGCTGGATGGATCATTCTGGAAGCGCTTATAGAGCTCTTCAACGTAGCCCGTATTGAATCCAAGTAAACTCACTTTCTTTTCAGGTCAGGTGGATGTAAATAGTTTGGCCCGGCAGAAACGGTCAGCCGCACATGCGATCCGAGTCTCCTGCTAAAACAAGAATACAACAAAACTCTCTACGTACGCAAACGCCGGAATCAGTGAAAACGTTCAAAGCAGGGCGGTTCCCCCTGTACAGCGAATCGTTGTACGGGTTGCAGGTGAGGAGAGAGATAGGGTCGAAGAACATCTTGATCCCCGCAGATGTTGGCGGTCAGATTCTTCATCCTCATCAGAAGGCGCACTCAGAGCCACCCCCGTATCCGGTACCACATAATGGTTTCTTTGATCCCGTCATCCAGAGAGACCTCGGACACATATCCAAAATGTTTACGGGCTTTTTCGGAGGAGCATTGTTTGGTTGCGTGAAGAATTTCCCGTGCTTTCTCTCGGTTCAGGGCCGGATAGGTTCTAGAGAGTCTGCCTGCCAACTCACTGACCGTTCCCAGCAGCATGATCATAGAGCGTGGAACCCGGATCATGCGTGATATTTTTCCCAGTGCAGATTCAGAGGATTTTTGCAGTTGCTCCCACAAAATCACCCGTTGATTCCCCATATAGTAGGTCTCTCCGGTGGTTCGCGGAGATTCTGTAGCGGCAATGATTCCTCGGACTAAGTCCTTTACATAGACCAGTGACAGCCCCGTATCGCCCCGGGGGGCAACACAGAGTCCACGATTTACCGCAGCAAAAAAACTCAGAAGATCCCGGTCTCTTGGCCCATATACGACGGGAGGGCGCACGATGACCGTGGGCAGATCCGCATCTGCAAGTGCGTATTCCATGACGAGTTTACTTTGTCCGTACATCGATACGGGTGCGTAGGATGTAGATTCATCGGCGAGCACCTCCCCTGCATTTCCGACAACCGCCAGACTGCTGGCGACACATATTTTAGGAATATTCGCAGCCTTGGCTTCGGCCATTAAACTCATCGTGGAAACCACATTGGCCTCGTAAAGCTTGTCCCAGGTTCTTGCGCGTGTCATGGCCCCTAAGTGATAGATAAAATCCACCCCCTGGAGCGCTCGTTTAATTTTGGTGGAATCATGCAGACTACCGCGTACGGGTACGATATCAAGTCCGTTCAGCCATTTCGGTTCAGAGCGGATCAGGCAGCGAATTTCAGAATAGCCCTGCTCTAGTAATGCCTCCACCAGATGACTGCCGACAAAGCCGGTCCCACCTGTCACAAATGCAACCTTACCCATCAGGATACCTTTTTCTCAAGCAGGACCACATTCTCAAGATGATGGGTCTGCGGGAATAAGTCAACGGGCTGCGCAACGACGGCATCGTATGAATCCGAGAGCGTCAGCAGGTCACGGGCCTGGGATTGGATATTGCAACTCACGTATACAATTCTGCGGGCATTTAACCGGGATACCTGCATGGCCACCTTTGGATGCATGCCGGCCCGCGGTGGATCAAGTATGACGACATCCGGGTTCCCGTGCTCCGTCACGAAGTCAGGCTTTAGGAGCCGCAGCATGTCGCCACTGATGAAGGTGGTGTTTTTGATTCCATTCAGGGCTGCGTTCCTGCGAGCGTTCAGGATGGCGTTTTCGATCAATTCAATTCCCGTTACACGGGCGGCATATCCGGCCAGTGACAGCGCTATCGTCCCTGTGCCACAATACAGATCATAGACATGTTCATTTTCCGTCACGCCGGCAAGATCCCGCACGACGTTCACCAGCCGTTCTGCCTGATGTGTATTTGTTTGAAAGAATGCGCCGGGGGCAACATCGAACATAAGTTCGCCAATACATTCCCGCAGGATGCCGGAACCATAGATTGTCTCAACCTGCTCCCCGAAGGCCGTCTGCGCAGGGGTTGAATTAATGGTGTTTACAAGTGTGGTCACATAAGGATGTTTCGCTTTAAGATAGGTCTCAAGATGGGCCATACGCTCCGTATCGTATTCGGAGGTGACTAAATTCACCATGAAGTCTGGCATATGTACAGACTGGCGAATGACGAGGTGCCGCAAAAATCCTTCGTGCGTACGCCAGTTCCAGGGTATCCACTGATGCTCTCTCGCAAAAGTCCGGATTCCGTTGACGACGGCCGTGCTGCGTTTACCCTGAAGGTGACACTGATGGATGTCCAGAATTTTGGAAAATACGCCCGGTGGGTGCAGGCCAAGTGCAAAGGAGGTGTCAAAGATTTCCTCAGAGTCAATCTCCTTTCTGGATAGCCAGCGATAGGGCGCGAAGGAGAACTCCATCTTGTTCCGGTAGCCATAGGTCGCAGATGCCGGGAGTGGTTTGCGAATTTCCAGATCTGGCAGGTCAGCAATGCGTGTCATTGCTTCGCAGACAAGCTGATATTTATCGTCCAGTTGCTGCGTATAGGATGTATGTTGCAAGGTACAGCCGCCGCAACTCCCAAAATATTCACAGCGCGGCGGAATCCGGCCGGGAGAAGGTTTCAGTACCGCCAATAACTGCGCCTCGGCATATTTCTTTCGCCGTTTTACAATTTTTGCCTGAACATGCTCACCTGCCAGAGTATGAGGAACAAACACGACCTGGCCATGATGGTAGGCAATGCACTTGCCGCGGTCGGCGATTTTCTCCATCACCAATTCTACGATATCCCCGCGGCGCAGTCGGGATTTTGGTGGTGAATCTGTTTTTATGGCGAGATCAGAAGGCATGGCCAAGGCGAAAATATCCGACCCAATTATGCAGGCCGGAGGGTAAAAATCCTGCGTTCGGGCGAGTCGGGTCATAGACCTGGACCGCCATGTCAAATCGGGCAACCAAGTATGCCCATGAAACCCTGATCCCCACTCCCCATCCCGCTCCCGTTTCTTTTAACAGGTTCCGGAATACCAGTCGTCCCGTCGGCTGCCCAGGGGCAGTTTCGTTAAATCCGGGATTCCGCGGACCAAACCATACATTGCCCGCATCGGTAAAGCTGGCCAGGATCCAATCTGCTCCCAGACGGTCCCGGATGACGGTCTGGCGCAATTCCAGGCTGGCTTCCAGTTTGATGTCCCCTCCCAGGAGGTTCGTTTCCCGCTGATTTGTGGACAGTTGGTTAAAGCTGGCTGCTCCCGGTCCTAGTTGCCGGAGTCCCCATCCCCGCACACTGGAAGCCCCGCCACTGTAGAAGCGGTGCGTAAAGGGGACGACCGTGGCTTTTCCAATCGGATGGACCCAGCCGCCAAAAAATTTTGCAGACAGAACCGTACGGTGACCCAGCCGGTAGTACCGCCGGAAACTGCTTGTAAATCGTACATACTGACGGTAATAGGCTTCCGATCCACTGCTTCCCAGAGAGAAAAGGCGCAGGTTCTGCTCCAGCGTGCCGGGAGTAAGCACATAACGATCCAGAAAATAGGGCAGCATTCCACCCAGTTCAATACTGGCCTCATAACTGTAGCCTTCATTTCTACGAAGCAGGTTCACCCGCTCCGACCGAAATGTATAGCGGATTGCATTATTGATTTGAGGCTGTGTATAATCTTCCAGGATTTGAGCACGCTGAACCGGGTCAATGATCTGGGAGGCACCTTCGGTACCCAGTACCCGGCTGAGGAATCTGGACTCAAAGCCGCGCAGCGTATCAGGTTGGCTTAGGCTCAGATCCATCAGATCAATGAACGATGTGATATTGGGGCTATGCTGTAGTTCAAACCGGATGCGTGCAGCAATACGCCCGCGTATGATCAGACTTAAATCCTGGCGGCGGGCCGTCAGATAACTGAACGTAAAACGGGTCCGGGTCTGAAACAGATCCAGATCTAGATATTGGAGCGGAGCAATCAGATAGGGGAGAGTCACATTTGCTGAAAATTCCGCCAGCGTAGAGGAGAGAAAGGTCGTATCTATGTCGGCGGCAATGGATCCCGTCGTACTGAGGCTGAGCACTTCGCCACCGCCAAACATATTGGCATTCTTATACGTGATTCCCAGACCGCCTCCCAATTCATTTTCGATGCCTCCCAGTGCATCGTTGCTCTGCCGAATGAAAGTCGAAAACAGGAACTGGTGACGGGGGCGGGTTCGGACCGTGATCTGGAGGGGGAGTGTCTGGTCCGTGGGAGACTGCGAAACAATGTCAGTGAGTGAGAACACCCCCGTGGCTTCCAGTTGCCGCTTTGTGGTCAGGATTTCAGACTGGTTGTACCACGCCCCAGGGCGTATATCCAAGGCTTTGAGCAAAAGCGAACTCTTGATCCGGCGGTCTCCTCGAATTGTGGAGGTTACAAGCCGTGACGATTCCCGCCCGGTGAAGAGGGTATCTCTGCGTTCATGCACATTGCGTTCCGGCCCTTCAACAGCAAACTGCACGGTGCCATAGCGGTAGCGTCTGCCGGTACGGATTCTTAGTTCGACGTGGAAGGAATCCGTGGTAACTGGAGTCACAATAGCACGAATTGAATCACGTGTGACGGCGGCAAACCCCATATTGCGGAGCACGGTCAGGAGCCTGCCCCGCTCTTCAAGCAGTTGACTTTCCTGGAATCGCTGTGGTGTGGGTTTATAATCCAGCAAGAGCTGGCCGGGCAGTGGAGGAAACAGAGATCTTTGCATGAGCTGTTGGCGTTGTGCAAGATCCAGGCTGTCCAGTCCAGTGTAGGATACCCGGGTAAGCAGCGTGGCGGGGCCCTGAACGATATGGAATGTAACATAGGCATGGCTTCCCTTAATCTCGGTCTGATAGTCCATTCTGGTCTGGAGATATCCCTCCCGCTCAAAGAATACGCGAAGTTGCTCCAGATCCGTCGCAAGTACAGTTTCATTTATGACAGAACCCGGTTCACCCAGACTCATGAAGGCCCGGCTCAAACGTGTACCTAATCGGCCGGCCTTCCCAACCCTGTATAGCCAGAGCCACCAGTGTGCACCGCGAATCCCAAGAAATTCTCGATTAGGCACAGTACGGATATGACTTTGAAGAACCTCGTCGGAGAAGTCTAATTCCCCGACAAAGGACACCTCTGCGATATGAGGCGCGTCAGGTGCGGTTTGAGCGGAGGCAACTACGGTTGCGAGCCCTCCAGCCAGTACAAGCAGGTGAAAAATCCACCTACTCGTCCTCGAAATAGAAATCGTCGTCGGCCGTCGGGTAGTCGGGCCATACTTCATCCATGCTTTCGTAGGGTTCACCTTCGTCTTCCAGCTCCCGGAGGTTTTCAATTACTTCAAAAGGCGCTCCTGTGCGTTCGGCATAGTCAATAAGTTCGTCCTGTGTCGCTGGCCATGGAGCATCCTCAAGATATGAAGCCAGTTCGAGTGTCCAGTATCCCATGTTGAATGTAACGTGTATTTAGTGATCCGTGGGTGAAACCGGATATTATGCAATTCAGAGGAATATGTTGTAATTCTGGGGCAACCTGAGAAAAAATCAGTCCAGTGACGGGAGGCTGTTCAAGTCGTTTGCCCGGTTCAGGAGTTGCTGATACTGCTGCGGGGTCATGCTGGGTCCCAGGAAGTATTTGGGGTCAAGCGCATTGTTATTGTGGTCACGCACTTCATAGTGAACATGCGGTGCAACGCTGAGCCCCGTGTTCCCGCTTAAGGCAATTTGTTCGCCGCGAACCACCATTACACCTTTTCGGATTCCCGGCAGTACTTGTTGCAGGTGGCCGTAGAGTGTTTTGTATCCCGCCTCAGGGTGATCAATGAGGATATAGCGGCCATATCCGATTTTGGAGAAGCCAACTTCTTCAATTACGCCTGCCCCCGTTGCATAGACCGGCGTATTCATAGGGACCGCAATATCCAGACCGGAATGCATCCGTTTATAATGCAGAATCGGATGTAGACGAATCCCGAAATTGGATGAAAGGCGTCCTTGAGTGGGCCAAATAGCGGGCAGTTGGGCTAATACTTCTTTTCGCCTAAGTCCAAGCGCCTCAAGGTACTGAAAACTGGCGGTCTGCAGATTGACCTGTCGCTCCAGTTGATCAAGAAGTGCTGCGTGGTCTCGGAGAAGTTGCGAGGTCGACTTGCTGAAACCGTCAAAATGGGCATATGCATCAATCCCTCCAACACCTACTTGACGCACATCATCCGGGATTGGCTCTGCCTGCAGAATCAGCCGATACAGTTCTCGATCTGTCTCCGAGAGGGTCTCAATCTGCTCGCTCAAACGATCCACCCGCTGACGAGACTCCGAGAGCTGCTCCTGGAGGGCTTGGTTCTCTGCAACTAATAACTGCTCCTGTGCCGTCGGGATAAGAAGATCAATCGCAATCCATCCCGTAACAAAAACTGCCAGAAGGCCTCCTGCAAACGACAGAAGGCGAGGCCAGCCGAACGGGGTGACCACCGGTTCAAGTGTGCGCGGGTCAATATGGTACCTCCTAAACTTCATTCCATCTCAAAAATTTGTGAAACAGGAAAACCGACATATTCCAACAGGGAAATATACGTTACAAACTCCCAAAATACAACCAACGGTCCGATTTCTACACATAAAATGAGAAATGGTTACGTTTTCAGGTGTAAAATCCAAGTGTATAGTATATAGCAGTGCTCAAGGCACTTCAATCTTGTCAAGAATTTTCTGGATAATCGTTTCGGCTTCCATTTCCTCTGCCTCTGCTTCATAGGTTACGGCAACCCGGTGGCGGAGCACATCCATGGCAATGGAACGTACATCCTCTGGAGTCACATATGCGCGGTGAAGAAGAAATGCATGGGCGCGTGCTGCAAGGTTCAGATTGATCGTTGCCCTGGGGGAAGCACCGTACTCAATCAGAGGCTTGAGTTCGGACAGATCAAACGCGTTGGGATCCCTTGTAGCGATGACCAGATCTACGATATAGCGCTCGACACGCTCGTCCATGTAGAGTTCATTCAGGACTAGCCGGGCGGAGAGAATTTTTTCGGATTCAACGACCCGTTTGACCTCGGTTCTGGCGTTGGTTCGGGCCATCCGGCGCATAATTTCCATCTCTTCCTCCCGGGATGGGTAGCCGACCTTGATTTTCAGCATGAACCGGTCAACCTGTGCCTCCGGCAGGGGGTACGTTCCTTCTTGCTCAATCGGGTTCTGGGTTGCAAGTACCAGAAACGGTTCCTCAAGGGGGAAGGTCGTTTCGCCGATGGTAATCTGTCTTTCCTGCATGCTCTCCAGCAAAGCACTCTGAACTTTTGCCGGTGAACGGTTCACCTCGTCTGCAAGTACCATGTTTGCAAACAGGGGCCCTTTTTTGATGGAGAATTCGCCCGTCTTCTGATTATAGATGAGCGTACCCAAAAGGTCGGCAGGAAGCAGGTCCGGTGTGAACTGAATACGCTGAAATTGTCCGCCGATGGATCGTGCCAGGGAACTTACGGTCAGGGTCTTTGCGAGTCCTGGGACACCTTCCAGCAATACGTGACCCGAGGCGAGAAGCCCAATCATCAGGCGTTCAATCATGTAACTCTGTCCAACGACAACGCGTCCAATCTCATCACGCAGATCGTCTACAAAGGCACTCTCAACACGAATACGTTCGCTAACCTGAGCAAGATCAAAATTGGTCATGGAGTAGTAGTTTAGTCAAGCAACGCCGATCTTATGCAATCTTAACCATCATGTTCATCCAACCGGGATCTTAGCGGGACCGGATGGCCGTTCAAAAAGTCCTGTACTCCAAGAACCCTCTGACCGGGGGCCTGTAGATGTGTGACGGAGATTGCCCCGGTCTGGCAGGCAATGACGAGGCGGCCATCGGATTGAAGCACGCTCCCCGGGATCCCGCAACCCTCCGTAACACGGCTTCCCAGGATTTTGAGTCTGCGGGATTTCCATGGAGTCCAGGCGCCGGGGTAGGGGGAGAGGCCGCGGCAGTGGTTATGGACATCTTCCGCCGGCTTGGTCCACTGGATGCGGCAATCATCCCGGAAAATTTTCGGTGCGGCCGTCGCAAGTGCATCTTCCTGCGTGTACTCCTGTACGCGTCCAGTGGAGATCCGCCGCGTTGTTTCCAGCACGGCGCGTGCCCCCAGACACGCCAGACGGTCATGTAGGCTCCCTGCGGTTTCATTTTGTGGAACGGTGGTCGGCCACTGGAGGATAATATTTCCTGTATCTACAGCAGGTTTCAGGAAAAATGTCGTCACACCGGTTTCGGTGACCCCTGCCATCAGCGCCCGCTGGATGGGGGCGGCCCCCCGAAATTTCGGAAGTAGAGAGGCGTGAAGGTTAAACGCTCCCAGTTTCGCACATGTGAAGACCTCACGAGGCAGAATGCGGAATGCCACCACGATCTGGAGATCACACTGGAGTTCCTTGATCCGGGCTGAAAATGCGGGATCTTTTACGGATCCCGGCTGAATCAGTGTCTGGATCCCCAGGCGATCTGCGGCCTGTCTGACCGCAGTGGGCTGCAGTTTACGGCCTCGTCCACGCCGGCGGTCGGGGCCGGTAACCACAGCAACCGGTCGGTAGTCATTTTCTGCCAGGATTTCCAGTGAGGGTACTGCAAATTCGGGTGTCCCCATGAAGACAATGCGCATATCCGTCAGCAAAGATTTGGGTACAGAATTAATGGGCTCATACGATGGACAGAGCTTTCACGAAGCGCTCCCGGTCAAAGACTTGCAGATCTTCCAGCCCCTCTCCCACGCCAATGTACTTGACGGGGACTTTAAATTCATTGGAGATGCCAATAATAATACCCCCCTTGGCAGAGCCGTCCAGTTTGGTGATGACCAGGCCGGTGACCTCCACACTGTTGGTGAATTCCTGCGCCTGTCGCAGTGCATTTTGTCCAATTGTGGCATCCAGTACGAGAAGTACTTCATGAGGTGCCCCCGCTAGCTGCCGCCCCATAACACGTTTTATTTTTGCTAGTTCATCCATGAGTCCGGTTTTGGTATGCAGGCGGCCTGCCGTATCAATAATCGCAACATCCGCGGAGCGACGGACTGCGGACTGGACGGTATCAAATGCAACTGCTGCCGGATCTGCACCGTGGGACTGTTTGATAATATCTACCTGTGCCCGATTGGCCCAGACCTCAAGCTGCTCAATCGCGGCGGCCCGGAAGGTGTCTCCAGCGCCAATGAGCACGTTCCGCCCAGCCTGCGTATAGCGCCAGGCAATCTTGCCGATGGTCGTGGTTTTGCCCACGCCATTGACTCCGACCACCATGATTACATGAGGATGATTTTTGAGCGGAGCATCAAAGTCTACGGGGCGTTCAGGGATGTTTTTTTCGAGAAGTTCTGCAATTTCCTGATTGATCAGGAGTTGCAGTTCTTCGGAGGATGTATACCGGTCTTTTGCGGCTCTTTTTTCAATGCGGCTGACAATTTCGAGCGTGGTGTTCACCCCGACATCGCTGGTGATCAGCGCCTCTTCGATACCATCCAGAACGGACTCATCCACCTTACGTTTGCCCTTGATCAGACGGCCGATCTTTCCGAAAAGGCCTTCCCGGGTTTTTTTTAATCCGGACTCCAGTCGATCCTGATCCTGAGTTTTCCGGCGTTTAATGAATTTCATTTGGTTGGTTCAGCAGGATGATTACGAAGGCGTAGAAACCGCACCCCATAGATGATCAGTGAAAGCGAGAGCAGCCCGATGGTGATCCAGATTGCAACGGCCATCACGATTGGATCGGCTTTCAAAAGTGCAAGGACCAAAGTGATCCCAACAGCGGTCGCTGCAATCTTACCGGGGGAGTTGCTCATTTGTACATGTCCGATATGGCGTGTCAGGAAAATTCCTCCGGTTACGATCAGTACGTCGCGCAGAATGATGGCCCCCAAAAACCAGAGGGGCAGCAGGTTTTTTCCTGCGAGCACAATTCCTAGTAGGGCGGCAGACACCTTATCGGCCGCTGGATCCAGGATCTTGCCCCACTCGGATACGGTGTTGGTGCGGCGGGCAACCTGACCGTCAAGTAAATCCGTAAGCCCTGCAGCAAGGATTAAGGTCAGGCTCCAGGTTACCGCACCATCCATTAGAATGATCACGGCGGCCGCGCCGGAAAGCGGGACACGTAAGAGACTCAGTATGTTGGCCAATGTCCAGAACGGGCCCTGCATGGAAAATGATTACTAGGCATCGCACATGAAACCCCGTGGTACGAAGTTTCCCCCAAAAAGGTACCATGTCGGCCGTCAGATCCGAAACATCTGAGAGGTTGAAGAGTACCGTAGCTGAGATTTAGTTACTTACCGCATAGTATGACGTTACAATTCGCCCGGACCCCCTGGATCAGAACATTGACTCCCGACAGGGCATCCGTATTCGTTCAGTTTCTGGCAATTACCTTTTTTGCCGTTGCAACAGCACTTGGTGCACAGGTGCGGATCTATCTCTGGGAGATCCCGATTACGCTTCAGACGCTCTTTGTATACGGGAGTGGTTTGGTGCTCGGGGCGAGGAACGGTTTTCTGTCCATGATGCTCTATTTACTCATCGGGATGTTCCTGCCTGTCTATGCCGGGAGTGGATACGGTCTCATGTACCTGACTAGTGCAGTCAGCGCAGGTTATCTTCTGGGGATGCCGTTGTCGGCATCCGTGATCGGCTTGATCGGAAAACATCAAACCAGTGTGTTTGGAGGGGTGCTTGCGGTTGCTGCAGGATCTGCCGTACTCTTTGCATGTGGGGTAATCTGGTTACACTTTGCAGCCTCACATCCATCCTGGTGGTATTCCATCAAGGTTGGATGGCTTCGGTTTGTAGGGTTTGATGCCGTAAAGATTCTAATCGTCGGACTCACATATAGTGGTTTGCGGCGCTGGGGACGATAGTACACGCAATGAACCGCGTGTGGACGGTTGTACTCCTGGGATGGATCCTGTCCGGTTCATCTGTGGTCGCACAGTCCAGTATCCTGAACGAGCCGGATGTCCAGGCATCTGCCAAAGCCGGGCTGGACGCATTGTATGATCTTCAGTTCGAAGAGGCAGATTCTCATTTTCAAACGATCACCGAGCAGTATTCGGATCATCCCATTGGTCCGTTTTTGGAAGCCTTAACGCTTTGGTGGACAATTCTTCTGGATTTAACGGAGACTGCCTATGACGAAGCATTTTATGCGGCTATGGGGGAGGTCATCACGCGCAGCGATGAACGACTGGATGTGGACGGGAGTGATTTTGACGCGATGTTTTTCAAGGGGATTGCATTAGGATTCAGGGGGCGTTTACGTTCTAACCGCCGTGACTGGATCCGGGCGGCAGCGGATGGGAGGCGGGCAATGGGGTATGTACTGGCGGTTGCGGATGCAGATACCACCAATCATGACTTTGCAATGGGGCGGGGACTCTACCAGTACTATGCTGCACTGATTCCCGAACGATATCCGTTTGTGCGGCCGATTACGGCGTTTCTTCCATCTGGAGATCGCCTCGGCGGATTGTTTGAGCTTGAGCGTACGGCAAGGGACGGATACTACATGCAGACGGAGGCGATGTATTTTCTGGTGCAGATCAATTACCTCTACGAGAAAGATTTCCAGGCCTGTGTCCGACAGATTTCGTGGCTCCGGGATAAGTATCCCGGAAATTCCTTTTTCCATACGCTGGAGGGTCGAATCTATGCAAGTTGGCACCAGTGGCAGGCTTCGGACACCGTCTTTACCGACATTCTGGAGCGTTACAAAACGCAGCAGACCGGCTATACACCGGCGATGGCGGAGCAGGCACTGTACTTTCTGGCCCGGTCACACATTACCAGAGGGGAAGCGTCTGCCGCCTTATTGCATCTTTTGTCTCTGGAAGCATTGACGGCACGGCTGGACACGGACAGTTACTTTAAGGTTGCCGGTCGTCTGTATCAGGGGATTGCGTATGATCTGATCGGAGACCGAGACCAGGCGACTGCCCGGTACAGGGAAGTGCTCAAAATGAAACGCTGGGGATCCAGTCACACCAATGCCCGGCGGTATCTGGAGGAGCCCTATCCGGCGGCCGGGCAGCAGGACTAGTTCTCGTCCGCAGTCGGTCCGTAGCTTGGAGGAAGGGGCACATCATTCATGCGCAGGTACACGGAGAGTTGTGCCCGGTGATGAACCAGATGGCTGATCCCGAACCGGCGGAGTACCGTTGCCTTGGATTCGGTGAAGTATACCTGATCCCCGTATTGCAGTGTCCAGGGTTCGGACAGTGTATCTTCGGTCGTCCGGCCTAGAGTCGCCAGTAACTTGTGTTCATTGGAATCAAACGCAGTCATTAACTCTGCCTGGGTGGACACTTTCGTTTTTGGCCAGGGCTTGGACATGTCAATTCCGTCTTTCTCCAGCGTAATTACCTGCCACCAGAGCAGGTCAACGATATGGGAGGCCAATTCGCCCATGGTCCACGATTTTTTATGCGGACGCCAGTTAAAACCGTCATCGGGGACGCGGGAAAGCATTTTCCGCGTCACACCCAGTTCATATTCCATGTCACCGAATGCCAGCTGAAGGGGATCTATGGCCATTAAATTTGATGTTTGTTCTCAACTATTTGTAAACCCGGCGGATTACATTTTGATTCAATGGAACACTGCCGTGCAGAAAAATATACTGACGGGATCAAAACAAGTTGCCAGGCTTAACGCTGACGGGGGCTGGGCAACAGATTCTTCGGATTTCAAACTGATGATAGATGTTAGAATCCGTCAATGGTATCAAGTCTCTTGCAAAACTGACAATCCAGGCTAAAAAGCACTCCTGGATGCACTCAGGTGAACAAAAACCCTCAAGATTAAGGGTTTTGCAAGATGCTCGTATTCCAAATTAAAAAAATAACTCCTTATTGATCCCTGTTCCTGTTCCGCTCAAAATTCCACAAATTTTCATGGTTCAGCAAACCTCTATATGCATATATTCAATCTTGCTTCCCCTCCAGAGGGGAAAATTCTCTGGTTACGGCCATCCCCATCCCTCCCCTGTCCCTGCAATGGTTGTGGCCATATGTATATCTGGGGCGACGACACAATCGGGAGCTAACGACGAATACCTTTTGATATAGTCAAGACGGTCTATCTCTTGCAGGGGTGGTTTTTAGGGATCTAGTGGCCCCCTTAGCATTGAAGCAACAGAAGCATGGTCTTATGATCCCATCATTTCTATCGTGTATCAGTGGTTTGAGTCGTACAGGGCAGATCCTATTGATATCGTGCCTGCGAACAATTCCGATCACCTGGATCCGCACCAACGGGGATTATTGATGCGACACAAGAAACTTCTCCAGAATCCAGTGAAAATTGTTGTCTGTGTGGAGATTGCGTATATTTGCTGCCGGATGTGTATATTCTTTCGAGTTCCGTTCATGCATATCTGCTGCATAGCGGTCTTTATCGCACTTTCAACTAAACAATTGAGAAAAAAACATATGAAACACATTACAAAATGGGGGGGGGTAATTCCCTTCTGACACTTCTAGCACTGCTGACCGTTCTGGTCCTTCCCCGCAGTGCATCTTCACAGGGTACGGCTGACTACTATGTGGACCTAGTCAATGGTAGCGGCGATCTTTGCACAATAACCTCACCGTGCTTACTGTCTGACGCATTAGGTATCACTCTCGAAGACGTTAATGGGGACAATGTG
>JAJECE010000004.1 GCA_022822185.1 Rhodothermales bacterium | reverse complement strand
CTGCGAAGCAGGCCGGGATTGAGAAGGCGGTGGGGGTGGCCACAATTCAGGAATCTGCAATGGCGGGTAAAAAAGTTCTGGAGGCCTATGCGGTGCGGTTTGTGCGGACGGCATCGGTGCAGGTGGTGGATGCGCTTGGGGGGCGGTTTCGCCGGGCCGCCGACGGGGCCATGTGCGCCGCGGCCGAGCGTGCAGAGATGGCGCAGTTCTGGTACTCGGCTTCTTCGTGGGATCCGTCATTCGGCGAACTATTGGCGGGTTGCCGCATGTCGCAAAGCATGCCCCTGTCCAGCGGATCGTTCAGTGTATGGGGACAGGGCGCATTCCGGCAGTTCAATGGACAGGACGAGGATGCATTGACACTTCGCGCAGAGGTGACGACCGGGATATTGGGAGCGGACTATCAAAGACAAAAAATGGGGGGGGGTAGTTGGCTAGTGGGAATACTTCTTGCACACAGCCAGGGGGACGGATCGTTTGAGGTGAAAGAGGAATCCGGTGACCTCACATCCGCACTGACGGGGATCTATCCGTATGTGTCGTATACGCGTACAAGATGGGAGGTATGGGCAAGTGCAGGCACTGGACGCGGCCGTGCGGAAGGGGTGGAACTCAAGGGGGATCTGACCTCCCGCTTTGGTGCACTGGGCATGCGGGGCATCCTGGCACAGGGCAGCACGACGCGTCTGAACTACCATGGCGATATTCTGGTGACGGATGCCAAGATCGACGAGCACGACATTACGGCTGAGGTGTACCGGATCCGTGCTGGTCTGGAAGCGAGTACACAGATCACGGGCGGGATCCGTCCCTATGTGGAGGCAAGTGTGCGGCAGGATGGCGGGAGTGCAGAGACCGGTACGGGGCTGGAACTCGGCGGCGGGGTGCGGTTCGCAAACCCGGCGTGGCATCTGCGGGGCGAGGTGCGCACGCAGGGACTGTTGATGCATACCGCGGACGGGTTTACGGAGTGGGGCGTATCGGGATCATTGCAAATGGGCGGTGGCACGGAGGGACTGATGATGCGCGTGCGTCCATCATGGGGACGCGGGCAGGGGATGTCCATGTACCGGCAGCAGACGATCCTGGATGCCGCGCCGATGGGCATGAATGCCCATCGGACGGAACTGGAACTGGGGTACGGGATCCCGTGGAAAGAAGGATCGGCGCGGCCATTGGCGGGGATGACCCAACTGCCGCAGGGGAGGATGTACCGGCTGGGCGGCGAACTGCGTCCGTGGGAACAACTGTCGTTCTCAGTCTTTGGATTGGCGCATGGACATGAAGCCGCATTGGGAGATATTGGCGTGAATGTGCAAGGGACAATCCGGTATTGATTGGAGTAAAGGAATCCAATCTTACGCTGAGGGCCTTGCAGGAATGTTTATGCAGATTCCAGCGGAGCCGTCGCACAACACGAATCACTTAAAATTAGACACCTACAAAGATGTCAAAGCAGGAAACGCCGAAAATACATCTACTTGAGCCCAAGGAGAGTTTGCGGAAGGCTTGGCCTCACGAGGACAGAGACTTTACTCCATGGGTGATTAAAAATATTGATGTACTGAGTAAAGCATTGAACATGGAATTGGAAGTAGTGAAGGAGCAGAAAACACTGCCAGGTGGTGGCCGCGTAGATATCTATGCTCAGCAAGTAAATACCGAAGAAAAAGTAGTTATTGAGAATCAGCTTGAACCATCGGACAATGATCACTGTCTCCGGTTGATTGGGTATGCTGCCGATTCAGAGGCTAATATCCTGGTGTGGTTGGCCAGAGATTTCGACCCCTACCATCTCAGAATTATGGAATGGTTGAACGAAGCAGATACCATCAATATTTATGCTGTGAAGGTACAACTCTATTGTGTTAATGGAGCCTTGGCCACCGACTTGCAGACGGTGGTTGAGCCACCTCAATCACAAGAGACAGCATCCCGTTCTGACAAGAAGTCAGCGAGTACTCTTTATGCAGAGTTTTACCGGCCGCTGGTAGCGAACTTAGGTCGGAGCGATATCCATAAAGTCGGGAAGGGAGGATGGCGAGGCAAGTGGAGATCATTCCAGACGGGGCTCTCTGGGGCGGTGTATGCTACGGGGGCCAAAGACAGCGGGGTTCAGGTATTTCTGTCGATTGGCCAGAAGAGATTGAATCAATTGCAGAAGTACCAAAAGGAAATAAACAATCAATTGAGTGATTTACCGGGGACCGTTTTGTGGGTGGAGGAGGGTTGGTCCCGCATTATACTCGAAAGTATCCATCCATTTAGGTTGACTGCTCCCGATGCAGAATGGGAGGTTGCCCGCCAGTGGATAGTCAAAAATATGCCGTTGTTTAAGGACATTCTTCAACCGCACATCAATCAATTGAGGAAAGACGAGGAGGCAGCGTCTGGTGCGCAGGAGTGACGCTTTTGTCTAGCGTCAACTAAGAAGGCGGATGATGTCAGGGAGTCTGGCTGTCTGGCGACTGCACATGCAAAAGTGAAGTGACCGTCAGAAGGAGACGGAACTGTCTGGGCGTAACAAGGTCAGGCAGTACGCAATGTGGAGTTCGTGATGTTTTTGGGGAATGTGTGGCCCCATGGAAGACCTGCCTTGTACCGACAATCCCATACGAACTAATTTGAGTCATCACAGCCATTGCTGGCTAGATTCACCTGCTCATCTGTCCACCACCTACCCTGTCGGTCACTGCGAAGTGTTTTTTCTGTGATTCCTGCGAAATACCCTAAGCCATTTTCTACATTTGTAACAACAGGGACAGGGCGAGGACTCGCCAGAAAATACTCGTAATCGAAGCCGGTAGACAGCATATAAGAAATGGTATAATCCCATAGATCTCGACTCCAGTTTTTTACAACAATCATAAAGAACGGAGCCAATCCTGCATAATATTCCACTTCCAACGTGAGGTTGATCTTTGCAACCTTCTGCTCAAACAGCTCGTCAGAAAAATAGACAGTAGAAATACCGCCTTCAGTTGAACTGGGCTCTTCAGAGGCATCCTCAACTTCCAAAGGAGAGGGACGCATCCCCGGAAAGGAACTCTCAAGTCTACCGGGTTTCAACCCGGTTTGTGCATTCTCCGATGGAGGCAAATCATCAAGCCGTCTCATTGCAGCGCACTCTGGCCATACCTGTAGAATTTCTATGCTGTACCGATGACTTCCCGACTGATCTTCCAAAGATAAGGTTGCTTCATACAACCCAAGATTGTTCCGGTCAGGCTCCTGAAGCTCTTCTATCGAATCCAAATTCACGGTTAGCCCCGGTGCGGATGATTTTGCCTGCACAGGCACGAACGATGGTGCATCCACTATCAAGGTATATTCGGTATCCGGGACAGGGCGAAGACCCTGGAAAGATTTATAAATCCCGTCCTCCACATGGCGAAGGGGTTCCGTCATCCCTCGTCCATCGGTGATGGATACGTCAGCATTCAAAATATAGTGATCCTCCCAGTTTATCGTGTCAGTATAGGGAATACTTTCCTGCAGATACACCGTCCAAATGCTGTCGGGCGTGAATACTGAATTAACCACTACTTTGGGGGAGTAGGAGCTTGGAAAATCCAGTTCTACTGGAGATGTGCACCCAGTCAGAAGAAACAAAACTACGAGAATCGTAAATCGCATGAATCAGAATTCTATCTGGTACGATAGTGCAGGGATGAGTTGAAAAAGGCTCACCTGATTCCACTGGATTGTACTTCCATAAATTGTGGGATACACAATCGTTGGGTTCTGACGATTGTATACATTGTACACTCCGAGTATGAATGTGCGCTTGCCCCAACCGATTTGTTTCTTGAACTGCACGCTCACATCTAATCGGTGAACAGAGGGAGCTCTGGCAGAATTAATAGATCCATAATCTAGAAAATCAGGCTCTTCAAAGATATAAACCCGATCATAATATCGACCGGCTGGTGCCCAAACGGGATATCCACTCCCGTACACCCACGAAGCGCCGAAGGATGTACGTGAACTTGCTTGGTAGTTGAGCACAATTGAAATGTCGTGCCGGCGATCATAGTTGTCTGGAAAACTCAAGCCTCCGTTCAGATTTGAAAATGTCTTTGATGCCTTGGCTAATGTATAACTAATCCATCCACTGAATCTTTTCTGCCGTCGCTCAACTAACATTTCAAGACCATAGCCGGTACCTTCGCCAAACTCCAACAGCGCGGGCCATCCTAAAGCAGGTGCCTGATACGCATAGGAATGTTCCTTGAATTCAGTCAGTCCATGTGATCGCTTTCGGTAAACTTCTACCGATACATCAATGGAGTATCTTGGGAAGCTTTGTGCAAACCCCACGGCAACTTGGCTGCTTCGTTGCGGGGGGATGCCATCCATTGCTGGGATCCACTGATCCTGAGGTAGAGAACTGCCTAACTGGGTGAGGAGGTGGAGATATTGTTTCATCAAGGCATAGGATAGCTTGATGGATGAATTCTGTCTCAGAGCAATATTGACACCAATCCGAGGCTCCAGCGCACCCCAAAAACTCCCATCCCCATGCGCAGATGAAATACGGAGTCCCGCATTGGCTCGTACTTGAGGACTGACTTGAGTTTCATCTTCCAGATAAACCGCAAACTCACCTAATGAAAATTGTCGCCCCGATTCTGTCTGTGTATTCAGTTCGGGTTGGCGATCACTATTAATCCGATACCGCGTGCTTCCGGGAGACAGTCGATGTTGAATGTACTCAACTCCGCCGCGCAGGTAGTGACGCTGA
Organism: Rhodothermales bacterium; assembly: GCA_022822185.1. Lineage (GTDB taxonomy): Bacteria > Bacteroidota > Rhodothermia > Rhodothermales > Bin80 > Bin80. The sequence goes on along the minus strand of JAJECE010000004.1, from coordinate 10,535 downwards.
CTGGCCGCATACTCCAACTCCAGGCGAGTTGAGATATCAACGATAGAGGAGTTCCATCTCCTCAAATAGATCTCGGATTCGCCGTCAGATAAATCCTCTTTCTGTTCATTTTTCCGTATCATACGGTAGCTTGTAATCCCAGCAATCAGGTTGACAAATATCTTGTCCCCGATGAGATGATTCCATCGAATAGAAGCCAGACGATTTCCCCACTTATGGATCTGATCAAGATCCGAGTCTATCTGTGGGTTCTGATCTGCCCGTTCCCGGTACGTCAATGCATCCTCTCCCAGATAGCCGCTTATATGGACATGATCTTGATTGCTGAGGATATAATTCGCCTTGAAGTTTAAGTCATGAAAATAGCCTCCATATACCTTGCCGTCGTTCTGAAACCATCGTGTAAACATATCCAGAAATGTTCGACGCCCGGAAATTAGAAAAGATGCCTTGTCTCGAACCAAAGGGCCCTCAATCAGGACTTTTGAAGTGAGGATCCCCAAAACGCCTTCTCCGGCAAAGCGTTTACGGCTACCATCTTTCATCGTAAAATTGACAACCGACGAAAGGCGCCCCCCGTAGCGGGCTGGAAATCCACCCTTGATCAGTTCAACGCTCTTCAGTGCCGATGAATTAAACACGCTGAAAATTCCCAGTACATGAGTTGGATTGTAGACCGTCTGTCCATCCAGAAGGATCAGGTTTTGATCTGCCCCTCCGCCGCGAACATAAATCTGACTGAATCCCTCACGTCCTCCCTGCAGACCGGGCAACAATTGAAGTGTTCTGAGCACATCTGATTCCCCTAAAAGCACCGGGATCTCCTCAATTTGCTGTATAGGCAAGGTGTGATGACTCATCTGGATACGGCTTGCAAGGTTTTCACCTTTCGAGGTCACGGCGATCTCATCCATGAATACAACCCGCGGGTCCAGACGAATAACCAGCACCGTGTCAGCTCTCAGGCTTAAGTCAATCACCGCAGATTTATACGATACATGTGATACGGAAATCCGGGATCCAGAAGTGGGTACATTCAGACTGTAAAAGCCGTACTGGTTGGTGGTTACACCTGCTCTCTGCCGATCTAGATATACATGTACTCCAGCTACCCGCTCACCACTTTCCGAATCCTCAACATATCCGCTTATTCGGTAACTCTGTGCTTCGACGCAATTGAGAAGTCCGACAAGGAATAACCAAACAGGCCCCAGCAAACCAGCAGCGCAACTACATTGAAAACGCGACATAGTCCAGATATGGAGATTGATTATTCACGCTAATTGTCCTCACGTCACACATACTTCCTTGTCACTTGGTAGATCGTATCAGCGATCTGAATTATTCCCTCGTGATTCAGCAAGGTCTCAAAGACAGGGTCTTCGACAATACGATCAATCTCCAAGTTGCCATTATTTGAATCTCGGAATTGATCAATAAGATCGTCAAATTCCGTACGCAACGAACGAAACGGCGAGAGTTCCAACTCAAATCCATCAAGATCATCATCATCTTGGTTTTCAATCAGATAGTCGGCCATTGCGTTAAAATCCGACTTGGTCGCAAAGTATAGCATTCCATCCTTGAACTGAGGTAGTGACGGGATTTCCGATGAAGAAGGGGCTGATGAATTCTCAGGCAGAGAATCAATTTCTAGATTCTCGCATCCTGCCAGAATCAAAATTGCTATGACAGTACCAACAACTGATCGTAATCCAACTGCAGTAATGCTCGGTTGCAATAATGATTTAGGTAGAACGCGTGCAGTCAAACAGGTAACTCGTTTATCCATTTTCACTGCTAGTTTTTGTTCTTTATGATAGGTTGGAAATGATGAAAGAAATAAGCACGAACAGTTCTTTCACCTCTGTCAACCAGAAACCAAGTCAAACTGTTCCAACTGCTGATTGTTCCATTGGATACATCGGAGTGCAAGGTAACCAGATCATTCCAGTATTTGACGGATAGGGAGAGTACAGCACAAGAACACCATGTTCCTACATAGAAGATCTTCCCAAAACATCCACGAACATAGGTTTTTTCCTGTAGATGGAGGAAAATTATTTGTGTGGGCCAGTACACGCAATATCTGTGAGGTGACCGGAACCTATTCCGGTCACTCGTTTTTGCAAGTTATCGATTTTACATCTAGCATTTTTGGCAGTGCCACGGAATCTGATACAAGCACAGATAGAAGTCCAATTATCCGGTGACAATCACAGATTGATGGAAAGCTTTTGTCCAGGGTATATGGTGCTGGAGCGCAGGTTATTGTTGGCCTTGATGCTTCGTACACTGGTTCCGTAGCGGTTGGCGATTTTTGTCAGGTTTTCGCCCCGCCGGACGGTGTGGATCGTACGGCCTCCCTGAGGAATCTGAAGCCGCTGACCACGCTTGATCCTGGTATTTCGCAGCCCGTTCTCACGTTGGATTGCCCGAACCGTGGTTCCGTATTTGGTCGCAAGCTTTGAAAGCGTATCTCCACGGCGCACCATGTGAACCCGGTTGGGGCGACTCGCCTCGGATGAATTTGAAGGACGGGCAGACTGGCTGCTCACGGCGCTGGTAGAACGCGTTGTGGATGTGTTTGCAACCTGGACCGTAGCCCTCCGGGCATTCTCGGCCATCTTCCTGTCATAAACAATGGGTTTGTTGATCCGGCGCCCCCATGCCACCGAACGTGCACCACTACTCTCCAGCTTTGCCACAATCGTGCCTGCCAGTCCCGGAACGATCAGCATCTGCCCCGGATGGATCACCGTTCCCCGGAGAGAATTGGCATTTTTGATTGCCGCTACGGTAGTACCATATCGCTTGGCAATTTTTCCAAGGCTGTCCCCCCTGCGTACACGGTGCTCCCCGGGCATTTTCTTTTCCTTGTCCGGCAGCCGTTCAAATGCATCGGCAAACCGGGCGAACGTATTGATGGGAATCCGTAAGGTGTAGGGCCTTCGGTCCGGAGGCAGGGTTCCCCTTCGAAGTTCAGGGTTCAATTCCTTGATGCGGGCGGTGGTCGTGTTCACCATGCCCGCAATAGTTTCCAGAGAGAGCACCCCGCTGACCTTGACCTCGTCGTAGGCAAGCTCCGGTCCGCTTGAGGTCGCGGGCAATCCGAATTTCGCCGGATTGGACATGATCATGGCGAATGCAATAAACTGGGGCACATAGCCTCGGGTCTGGCGATTCAGGTGCTTTGAAATCGTCCAGTAGGAAGGAGGGTTTTTCATGGTGCCCCCCGCACGCGAAATCGCCCGCCGGATACACCGGGGACTGCAATTATAGCCGGCCAGAGCCAAGTGCCAGTCGTTCCCGTAGTACTCGTAGAGTTCTTTGAGATGGCGTGCAGCAGCACGCGTGGATTTGACCGGGTCCCTGCGCTCATCCACATACGTGTCAATACGGAGTCCCATCCCCCGGCCGGTGGCAGACATGAACTGCCACATTCCGACCGCCTTCGCACTACTGACGGCACTCGGGTTCAAGCCGCTCTCTCCAACGGCAAGGTACTTGAGTTCATCGGGAATCCCCTCCTCCTGGAATACCTGCTCAATCATCGGAAAATACGTGTCTGCCCGTCCCATCCACCGGATAAGGGTTTCTCTCCGATTCGTTAAAAGCCAGTTCACCGAACCTTCGACTGCTTTGTTCTGCGTCATCGGCACGGTTGTCATCACCGGTTCAATCTCAGGAAGCTGGGTGGCTTTGGCAGTCGGATTCGGCACCTGTGCCTGCATGTCAAACATGGCACTGCGAAGTGCAAAAATAGCCCCGTACTCCCGACGCTCCTCAGAGTCGGACCCGAAAAACGCTTCATGCTCGGTCACAATCGTCCGGTACAACTCCCGGTAACGCGGTTGATTGATAAAGTTTGACTGCTCCGCCAGTACACTGACCTCGGTCATGGCCTGATCAAGGTAGTACTCGGCAGCATGCCAGTCTTCGTGGTTACGGGCTTTGATGATTCTTGACTGCAGCAGGTAGGCACGACTGATACGGTTCAGGATCTGCTTATCCGTCAAATCCTCTCTGGGATCGCCGTAGTCCTCCACTAGGGAATACTGGTCGTATCCCCGGAGATCCTCAATTGGGATTGCCTCAGGGGGCATTAACTGCTGCGAAAAACACGGGGCAATCGCCAAGGTCGTTGCAGTAACGAAGGTCAGTAGTTGTTTGGTCATGACAATAACATAGGTCAATGGTAAGGCAGAAATTTCTCTCAAACCTAAAGTGTATTATTAAATATACTCTTTTAGGTTCCCATTTGATCAATGGTTGCAGCTAAAAATATAAACCACTATATGTGAGACAGTGGAAAATGGTTCCATTTTGAACGCAAAAATACGGGATTTGAGGGCATTAAGGCCGGGGATTTATGGTTCAAAGCGGGAGGTTCCCATGCTTTTTTCGGGGATTTGTCAGAACCTTGTTTCGGAGCATGTTCAGTCCCTTGATCAGGTGCTCCCGGGTCTGCTGCGGATAAATGACCTCGTCTATATAGCCATGTTCTGCTGCAATGTAAGGATTCGAAAACCGCTCCCGGTAGTGGCGGGTGAAGCTTTCCTCCAGTGATGCACGGTCCGCTGCCTGCTTTAGTTCGGCGCGATGCAGGATTCGGATGGCTCCCTTTGCCCCCATGACCGCAATTTCCGCATTAGGCCATGCGTAGTTCAGATCGCCCCGGATGTGTTTTGAACTCATGACATCATACGCGCCCCCGTAGGCTTTTCGGGTGATCACGGTGAGTTTCGGGACCGTAGCCTCGCAAAACGCATAGAGCAATTTTGCACCGTGCCGAATGATTCCCCGCCACTCCTGATCCGTCCCGGGCAGAAAACCAGGGACATCCTCCAGTGTAACCAGAGGGAGATTGAATGCATCACAGAACCGCACAAACCGGGCCCCCTTGATGGAGGCATCAATATCCAGCACCCCTGCCAGGTGCGCCGGCTGATTGGCCACAATTCCGACCGCATGACCACCCATACGCGCAAACCCACAGATGAGGTTGCGGGCAAAGCGGTCGTGAACAGGAAAGAACGAATTCCGGTCGACCAGCAAGCGGATGACTTCATGCATGTCATAGGGTTTATTGGGGTTCTCGGGAATCAAGTGGTCTAGATCCGACGGATACCCGGCCGGAGACGGTGCGGACGTATGAATTGCCGGTTGTTCTTCGCAGTTTTGAGGTAAATAATTCAGTACGGACCGGATTGCCTCCAGACAGGCGACATCATTCGGGTAGACGGCATGTGCGACTCCGCTGCGCTGTGCATGGGTCTCGGCCCCGCCTAGGTCTTCCGCCGTCACTTCCTCCTGGGTTACACTGTGTACAACATCCGGCCCGGTCACAAACATGTAGCTGGTCCCCTGCACCATAAAGATCAGATCCGTAATAGCCGGACTGTAGACTGCACCGCCGGCACAGGGCCCCATGATTGCAGAGATCTGGGGGATCACCCCGGATGCCAGAGTATTTTTAAGAAAAATGTCTGCATAGCCGCCCAGAGAGACCACTCCTTCCTGAATTCGAGCTCCGCCGGAATCGCTGAGACCAATAATCGGTGCACCATTCTGGAGTGCCAGATCCAGTACCTGCACAATTTTGGATGCGTGTGCACGCCCCAGGGATCCTCCGAAAACTGTAAAATCCTGCGCGTACACATAAACCAGACGGCCATGGATTGTACCGTAACCGGTCACAACTCCATCTCCATACGGGCGCTGATCCGCAAGGCCATAGTCCGTGGATTGATGCCGGACCAGTTGCCCGAGTTCCACAAAAGACTTCTCATCCAGAAGAACCGTCACACGCTCACGGGCGGTGAGTTTCCCCTGATCATGCTGCCGGTCAATACGGGATTTTCCTCCGCCCAGACCTGCCTCACGGCGGCGATGATCCAGATCTGAATGCCTGTTCGTCATTGATTTTTTTTGCCTGCTCCCCGCACTACACGACCGGGCATGGCACCCGTATGCTCCCCCTGATTGAGTACCATCGTGCCGTTCACGAATATGTACTGCATTCCCGTCGCAAGTTGATGCGGATCCTCAAACGTCGCATGGTCCTGTATTTCATCTGGATCAAAGACGGCAATATCAGCAAAATACCCCTGTTTCAGCATGCCTCTCTGGTGAATTGCCAGAATAGATGCCGGGAGGGAGGTCATCCGGCGAACGGCTTCTTCAACGGAAAGCACCTGTTCTTCCCGCACATACTTGGCAAGCAGACGGGCAAAGGACCCATACGTACGGGGGTGAACCATAGAGTTCAGGGCATTCCCTTCCGGTGCAATAGAGATGGCATCCGAGTCAATGGCAACCCAGGGCTGCTGAAGTTTCCGGCGCACATTTGCCTCGTCCATCAGAAAATACACCGCCCCCACCCGGCTGGTATCTTCAATAATCAGATCCATCACGGTTGCCGGGATCGAGGTGCCGCGTAATTCAGCAACCTCGGTGAGTCGCATCCCCATATATTGACGTAGAGGCTCGGTACGGAATCCGACCAACATAACATTTTCGGGGCCTGCTTCAAGCATGAGGTTTTCCCAGTCATCGGAACGCGTCATGAGTTCGGTTTCCATTCGGGCACGGACGGCTGGGTCCTGAATTCTTGCATGCCAGGCCATCATGCCTCCCTCCCTTACATCGGGCGGCATGGCGGCATCCAGACCTGTCGCTCCGGCAACATAGGTGTAGATGTCGGCCGTAATCTCAAGGCCCTCCGCGCGTACCTCCTCAATCCGGTCAATGACTGCCTCCATTTTGTGCCAGTTATTTTTTCCAGCCGCTTTGAGGTGATAAATGTGTCCACGCACATTGGCATCCTGAGCAATCTGAATCAATTCCTCTATGGATTCAAGAAGCTGAGTACCCTCGCTTCTAAGATGTGAGGTATACACCCCGTTAAACTCTCCAGCAACCGAGGCCAATGCAGTCAACTCCTCTGTACTTGCAAAAACCCCCGGTACATAGATCAGTGAGGATCCTACGCCGAGGGCGCCATCTGCCATCGCCTCTTGCACCAGATCCTGCATCTGCTGTAACTGTTCCAGAGTTGGAGTACGATTTTCTTCGCCAAGAACATATTCACGGATGGTTGCTGCACCAACGAGGGAGGCAACATTCGGGGAGACTCCTTTTGACGTAAGGAAGGTCAGATACTCATCCAGCGTGGTCCAGGGGATTTCCGATCCGCCCAGGATCTCTTCTGCGGCTTCCTCTGATCCCGCATCCTGAACCACCCATCCCCACAATTCCTCTTTCATGGCGGCGTTGAGGGGGCCATTCGAGACCCCCTCTCCAAAGACCTCCAGGGTCACCCCCTGGCGGAGATCGCTGAGGGAGCGTCCATCGGTGATCAGGCTTTCGGTTGCCCAGCTCAGCATATTGATAAATCCAGGAGACACCGCGAGCTCCTCCACATCAATTTCCTGCGCACCCCGCACATCGGCAAGATCTCCAATTGCAGCAATACGGTCTCCGTCAATCGCAATATCTGCGGTGTAGGGAGCACTTCCTGAGCCGTCGTAGATCGTGCCACCGCGGAGAATCAGATCGTGGTCTGTTCCCTGGGTGCATCCACAGAGCAGCAGCAGTAATCCAGACAGAACTCTCATTTGATCAGCCGCCGGGCGGGGGGGTTCGAATTCGATCACGGCCAAATTCATACTCCTTCGGAGGGGATGCCCCTAACAGATGTTCCACAAAGTAATCCCATCTGCGGCGCATCCAGTACATGCGGCCCCGCCCGAATCCATGCGCCTCATTCGGAAAAACCACCAGATCAAAGTCCTTGTTGGCCTCCACCAGAGCTTCTACCAGAAGAAGTGTATTGGAGGCGGGTACATTGTCGTCCATCAACCCGTGTGCAAGGAGGAGTTTGCCTTTCAGGTTTTTTGCCAGCGGAATATTGGACTGGCTGTCGTAATTCGTTGTCCCGTCTGAATGCTCTACGAAGAGCCCCTGCCATTTTTCGGCCCAGTCATCTTCGTAGTTACGATTGTCGTGGTTTCCTGCTCCACTGACGGCAACCTTGTAAAAATCGGGATAGCGCAGAATGGCACCGGTAGAAGCATACCCGCCCCCGGAGTGTCCCCAGATCCCTACACGGCTCAGATCCATCCATGGATTCCTTGCCGCAAGTTGGCGGATCATCGTGATTTGGTCCGGCAGCCCGTTATCCCCCATGTTCCCGTAATAGGCATCATGGAAAGACTTGGAACGTCCAGGTGTCCCCATGGCATCCACCTCTACAACAATGAATCCGAGTTCTGCGAGTGCCTGTTTATCACTGCGGGAGGGCACAAAGCTTCGGGTTCCCACACTCCCGCTTTGCGGCCCCGGGTAGAGGTAATTCAGGATTGGATAGCTTTTTGTTGCGTCGAAATTACCGGGTTTATAGAGCAGACCGTACAGATCGGTCTCGTTGTCACGTGCTTTGACAGAGAACGGCTGTGGCGGTTGCCAGCCGGTTGCCAAAAGTTCGGAAATATCTGCTTTTCCGAGGTCGACAGCAGCGGTGCCGTCAAGGTTACGGACGGTGTGCTGCTGTGGCAGGTCAGGCCGGGACCAGGAATCCAGGATATATTTTTTCTGTGGAGACAGAGACACGACATGATGGGCTTCTTCCGGTGTAAGCAGTTCCAAATCCCCGCCATCCATACTCACGCGGTACAGATATTGGAAGTATGGATCAGGACCGTCTCTGCCTGCACCGGTCAGGTACAGCATGCGTTCATCCAGATCCGTGTGGCGCAGTTGCAGGACAACCCAGTTCCCAGAGGTGACCGGGTGCTTTAGTTCACCGGTATGGAGATCATAGAGATAGAGATGTCCCCAGTCGGAGCGCTCTGAGTACCAGAGGACTTCGTTTGTTTCAAAAAATACCCGCCAGTTTTCAGCATTTACGCCGGATTCATAGTAGGTGGGCATCTGTTCATGGAGAATGTCCCGGACCTTTCCGGTTTCCGCATCGGCGACCCGGAGCCAGGCATCTTTGTGATCTCTGGATGAGGATACGAAGGCCAGCTGCCGGCTGTCCGGGCTCCAGCGCACATCCAGAAAGGTGCCATCCCAGTCCGCAATATGATCTGTTGTCGTTCCGCGGTGGTAGTCCGGTGGAAGATCCAGCCGAACGGTTTGTTTCGTTTCCACATCAATGATCACGCGGTGAATCATAAATACGATACTGTCCTGTGGCAGTGGATACTTCCACGTTTCCAGTTCGGAGCGTCCGGTCTGTGTAGAGATCATGTACATTTCGCCGACCCCGCGCCCGTCGTGCTGAAAGGTGGCAATCTTTTTTGAATCCGGGGACCACAGCAGGACCGGGCGCTCGTTTTTGACCCAGCCTGCATTATTGGTTGCATACCCAAAATCTTTCTCGCCATCAAAGGTCAACTGCTGTTCTTCATCACTGCCAGTGACCCGAACCCATAGATTGTGATCTCTTCGGAATGCCTCATAGTTTCCATCCGGAGAGAGTGCTGCGGAAGGGGAGGGGGCAGTCCGGTCCATCTTGCTGGCAGACTCGCAGGTATAGATTGTGATGTCGCATACCAGATCTTCCTCCTGACTCCAGGAGGAAGAGATCCGCCCGGATTCTGGATCAAAGGTGAATCGTGTATAGTCTGGCTCATCTTCCGGCGATTCCAGATAGCCGGAGATCGCCTCGGTCATACGGTCATGGTCAAACAGGGGGGCCCGCTCTCCCCGTTCTGGATCAACAAGAATGAATTCAGTCCTTTCCGGTGATGCATGAAGGTACCAGAACCGGTCATCATTCAGCCAATTGGGGCGCAGAGTTGTATGGTAGACCCTATTCCGGGTCGTCGCCGAAAGCATGGACTCCGCACGGGCATAGTCGTCTTCAGAGACCATGATCTGTGCGGTGGTCTGAACGGAATAAGTCAGAAACAAAATGAGAGGTACGATCTTTAAATGCATTGAGAGGGGCAGTCTGCAAGCCCCCTTTACGAAGTTAGGTCGAAGCGGTTCTGAACGGGTCATGTTCAGGCTGGATACGGCGTTTGTGCGTGGTCAACTTAAATTTGCGGTCGCAATTTTCCAATCCACGCTGTCTGCATCTGGTAGAGTTTCTTCTAACGCTCAGGGAGCAATCCCGGATTGTCCTCCAACAGGGAACCATCTTACGTGACCCTGAATCCGGCGGGCATCAACAGCATTGTAGGTGCGAAATCACGCATGCCTGCATGGGATCTTCGGACGGATACCTGTGCGCAACCGCGCCTTCAGGCTGTTTCTGCCCCGCACACAAATTTTGCGCATGACCAACCGAAAATCGTTACATGCACGGTAGTTCCCGCGGAGACAAATAGGTAAGATTCATTCTGCGCACTTCGTTGTATGCGCGGTTCGCCTCATCGTAAACTTCATCTGACGGATCCCATTTCCGTTTTCGCAGACGATAGTTAATCAAAAAAACTAAATCATATCGAATTGCACAAAAAGCAAGTACAAGTGTGCTAAAACATAAGAGCCATTTCTTCAGATAAAATCTGACGACCCCCGAT
>JAJECE010000001.1 GCA_022822185.1 Rhodothermales bacterium | reverse complement strand
CGGGTTGGTCTTTGGAGATTAGACTGCTCAAAATAGCCATATAAGAGAGGTTTTTCGCCCCTTGGAGTCTCAAAAAGGGCGAAAAATAGATGGTTTGGCCATCTACGACACGCAGTTGTGCTGTCTAATTCTGTGATCATACTTTATCCACGGGCTGCTAGAAACAATTTCTCCCCTTCCCCGTAAGACCCCTTATCGGGGCTGATATTGAAAATACGACCCCCGCTCTTTGTTAAATTATGAATCCCCCTGACGCATAGGATTAAGCTTCAGAATTTTATATGTGTGCCTAGCACAACCTCCAGTTACACTTAACATTATCTAAAATCTACCAATGCAAGGGCATCCATTGCATAGTACTACCGTCATCGGGGTTCGCCGCCATGAAAAGGTTTCCATCGGATCCGACGGGCAGGCAACCCTCGGCAATACAGTGATGAAACACAAGGCGCAAAAAGTGCGCCGGCTCTTTGAAGGAAAAGTGCTTGCCGGGTTTGCCGGCTCCACGGCGGATGCATTCACCCTGTTTGAACGCTTTGAAGACAAGCTTAAACAGTACGGAGGCAACCTGACACGTGCTTCGGTTGAACTCGCCAAAGACTGGCGTACCGACCGGTACCTGCGTCGTCTGGAGGCATTACTCGTGGTGGGGACGATGGACCGGCTGCTGCTGATCAGCGGCAGTGGAGACATCATTGAACCTGATGATGATATTGTAGCCATTGGCAGCGGCGGCGCCTTCGCACTTGCCGCCGCGCGTGCCATGATCCAGCACGCCCCTCAGTTGACCGCAAAAGAAATCGTGACCGACTCCCTGCGCGTTGCTGCAGATATCTGTGTGTATACCAATCACTCGCTGACCGTTCTGGAGATCAGCGACAAATCCGATCCTCAAACCAGTTAACCCGAATAGAATGATGCGACCCCGAATTTCGACGAACTCCGCTTCCATACAGCGTGCCTGCATATTTGTGGACTACCAGAACCTTCACGACTATATTGACCGGAATGCGACCGACCGCACCCAGCCCAGATATGCAATCCATACCCTGTTGAATTCCACTCTGCATCATGTGAGGGAGGAATTAGGGTTTTACTTAGACAGCCCGGTGGCGTATGCGGACTTTGCCCTGATCGGATCCTCCGATCCAGATATTCAGCAAAACCTTTATCTGGCCGGTCTGGAACCCCGATTTGTGCCTGCATCCCTGCAGGCCAATGCTTCGGAGGTCCAGATCTGCGTGGATGTACTTGACCTGCTGCAAAAACAGACGGATGTGCAGGCCATCTTCCTGATTACCGGAGACCGGCTCTATCTGCCTCTGCTCAAATTCTGTCAGCGGAAAAATGTGCGCAGTGTAGCAATCACCTTCCAGCCTCCCGGCATCAACTATGCAGGGGAACATTCGGACCTCTTCATTCATGCCGACAAATTCATGACGCAAACCGTTCCTGCCCACCCCGGCGAGGACGATACGGAGGATCCCTCAGACCCTGTACACCCATCCGGATTGACGAATACACCCGAAAATGTCTCCGAGATCACCGAAGAAACGGTACGTATCGCACTGGAAGTCATTGAACACTTCTTTGGCCGCTACCAGGAGATCTACCTTACCCCCCTGCTGCGTAAGCTCTCCGATATGTTTGGAGACCACGATGATCCCAAGGAGATCGTCAGCAAACTGAGTGATGCCGGGGCGGTCTGGCTGGAAAAACGGAAGGGATTCCCCTTCAACTATACGGTGCTGCTGATCAATTATGAACACCCCAATGTGATCGCAATTCACGAAGAGATCATGCGCGAGGAAAAGCAATCTGACGAGGAGGGGGACTACGAGAAGGTTGAAGATCACCCGGAGGAGAACTACAACAGGTAGGCGAACCTCTGCGGCAGGACAGTCTATTATTCAAGATTAATCTGATGGCGATGAACGAACAGTTGACCCCGCGTGCCATTGTGGCGGAACTAGACAACTACATTATCGGGCAGACCGAGGCCAAACGTACGGTCGCAATTGCACTGCGTAACCGCTGGCGCCGGCAGCAGGTGCCCCAAGATCTGCAGGATGAAATCCTGCCCAGTAATATTATCCTGATGGGGCCCACCGGTGTGGGAAAAACGGAGATTGCCCGAAGACTGGCAAAACTGGTGGAAGCCCCCTTCATCAAGGTGGAAGCCACAAAATTCACGGAGGTCGGATATGTAGGGCGCGATGTTGAGAGCATGATCCGTGAACTGACCGACCGGGCAATCCGCATGGTCCGGCAGGAACATGAGGCCCAGGTACAGGAACGTGCACGTGAACTCGCACGTGAACGGGTGCTGGATGTGATCCTGCCTACCCCGCCGGCCTCCGCCATTGACATAGAGAATGGCCCGCCAGAGGATGCCGCCCAAAAAGAATCCCCCACACGCACAAAATTCCGGGAACGACTCAGGGATGGCGGCTTCGCCAACCGTGAGATTGAGATTGAGGTGCAGAAGGAACAGTCCTCTATGCTTCAGGTCTTCGGCCCGATGGGGATGGAGGAAATGGGCATGAATCTGCAGGATATGTTAGGAAATATTGGTGGCAAACGACGCAAAAAGCGCCGGGTCAAAGTGTCCGAAGCCGAAGAACTCCTGTCCAAAGAGGAAGCATCCAAACTCATTGATATGGATATCGTCACCAAGGAGGCACTCAAACGTGTTGAAAATTCCGGCATCGTATTCATTGATGAGATCGACAAGGTGGCCAGTCGCGCCAGCAAGGGCGGAGGCGGACCGGATGTATCGCGGGAAGGGGTGCAGCGAGATCTTCTTCCACTGATCGAAGGGGCCACGGTGACCACAAAACACGGGATGGTCCGGACAGATCACATCCTGTTTGTTGCCAGTGGTGCCTTCCATGTCTCGAAACCCAGCGACCTCATCCCCGAAATGCAGGGACGCTTCCCCATCCGGGTTGAGATGCACCGGCTGAGCGAGGATGATTTTTATCTGATCCTCACCCAGCCCCGCAACGCCCTGCTCAAGCAGTACCGCGCCCTTCTGGAAGCGGAAAATGTTCTTCTTGATTTTACGGACGATGCCGTACGGCGGATCGCCCACACGGCCGCAAAAGTCAACGATGATGTGGAAAACATCGGAGCCAGACGGCTCCATACGATCATGACCACACTGCTGGAAGACCTCCTCTTTGAGTCGGACGGCAGTTCGCCTCAGCAGATCTCCATGGATGCCGATCAGGTGGACGAGCGGCTTGACGCTATTGTGCGGAACCGTGACCTGAGTCAGTACATCCTGTAGGAGTGCTTCGGTGTCCACTTCAATCTACAGCCTGAGCGATTCTGGCGCATGTGCACGCTACCAGCAGTTCTGGGAGCGTGCAGGGGGGATCTTTGCCTCCCTTACCTACGCAAAAGCCGCCGGCAGCGTATTCGGACTGAGGCCATGGATTTGTCTTCACGAAGATGCGGCCCTGCTGGTGCACACGAAAGGTGCCGGCATCTTTCGCCGGATTGTTGTGCCCGCCTGCACCCAGTACTCGGCACTGCTTCTGCCTGGTCCGGTCCCTGCCCATCTGATTCACCGGCAAATGAGCCCTCTGGATCTACTTCTGCAGGACACCGAACAGATCAGCCGCCAGGCCGACCTGCTGGTTCCGCTCCTTGATCCACGTACCGCGCAGTGGCGCGGCTGGGAGGTACGGCCGCTCTTCACCTACCTGATCCCCCTCCCCGCCCGTACAGAAAACTGGTCAGGCGGGGCACGCAGGATGTGGAAATCCAAAGTCTCCGAGTATGAGATTCGGGAAGATGCCAGCGGTGCCCGTCAGGTAATTGAACTTTGCGCAAAGAGTTATCAGCGGCATGGCCGCACCCTGCCGGCCCGGCCGGCAGCACTAGAGGCACTGGCCGGTGCCATGGGAGAGTGGGCGCGGACCTTTATCGCCGTACGGGATCGTACCCCGGAGGCCGGATTCATCCTTCTGCACGATGGGCAGACCGCCCATTACTGGATTGCGGGGAGTCTCCCCGGCCCTGCCATGACCGTCCTGATCGGCGAGATACTTCCGATCCTGTCGCAATCCGGAATCACACAATTTGACTTTGTCGGAGCAAACACCCCCTCCATCGCCGAATTCAAGCGCTCATTTAATCCGGTACTGACCCCCTACTATCACCTGCGGCGACGGCCGCGGATTCATCTTGGACACTGATGATGCAGCTTCGCACCGGCCGATGGCCACGGCTGCTCACCGGAATGGGCATGCGCCCACCCCTGTATCTGCCGCTGCTTACCCTCACGATTTACTTCCTCTGGCGGGGCTATGACTACGCAGTCAGTGATCAGGATGAGATCCTGCCCTACCTCCTGCACCTTCTGGACACCGCCCTATACCAGTCCGACTGGCTCGTGAATGCGCAGCTGGACACCTTCGGCCCCCGAACACTCTTTGTTCTGATGACCTGGCTCCCGGCAAAACTGTTTGGCCCGTACGCAGCCATTCTGGGCATCTATGTGGCAAGCTGGTTCGGGATCAGTATGGCGCTGTACACACTCGGCCTGCAATTAACGCGTGAGCGACTGGCGGCAACCATCTGCGTCATCGCAGCTCTCCTGCTGACCCCCAAATTTACGCTGGGCGGGAATGACCTCGTGACCTGGATCCTCACTCCCAGTATCCCGGCCTGGGCATTCGGCCTATGGGGGCTGGTCTTTTTTGTGCGCGGGCGACTCGCACCGGCAGCACTTTGGATGGGCCTCGGGACCTGGATGCAGGCACTGGTCGGTCTGCAACTGGCCATGGTGTGCACCCTTCTGCTTCTCTGGAAACATGGATGGTCCACACGGCGCCCCTACCTGTTTATCGGCGGATTTACGCTGTCGGCCCTGCCGGCGCTGGGGCCGCTGATCTGGTTTCAGCTGACCCGTCCACAACCGGAGGGAATCTGGTCCTACTTCTATATTCTGTTTGAATTCCGGGCTCCCCATCATTATATGCCGCTGTCCTTTGCCCCTGAGTATGCCGTGCGATTTGTGATCCTTCTGGGACTTGGCCTTGCAGCGTTCCTGCGACTGCCTGGAGCCTATCGGGAACTGGTTCGGCGATCGCTCCTCCTCATCGCTGCGCTCTGTGCGCTATCCTTTGTGTGCACGGAAGTATTACAGGTAGATCTGGTCGCCCGGCTGCAGCTCTTCAAACTGACCGTACTGATCAAGATATTCTGTGTGATCCTGATTTCCAATGCGGCAGCTCAATTGATTCTAAAATTTTATCGACGCACCTTAACTGTTTTTTTTGATCATGGACATTATGCTCTTGGTGCAACAGCTCTCATCGCAGCCACGCTCTTTATTATTTCCCCTGATGCGCTGGGCCTTTGGCCTGCATCGGAGAGGTCGTCTCCGGAGCAGGTTGCGGTATGGGCGCGTAAGGCTACGGAGGTCGACGCAATTTTTGCGGTCCCTCCGGGCTGGGACCACTTCCGGTCCCAGGCACAACGTGCCATTGTTGTAAACTTCAAAGCGGTTCCTTTTCACCAGCCCTACATGACCGAGTGGTTCACCCGGATTCTGGATTTTGCACCGGTCACGCCACCGGGGCGTGGCGGAGCAGAATTCATCTCCGTGCTGGACAGCGCCTATCTATCGCTCCCGCCCCCGGGAATTCGGCAATTGGCGACCCAATACGGGGTTACGTACATCGTACGACCGGAGGGGGCGGTCCCCGACGGATTTGAACTCGTTTACCGGGCGGCTCCCTGGGATGTATGGCGAATCAAGCCGGAGTCATGAAAACATTGAGCCGACTCTTTTCTACGGAGGGCATCCGGGGACCTGCACTGACACTGCTCTCGGCATCCGGGATCGTGATGGTGATCGGCTACC
Source organism: Rhodothermales bacterium (assembly GCA_022822185.1). Taxonomy (GTDB): domain Bacteria; phylum Bacteroidota; class Rhodothermia; order Rhodothermales; family Bin80; genus Bin80. The sequence continues at coordinate 80,917 of JAJECE010000001.1, read as the reverse complement.
TTGCACTGGGGGTCATTACCCGTCTCTATACGCCTGAGGAACTGGGCATCGGGAAGTACTTTGTCACCATCATCGCGCTTGTTGGCACGATTGGCTCGCTCCGCTACGAGGATGCGCTGATGCTCCCCAAAGAGGATCAGGAGGCCGCCGTGCTGATCTGGCTCTCGGGATTTGTGGTGCTTCTGAGTGCATCTCTGCTCACCATTGCCTCTTTCTGGAGCGGCAGGATTGCTGATCTTCTGGATTTCCCGGCGATTGCGCCCTACCTCCCTCTGGTACCGCTTACCCTGATCTGTATGCGTTCGGGGAAGATTGCTGAATTCTGGCTGGTCCGAAAACGGGCTTTCCGTCACATCAGCGTCGGCCATGTGAGTCTGACCGCCGCTTTAGTTACGGGACGGATTACCGCCGGTGCTCCACCGATCCATGCGAATGAGGCCGGGCATATCGGGGGATTTATTTTTGGGAACGCGGTTTCCAGTGGCCTTTTTATCTGGATGTGCCTTCACCGCAGTGCGGCGGACATACGTGCGGCACTGAATTGGAGGCATGTGATTCAGGCGGCAATCCGTTACCGGCGATTTGCCCTGTTCTCTACGCCCGCGGCCATGATTGGGGCACTGATGGGGCATTTGATTGTTCTTCTGATCCCATTCCTTTTTGCGACGGAGGCGGCGGAGACCGCGCTTGGCTTTTACGGGGTTGCGTTTGCGGCGATTGCTGTCCCAACCTCCTTTATTGCCCGATCTGTGGCCCATCCCTTTTTTATCAGCGCAGCGGAGGCGCATCTGGCAGGAAATCTAGCCTCCATCACCTCGCTAGTCCATCGCCGCCTCGCCATGGTGGGCTTCTTCCCGGTGCTGGCCGTCATGCTTGCCGGGCCTGACTTTTTCGAATTATGGCTTGGCGAAGAGCATCGTACAACCGGCATCTACGCCATCTATATTGCGGCATGGCTGGTTCTGGGTTCCATTGTATCTCCCCTAACACGCATCTATGATGTAACCGAGCATCAGCGTCTGGATTTTATGATGGCAACCCTCCTGCTCGTATCGCTGTCTACCGCATCCATTCTGGGGGGACTCTCGGGAAGTGTTGACAACATGCTGATCGCCGCAGGCATTACCGGCACCGTCATACGGGCCATCCAGTTAGTTGTAATTCTCCGGCTGGCGGGCGTTTCCTGGCGCGAATGTATGCGCCCTTACCGGGATTTCCTGCTCTTATCCCTGCCGGGGCTGGCATTGATCATTGCGGCCCTGCTGTTTGACAGCAGGTGGGCAACTACCGGAGCGCTGATCCTGGGTACTGCCTGCTATTTCGGGCTGGCCATCTGGAAGGAACGGCTTTTCGGAAACCTGTGATATTGATTCGATTCCCTGCAACCGAATGTCCGCGGAAGCATCATGAAATGTACTCATCCTAACCCGAAACCAAACATAAAAATCGTTTCAGAAATAAGACCTGTCAGATGAGGAAATTCATCTGAATACAAACCGTTCCATGTTCTGAAAAATACAAACCGCAGTCATCCACTCTCCTTCAAGAGATATCCTCCTCGAATGAAGCATCCTGAACAGGATCTGATTCTTTACCATTCTGACTTAAAGGAAGATCATCTGGAACCACCTCTTGACGACGATCCAGTTTGCCCTCGATAAACGAGAGACGGCCAGTGAGTCTGGTCAAGACTTCCATCATCAGGCGTTGCATACTTCGGAGTCCACCCATATCCTCACGGACTTCGCTACGAAATTCACCTATATCTTCACGGACTTCACTACGAAATTCGCCCATATCTTCACGGACTTCGCTACGAAGTCCATCTAACTTGGTATCCACTTTGTCTTCAACCCCCCCTGTCTTGGTATCCACTTTGTCACCAAGTCCATCCACCCTGGTATCGATCCTATCACGAAGCTCATCTGTCTTGGTATCCACTTTGTCACCAAGTCCATCCACCCTGGTATCAATCCTATCACGAAGCTCATCTGTCTTGGTATCCACTTTGTCACCAAGTCCATCCACCCTGGTATCGATCCTATCACGAAGCTCATCTGTCTTGGTATCCACTTTGTCTTCAAGCGTATCCACCTTGTCACTGAGTCCATCCACCTTGGTATCTATCCTGTCACGAAGCTCATCTGTCTTGGTATCCACCTTGGCCTCAAGTTTATCCGCCTTGGCCTCAAGTGCATCAAACCTAGCCTCCACCCTGTTTGCAAATGCCTCCATCCTGTTTGCAAATGCATCCATCCTGGCATTCATCGCCATATTAGATTTATCCTGGCGCTTGGTTTGCCAGGAATTCATCCGCCAGACGGCAACGATACCGGCCAAACCAAGTGTTACCAAAGCCATAAAAATCTGCAAATCCATGAACTCTAACCAGTTATTCATATCCGTTCTTACCCATAGGTACCGTTGAGGTTCGTTCTGTCAGCAATCTTTCTCGAACCCGTAACGCATACCGTTCCGGGCAGGTTCCATTCACGCGACCGACTGTAGCAATTTCAGGAGACCGTTCACGAAAAACGGATCGACCACTATTTGAGGAGGGTCATGCGCCCGGTGGCGATCCGACTCTCTGATCCCATCTGAGCCGTCACCCGATAGACATATACGCCAGCCGGAAGAGGTCCGGCCTCCAACATATACGATCTGGATGGACCGGCCTCCATGATCACCGAATCTGCCCGATACACCCGCTGCCCCAACATATTGAATACACCAATGGATATGACCGCAGACTCCGGTAAGTCCAGTAAAATTCTGGTGGATGGATTGAACGGATTCGGGTAATTTCCGATCAGTGCAAACTCCACCACCATCGGTGTATCTACGGTACTGGTGGACGGATCCACGCGGACCGTCACCCAGTCGGGGGCCGAATTTCCATGCCCCCAATCTTCAACGGGAACCCCCAGTCCCGATGGAATTGCCACTGCTCTGAAATAATACTCCCCCGCCATCATCGGAGCGGTAAAGCCGGGCACCGCCGTGTCGTCTGCCGTCAAACGTATGGATTGCGAGACCATCACGGGAGTACTGGAACCAGAAGCCTGCACCTGGATCCACTTCCAGCGACTGTTCCTCCCCCACGGCCCCGTCACACGCCCCTGTAACGAAACCGCCGTGCCCGGCCCCGCCGACTGATCCACCCCCGCATTAACCACCGGCTGGAAAGGCGCACCCGGATTGCTGCTGAGCATAAGACCCGGGTAATCATGGTACTCCCCCTCAGATTCATACGTACTCACCGGCAGGTTCGTCAGCCCCTCAAAAATCCCCTCAGGAAGCGTATGGAGTTCGTTGTCTGCCAAATTCAGCACATTCAGACGGGACAGCGTATCAAAAATCCCGGCTGGAAGCACACTCAGAGAATTCTCCCGCAAACCAAGCACCTCCAGTGAAGCCAGTTCCTTAAACACATCGCCAGAAAGCAGACGGAGCGCGTTCCGAGACAGATCAAGGTGTTTCAGTGAAACCAAACCGCTGAAAACCCCATCCGAAAGCATCGCCAACGCATTCCCGTGCAAGTCCAGCAATTCCAGTGTGCCCAGTTGATCAAACAGACCCCCTGGAAGCGCACTCAATAAATTTTCGCCTGCATCAAGCCGCTCCAGCGAAGTCAACCCATCAAAAATGCCATCTGGAAGCGTCCCCAGAGAATTGCCTTCGAGACTCAATACTTCCAAAGAGGCCAATCCGTCAAACATGCCACCGGGGAGTGCAGCCAGTTTATTCCGGCTCAAATCAAGGGATTCCAAAGCGGTCAGCCCATCAAAGATGCCGGCGGAAAGTGTGCTGAGCTCATTCTCATTCAAGTCAAGTACCGTAAGCGAACGCAAGCCGTCGAAGATGCCATCTGGAAGCATAGATAACTTATTCTGCTCCAGATAAAGCCAGTTTAACGAAGTCAACGGGCTGAAAATCCCGTCTGGAAGCGTCTCCAATGAGTTGCCCCACAGATACAACACTTTCAGTGAGATGAGCGCATCAAAAATTCCCGCGGGAAGCATACGGATGGAGTTATCTCCCAGGCTTAATGCTTCCAGCGAGGTGAGACCGTCAAAATCTCCCGGCTTCAAACTCGAGATCCCATCGTACCCCAACTCTAAAATCCCGGTAATCCCTGCCAACTCCCCACTGGTCACCTGCCTGCAATCATTCTGATTGGGAATCAACCTTAGAATCGCATCTCGCACATCCTCAGTTCGGTTGCAGATGTTTACGGCTGACCTGGCCGTTGCCGCTGCAGACACTGAAGACCGGCGGACCGGCGGCCTGCCATGCCGCATGAAAGATGCCTCAGAAGACACTCCGTCTCCCGTCATTGAACGCGGAACCGATAGATTCCGGGCTTGATCATGAACAAATGTTTGATCCACACCCCCCGGCGGGGCCGCACTGGGGAACCCGGCCGTGAAGGGTACCGCAACCAGAAAGACCAGCCATACCAAACCGGGCAACCTCATGGATTGAAGCCCTGAACGCCCGTACCGCCAGTCACCATGGAAGCATCGCGCACCGGGGAATCCAGAACGGGAACGAAAATTTATAGCACGCATTGAGATCCAAACCGGAAGGCTTCGCCGGTGCTGATACGCACCGGTCAGAAAAATGAGCGAGACGCTGTCTCAGGCCTAGAGGATTCCGATCCACGCCCCGACCTCAAATCCATCCCCGCACATCCGGCCTGAATCGGAACGAGAATCCCCGACTCCAGTAAAGCCCGTTTGACTGCCATCAATTCCACCGCGTATGTTTGCCCGACGAACCCGCCCCATGCCTCATTTGCCTGCTCTGCTTCTATGCCTTTTGGTCACCCAGGCCGTCGCAGCCCAGACCTATTCCATGTACGTCGCCAATGAGTCAGACGATACCGTCATGCTCGTTGAGTTTGATGGAACCGACATCTTTGTCACCGACACCATTCAGGTCGGGCGGATTCATACCGAAATCGAAGGCCCGCACGGGCTCACCGTGGCTCCAGAGCGTAATTCGCTGTTTGTGTCTATTGCACATGGGCAGCCAAACGGCAGCGTCGTACGCTATTCCACAGAGGATCATCAGGTAATGGGGGCCGTGACCCTGGGCCTGTTTCCTGCATCCATGGCAATCTCGCCGCACACGGGCCTGCTGTATGTGGTGAATTTTAATCTGCACGGCGATCCCGAGCCAAGCACGGTTTCGGTGGTGGATCCTGATGTGATGATAGAGGTCGGGCAGGTGCCCACCGGCATCATGCCGCACGGCTCTGCCTTCGGATCCGGCGGCACCCGGCACTACTCGGTTGCGATGATGGATCATGCCCTGGTGGAACTGGATGCCCTGAATCTGCGCGTCCTCCGTAAAATCCCCCTGGGCATGGGATCCAAACCCACCTGGGTTGCCCTCCATCCCCGACGGCCCCTGGCCTACATCGCAGGGAACGGCTCGGATCAGATCCTGATCGTCAATACGGACAGCGGAACTGTGTCCGAAGAAATCCCGGCTCCCGGATCCCCCTACAATCTGGCCGTTTCGCCGGATGGGGCCACCTTGGTAGTCACCCTTAAACGTGCTCAGGCAGTGGGCATTATAGATTTAACCGACAACACCGAGCGGGCCCGTATTTCCACCTCCAGCCCGATTCCGCATGGGGTGACCATCTCCCCGGACCATGCCTATGCCTTTGTCACCTCCGAGGGAGTCGGAGCCGCGCCGGGGACAGTGGATGTCTTTCACCTGGCCTCTGCCACTCATGTGGCATCCACGCAGGCAGGACAGCAGACCGGAGGCATTGCCTTCTGGAAAATAGAAGATTAACCAATGGGGCAGGCCGCCACCCGCTTTATCCGACCCGAAGTGCTGGCCAGGATCTCGTCCCTGGAGCTTCTGGCCCGCTCCGTAGTGGAGGGATTTCTGGCCGGACTGCATCGCAGCCCGTTCAAAGGGTTCAGTGTGGACTTTATGGAGTACCGCCCGTATGTGTTCGGGGATGATGTACGCCAGATAGACTGGAAGGCGTTTGCACGGACCGGTCGCTACTTCGTGCGGGAGTTTGAGGGAGAAACCAATACCCGCCTGCACCTGCTGCTGGACATGAGCCGCTCCATGGACTACCGTTCTAGTGGACCCGCCAAACTGACCTACGGCCGCTTTCTGGCGGCCGCCATTGCCTGGCTGGCAAACCGGCAGCGGGATGCCTGCGGGCTGGCCCTGTTTGACACCGAGGTCCGCAGACATTTACCTGCGCGGGCCACCCGCGCACATCTGCATCTGCTCCTGAATGCGCTTGAAGCGGCGACCCCCGATGCGGCCACGAATCTGGAGCGCTCCCTGCAAACCGTGGCGGAGCGCCACCGAAAACGGGGATTCGTCGTCCTGATCAGTGACCTGCTTACTGATCTGCGTAGGATTGAGCGTGCACTGCAGCATTTTCGGTTTACCGGCCATAATGTTCTGGTCTTTCAGGTGCTCGATCCGCAGGAGATTGAATTTGAATTCAAGGATGTGGTGGAGCTTTTGGAGGTGGAATCCGGTGCCAAAATGCTGATTGATGCTAAGGCGGCCCGGGTGCAGTACCGGAAAAATTTCCAGACCCATCAGGCCGAGCTGCGCCGCATCTGCGGGCTGTTGCAGGTCGACTACGCCGTGCTTCGGACCGATGCCCCGCTGGATACTGCGCTCTTTCATTATCTCTCTGCCCGGTCACGTCGCAGAGGCTGATCCGCCGTTATTGTGTCCTTTATCACTCCCCTCTTTTTGATTGCAGGACTGACCGCGCTGATCCCGGTCGCGCTGCACCTGGTGCGACAGCTCAAGGCCCGTGAAGTGCCATTCAGTACACACATGTTTCTGGAAGCCACCCCCATTCAGAGGGTCCGTCGGAGACGGCTGCAGGATATCCTGCTGATGCTGCTCCGGGCGGGAATTCTGGCCCTGCTGGCGCTCCTCTTCGCACGCCCGTTCCTGCCGCCCGAAGACCTGCCCTTTCTCTCCGAAGCCGGGCAGCAGTCCGCGGTGATCCTGCTGGATGGATCCTACAGCATGCAGTATGACATGCGGTTTGAGGAGGCCGTGGAGCAGGCCCGCATCCATCTGGAAACCGGCCATGAATGGGCGCTGGTCCGCTTCAGTGACACGGCCGAACAACTGACCCCGCTCAGCCGTGATCTTGCTGTCCATGAAGCTGCACTGGACGCGCAGTATCCTGACTACCGGACCACTGACCTCTACCCTGCCCTGCAACTCGGTGCAGAGATCCTTCAGGGGGCCCGGTTCGAAGAACGCCGGATTGTACTTATCTCCGACTTTCAGCAATCCGCGTTCCGCCCGATCCTGGAAAACCTGCAGTTGCCGAATGACATCACGGTTACCCCCGTCAAAATTGGAGACGGCCCCTCAGAGAATCATTTTTTTCAGGATGTGAAACGCACGCAGGAGCGCCGCGGAGTGCTGGTTTCCATACAGTTTCATGCCCGGATCCCGGCCGCTGCCCCGGTGACACTCTATATGGATGCCGAAGAAAGGGATCAGGTCACCGGGCGTACGCCCGCCTTTCAGCAGTTGACGGAGCGGCCAGGACTCTATCAGGGCAGCCTCCGTGTCCGTGACGCGGTGCCCGGCTCCGATGACCGCTATTACTTCACCTACACGGTCCGTCCACGCCCCGGCATCTTTGCCGCAGATCCGAGCCCGGGGATGCGGAACGCCTTCTTTCTCGAAAGTGCCTTTGACCAGCAGGATGCCAGCAGGTACAGATTTGATGCAGGGCCCCGCCCCGTCCGGCTGAATACAGTGGATTTGCTCATCATTACGGCTGCAAACGCGATCTCTGCCCGCGACGAGGTGACCATTGAAAACTTTGTCCGCCGTGGCGGGACGCTCCTTCTGGCGTTTGACGAAGGTGCATTGTCCACGGCCCCCCTGCTGGGGGCAGGCGTGATGGCAGGCGCAGTACGTGCGCGGGACAGGCAGGGCACCCATGCCATTATTGCGGAGATTGACGAAGAGCATCCGATCTTTGCTTCCCTGTCACAGCATAGTGCGGGATCTGTCCTGCGTCCCCGGTTCCGGCGCTATGTGAAGGTGGTCCCGGACTCCAGTGCAAACGTGCTTGCAATCTTTGACACGGGAGATCCCCTCCTGATTGAATCCCCGCTAGGGCAGGGACATGTGCTTGTATTTACCTCCAGCCTCGGCACCCGCTGGAATGACCTCGCCCTGAGCGAGGTCTATTTGCCGCTGCTGTACGAGATTGCCCGATATGCAGACCCGGAATCGGATACCGACCGGACATTCCATGTGGGAGATGCAGTGGGGTTCCAGGGCAGGCCGGGAGAAGAATTCGCCCTCGTAAATCCAGATGGAGATGTGTTCAATGTGATTCTGGACTCCACGGGAGCGGGCATCTTTCAGGATACGGACCTGCCCGGTCACTACGATGCCAGACTGAATGGGAACCGGCAGCCATTCTCTGTAAATATCAGCCCTCTGGAAAGCGACCTGTCTGCCCGGGATTTTGAAGAGGTGTATGCGGCGCTGGCCACCCGGTCCACCGAACCGGCGCTTACGCCAGAGCCGCCGGAGGCCGCCGAGCAAGAACAAAAACTCTGGAAGATTGTGCTATTGATTCTGATTGGAATATTCGCACTTGAAACCATACTCGCCTCACGGCGATAACCTAATGGCTTACGATGACCGTTCCGTTCGCACCCTGATCCGGGATGTGCGCAGGCAGTTCACGCTGCGTGCACGCCGGCAGCACCTTGCCGTCTGTGTTGCCGTGATCTGTGTGCTTCTTTTTGTGCTCGTATGGGTTCACCCATACCTCACTGCGGTTCTGTTCCGGAGTGCACTGGCGCTGGCGGTCGGCCTTCCGGCAGTACTTTTCTGGTACCTGCACCGGCGGTCGCAGCAGCTCACCGATGAGCAGGTTGCGCTCTTCATTGAGGAGCATCATCCCGACCTTGAAGATCGCCTGAACAGTGCCGTCCAGGCTCCAGACACGGCGGATCCGATTGTTGTAACGGCCCTTCTGCGAGATGCGACGCACCAGGTGAGCAGGATGCCCCCCCGCACCATGATCGGGCGACTCCGTGCACGGCTGTGGATTGCCGCCTCTCTGGCGGTTGCCTGCATCTGTCTGGTCGGAGGGCTCACGCAGCTTGACCGGCTGCAGCTGGATACCCCGCCGGAACTGCGTCTTCGCACCCCCTATCTCGTTGTCTCGCCAGGTAACATTGAGGTCGATCAGGGAGATACCGTCCCCGTCATCGCAACCCTGCGATCCGATGGGCGTGAAGATGTACTCCTTGTGCATCAGGACCCGGCCGGGGAATGGGTACGTCAGCCAATGATCCCGGGCAATGATCCCGGTGCACACCTCGCCGAACTTGCAGACGTTCAGCAGACTCTACAGTACTACGTAGAATCTGGACGTTATCGTACCGATCCGTTTACGGTTTCCGTCTACCTCTTCCCTGAAGTCGTGCAGATTGACGCAACCTATGAGTCTCCAAATTATGCCAACCTCCCGGTACGAACCCAGGAGGATGAGGGAGATATTGAGGGATTGAAAGGATCCCGTGTGACCGTGACCGTACACACGAATCAGGTGACGGAGACGGCCGCCCTGTCCCTTGAAAATGGGGCGGACATCCCGCTCTCAAGAGTGGAACCGGGAAAATTCCGGGGAAAACTTGACCTGAAGGACGAAGACCGCTACACGGTACAGCTTACCGATGACCGGGCACGCGCGAACCGTTTTCCCCGGACTTACCTGATTACCCCGATTGAAGATGCCCGCCCGCAGATCACACTCCGGGAGCCGGGGCGTGACCTGCGTGCCAATGCCATTCAGGAGGTCCTGATTGCGGCCGATGCCAGCGACGACTACGGGATCCGCTCTCTGGCCCTGAACTACGTTGTCAATGGGGAGGAAGAGGTCAGCATTGATCTACTTGGAGGTGCCGGCGGACCCGAGGTGACGGGCGAGCACCTGCTGTTTCTGGAAGACTATCCACTGGAACCCGGAGATGTGATCACCTACTACATTGAGGCCGCTGATGCGCTGCATACGGAGGCCTCCGACATGTACTTCATCGAGATCATCCCGTTTGAGCAACAGTTCACACAGCTGGCCAATGCGGGTGGAGGCCAGGGAGGCATGCAACAGCGGCAGGGAGGGCTTGTGGTCAGTCAGCAGGACATTATTGCCGCAACCTGGCGGCTTCTGCGGGAGCAGCCGCCCGACTTTGAGGAGGCGCTGGAAGCACTCATTCAGGCGCAGCGCAATCTCCAGACCAATATTCAGGAGCGTTTACGTACGACTGCCTTTTCGCTGGAGTTGCGCGGCAATCTGGAACAGCAGAAGGTCGCCGGGCACCTTCAGTCTGCGGTCACAGAGATGGACGGGGCCATCCGGGAACTGTCCGCAGAGCGCCTCCATGAAGCGCTGACCCCGGAGCGCCGGGCGTACCATCAACTGCTCCGGGCAGATGCCCTGAATACCGAGCGGCAGGTGGCACGGCAACAGCAGGGCGGAGGCGGGGGAACCAATGCAACCGAAGAGCGGATGTCCGAATTGATGGATCTGGAACTGGACATCACCCGAGATAAGTATGAATCGCCACAGTCGGCACCGGCGGCAGCGGCAAGTGCCGAACAGAATGATGCCCTGCGGCGTGTGCGGGATTTGGCCGAGCGGCAGCAGGAGCTGGCCCGGCAGCGCCCCCCTGAAACCGAAGAAGACCGGCGGCGCTTTGTGGACCGGCTGCAACGCAATCAGGAAGAGTTGCAGGAGTCGCTGGAAAGCCTGCGACGACAGCAGTCAGGCCGGCGTGCACAGGATGATATGAATCAGGCGCTGCGAAGCATGGAGGACGCGCAGCGTGCACTCCGAAGAGGAGATGCCGAAGAAGCAGCCACACGGCAGCAGCAGGCCGCTAACTCCCTGCAATCTTTAGAGCAATCCCTGCGGGTCCAGACCCGCGGAACAGACCGGCGTGCGCTTCAACAGCTGAGTGATGACCTGCGCACATTCATTGAACGTGAACAGGCGCTGAATGAAGATGTGGCCGAAGCCGGAGACCGCCCCACTGCGGAGGAACTGGATCAACTGCTCGCCCGCCGTACGGAGGTCCTGGAAAATCTTGAAGAGATTCTGGAGCAGGCCGGGATGCTTGAATCCTCCAACTCGGAAGCGCAACTGGCGGCCCGCAACCTGCGGCAGGAATTTCATCGCAGTGCACTGCCGGAAGACCTGCAAAACTCCGAGCGGGCGCTGCGGAACGGCTGGATGCCAACGGCGCGGCGTATTCAGGAGGAGATTGCAGAGGATCTGGAAGGCCTGAACGCCATTCAGCGTGAATTGAGCGCGTCCCTGCCCATGACCGAAGAAGAAACCCTGCGCCGCTCTCTTGAAGACCTGGAACAGCTTCGCAGCGAATTGCAGGACCTTGACACGCAGGCGGAACGCCTGCGCGAAGGCGGCGGATCTCCCGCCCAGACGGCACGGCTGGAGCGCCAGATGAACCGGGCACGGGAGGCCGCGCGTACGCTGCAGGAAGGCTTGCGTGACGGCCAACGCGCCACAGCGGGAATCCAGAACTCCCTCGCACGCGCAGATCATACCGGTGTACTTCTGGACGGGGAGTCAGCAGAAACATTCTTTGACCGCAACATTTACGCGCCACTTTCCCAACTCGAAACCCGGCTCCTGGAAGCTCTGGAAACCATGGAACTGGAATCCAAACTGTACGGCAGCCGCCGCGGAGAGGCACCTGCCGAGTACGAGGGGCTGATCGAGAGATACTATGAATCACTCTCCAGACGATCCGGTCAATAGGGGGTATGTTCAAGTTTGATGCGATCCAGTTTGCAGAAGGGACGGTAAGCCTGCACCTGAATGTACTGGCGGTGCTGGTACTGATCGCCGTGCTGATCATTCTGGTGCTTGCGTTCCAGCGCAGCAAGGCCCCCCTGCATATACGGGGAACCAGCCTTGCACTGCGATTCCTCGCTGCACTGCTGTTGATTTTTCCACTCTTTGAACCTCAATTAATTGTGCCCGAGGTGGTTCCTGATCAAAACTTTATTGCGGTCATGGTGGACGCTTCGGACAGTATGCTGCTTCCAGATGGTCCAGAAGGACAAACCCGACTCGATCAGACCCAACAAATCCTTTACCACCCCCGGTCAGGGATACTCTCCGGTATCGAGGATCTCTTCAAGGTCAGACTTTATATGTTCGCATCCACGGCTGCACGCGTGGACAGTATCCACCAGGCGGTACCTGCACACGAAACCAACCTTGCCGCGGCATTGGACCGGGTTCGCATTGATTTTAGGGGGCTTCCCCTGACGGCAGTCGTCATCCTGACGGATGGTAATACAACCAGCCGTCTGGAGGCTCTGGAACAGGCGCGTGCGCTTCGTGATCAGGGCATCGGAGTTCATGTACTGGGGATGGGGAGTGCGGCATTTACAACCGAGCGGGAGTTGCTTGAGGTCATTACACACAAGGGGCTGGGGGAGCAGGCCGGGGCAGAACTTGAGGTAAAGATCCGCAGCACCTCTCTGGAACCTGATCCGGCACGGATCGTGGTTTACGACGCGGGTGTGGAGGTATTTTCTGAATCGGTACGGCTGAAGGGAAAGGGGCTGGTGGATCAGATGGAGTTCTTTTTTGATCCTCCAAGCAGCGGTGCCCGGGAATACCGGATGACCCTTGAACCTGCGGCTGGCGAACTCAACATCCTCAATAACTCACTCCCTCTTTTAGTGGATACCCGTACCGACACGCTTCGCGTGCTGTATTTTGAGGGGCATTTACGTCAGGACTATAAGTTTATTAAACGCGCTCTGGAATCCGATCAAGTGATTCACTTTGCCGCCATTACACGTACAGGGACCGGCAAGTACTACCGTCAGGGGATCCGGTCACCTGACGAGTTGACGGGCGGCTTTCCCACCGAAGCAGAGGTCCTCTATGACTTTGATGCGATCATTCTGGGCGATGTGGAGGCCTCGGCGTTCTCTCTGCGCCAGTTACAGCTCATGGAATCTTTTGTGCGTGTCCGGGGCGGCGGGTTCGTGATGCTGGGAGGGCGCAATGCATTCGCAGAGAGCGACTATGCCGGTACCCCGGTTGCAGATATGCTGCCGGTGCGACTGGACTTTACCCGTGCACAGATTCTCCCGATCCAGTTTGAAAATAATGAAGAGGACGAACGCGGCTATGTCTTTGCCCCGACTCCGGAGGGTCTGGAGCATCCGTTCATGAAACTCTCTCCGGATGCGCCCCTGAATCAGATGCTTTGGCGCGGCATGCCCCGGCTCACCAGCATCAATCTGTTGGGCGGCATCAAGCCCGGTGCCCAGGTGCTGGCCGTCAAACCACAGGATGCGTACGGCCCCGAGGAACCGGTTCTTGTGATCCAGCGGTACGGGAAGGGGCGAACTGCGGCACTGGCAACCAGCAGCACCTGGCGCTGGCAGATGCTGCTGGAGGCAGACGATGCGCGTCATGAGCGGTTCTGGCAGCAATTCGCACGCTGGCTGGCCGCAAGTGCACCGGGGAGGGTTGATCTGGAGACCTCCACCCCCCGGGTTTCCCCCGGTGAAGTGCATGAACTCGGCGTACGTGTCTACGATGCGGCCTACCTGCCGCTGAGCGGCGTGAATGTGCGTGCCGCGGTCCGCACCCCGGACGGCACCCTGCAGTCACTCACAGCCCATGAAAAACTGCCCGATGCGGGTGCCTTCCAGGTCCGCTTTACACCGGAGCAGGAAGGAGTCTACGAGGTCATGGTTGAAGCCGTGCAGGGAGACCGGCTGATCGGGCGTGACCATCGGAGTTATCTGGCCGGTCACCAGCCTGTTGAGTATTATGATGCAACCCTGAAGCAGGAGTTCCTAGAGCAATTGGCGACCATGTACTACGCACCTGCCGATGCCTCCGAGATCCCCGTGAATCTGCGATCCCGTCGAACCAGCACCTCGATCTATCAGGCGGCTTATCTGTGGGATATGCCGTTTCTTTTTCTTCTATCTGTACTTCTCTTATCTGGAGAATGGCTTTACCGAAGGCGACAGGGATTTCGTTAGGCGTGATCCTGATCTTTATGGTCAACAGTGCAAGTGCTCAGGAGCGGCACGCACTGGTGATTGGCGGGTTAGGGGGCGGCCCGGAGCAGACCGGCCGGATCGCCGCCCACCTGGAGAATACGTACAATGCTTTGACCGGCCCGCTGGGATTTGAGCAGGGGCATGTGACGGTGCTGGCCGAGCGTGCCCTTGCCGGAAGCGAGTATGTTCACGGTGAATCGACCGCCGAAAATATCCGTGCACAATTCGCTGCACTCGGCGAGGATCTGACCCCCGAAGATGAACTCTATGTTCTGCTGTTTGGTCACGGGAGTTATGACGGCGAGCAGTCCGCCCTGAATATCCCCCGGCGGGATCTGGTCGGGAGAGACTATGCTGCGCTGCTGCATGATCTGCAAGTGGAGCGAAGCATTTGGATTTGCACCATGAGCGCCAGCGGCCCCTTTATTCAGGCCCTCAGCGCACCCGGCAGAATTGTGATCACCGCCACCCGGACCGGGACGCAGCGCAATCAGACGATCTTCCCGGATTATCTGATGGAAGCACTCATTGCGCCGGCCGCAGACCTTGATCGTGATGGAAGCCTGTCCGTCCGGGAAGTCTTTCAGTATACCGCACAGCAAACCGCGCGGCATTATGAGCAGCAGGGGCATCTGGCCACCGAACACAGCCTGCTTGATGACAATGGAGACGGACAGGGATCCCGCGTAGAGGTGCTTGACGAGTCCCTGGATGGATTCACGGCGGCAGCCGTGTGGCTCAAACGGAGTCAAATGCTCGCAGGCAATCCCACGATAACCAGCGAACGTACCGAACTCGAAAGCCAGATTGCGCTGCTCAAAGCACGTAAGGCGGGGCTGGAGGTGAACGCATATTATGCCGAACTGGAACTGCTTATGGTCGCTTTGGCACGGCTCAACGAACGCATTGAAGAGGAGCTGTGAATTGACCTGATGACGATACCAAAACATCCCTTTCGTCCTGAAAAGGATTTTAGCGGTGCCTCCCGCACATGATAAGTAGTGATTTAGCGGCATCCGAATCCTGCCTTGCCCGGCGGGCTAAACCAAACGAAACGTTCATCCCCTGACGCAGTAACATTGGACGATTAGGGCTTTTTCTATAAAACAGGAGGGAAAATTTATCTTTAGGCGAGCCCTTAATGTTGTCTGCCTGACGGCGAGTTTGAAGGATCTTGGAGTACTCATAAACTGTCTATCCCATGCGTCTCTACACCATGAAAATCTGATTCGAAACCATCATCTCCGTATGTGTTTGGGGCTGTTCTGCGTACTCCTTCTGTTCGGGTGCGGGCGTGATACAGGATCTGCCTGGGAAAAAGGCAAAACCGCCACAATTACTCTGAAAGAAGTCCTTCGGATCGGCGATGAGGCAGCTGGAGATACAATTCTGTTTCGAACGATTGACCAAATTGCGGTCAATCGCAATGGAAATCTGCTTGTGGCGGAAGGGACGCGTTCCCCGCTGGTTCATGCATTTGATGCAAATGGTGCGTACCTGCGCCAGATCGGAGCACAGGGGGAAGGGCCGGGAGAATGGCAGTACGGGATTGACGGCCCCGTCGTCGGGATCGCAGACTCTGTATATCTGATGAACCTGTACCCAAGGCAAATCTTTGTTTATGATCCCGTTGATTTTTCCTTCGTGCGCAGTATTGCTCTGGTGGCCGAGGGAGCAAACCAGTTCGGCTTCCTGATTGGTACGGTTACGGGCGGATGGTATGTGACTTACGGGCCTCCCTCAATCCTGAATTCCGAGGATGGTTCGATCATGGTCAACGAGGATCAATATTCGGAACTGATCAAGATCAACCGGGACGGAAGTTACCGCACAGATCCACTTGGCAGGGTTCCAGCAATAGAGATGATCTATCACATTAACTCTGAAGCTGAAGGAGGCGGCTTCGCCTTTCTTGATGTACCCTTCGGGAGATCGGGGGTCTACAGCGCAGGTCCCGACGATTTGCTTTACCACGGCTGGAGTGAAAACATTGAAATCGCCATTGTATCTGCTGACGGATCCGTGCGTGATACCATCCGATATGCACATGACCCGGTCCCCATTACAGATTCAGAAATGGCCGAGGCTTCAAAGATGGAGAATGAGTTTTTTCAACAAATCATGGATGATCACCATGAACCCCACGAGACGAAGCCGGGATTACAGACCTTTGTGGTGGATGAGAGGAGCCGCGTGTGGGTGAAGTTGAGTCGCCCTGAAGGTGCAACTGAGGCCGAATGGCTGATTCTGAACCGGCAATCCCAGGCAGTCGCCCGTGCCACCCTGTCTGCAACCGTGGATCTGCAGGTGATTCAGGGCGGTTATGCCTACGGTGTGCAGCAAGGCGGCAGTGATGATCCAATGGTCGTGGTTTACGAGATCCAGGAGTGATCCGGGCACATGGTGCAGGGGAAGCGTGCATTGATCCTTATTGTGCCGGGGGCGTGCTCCTGAACAGGCCAGCTGGTCTGCCCCGTACCTGAAATTGTACCACGAAGAAACCCCCGATGGATTCGCGGTGTCCAGTCTGGATTCCCGTGTTGATTTTTCTATATGAATTTCAGGGGCGCTTCCCAAACTGCATCCGCAGGATTTTATGGCCCAGCCAGGGGATTTTCTGACGCAATTCGGGGTATCCCGCTGCAATCAGGTAATTGTCATTTGCGCGTGCTCGGAATTGAACGACAATTTCATCTTTGGTAATGGTGACTTTGCCGGGGCGTTTTACGAGATCTCGGAAGATGGTCCGTTCCCCGGCATCTGCATAGGATTTGCCAACCCGTGTTCCCAGGAGTCGATAAAGTACACTGGCCATGACGGTCAGCTGCACATCGACATTGATACGCATCGGAACGACTGAACTCAATGCATCGATGTGAAAGAAGTTGATGGCATCGCTGATGACATTCTCCCTGACCATGCGCCGAATATAGCGGTCAATGAGTTCCCTGGGATCCCGTTTCATCTGATTGGTGATCAGTACCATTGGCCTGTCATGCCCTAAATTCCTGATAAGCAGCTGCCGGATTGGATGGGGATAATCCCGTAGATGGATGATTTCATCCACTACGCCGGGAGTTCGATACCTGCGTCCAATGTTGCCCAGCCGAACATTCGTCCAGGCCGATTTGTCCAGAGAATGGATCCGCTGGATCAGGGAAGTATGGCGGCGGCGCAGCGTGATAAACGGAATCCCCATCTGATTCAATGCTGCCAGATTGGCATAGACGGTAAACCGGCTGTCAAAGACAAGTTCTTTCGGAACCGTTCCGGTTCGGACTTCCCAGTCCCTGACGAATGCGAGAACGGCATCGTTCCGGGTTTCCTTGCGGACGGTTGGGTCTGCATAACAAAAGACATTCGAATCGGCATCCCGTGCCAGCACGGTGAGGATTCCCCGCTGCCGCCGGCTTCGATTGGAGACAAAATGTTTCTCCAGCAGGGCCTGATCCCCATGATAGGGAATCGTATGAAAATCCAGATCAATTGAGTTTCCCCTGCCGACCACATTTGCAATGTTTGCGGCCGCATGACCCCACCGGTGCATGAGCGGTCCTGCAAATGCGGGATCCGCCAGGATCGAGTATTCGGTCAGGGTGGTGCGTCTGGGAATCGCATTGAGTCCGGTAAACAGCGCAAGCCCTTCATCCAGGGATTCGGCCACGACCTGAGAGGGATGACCGGTCCCGTATAACTTCAGTGCCAGGAGCAAAAGCAGCGCACACGCCGCGGGGACCTTACTGGTACCGGGCATTTTGACCTGATCCAGCATGTTCTTCAGATCCATCTGCGCCAGATCAAAGGTAAATAAAAACAGGCCCGCAAAGTCAGTCGAAAAGGTCCGTTCACGGAGATCCAGTTTCGTACGATCCGCAGGGATCACTCGGGGGGAGCGCTCATCCGCAGAGCGACGGGCAAGGCGTGAGATACGGTGCTGCTTGAAGATCTTCTGGATATAGCCCAGACTGGCAGGAATCCCCTCCTGTTTCAGGATCGCCTGAATTTCCTGAATGGAGCGGTTCTCTTCGCGTCGGAGGGCAAGAATGCGGGCAGGTCGGGGGTTGGGGGGCCTGTCGGTGGAAGATACTTTCGTGGATTCCGGCCAAAAGAAGTGTGCGGAGCGGTTTTTTCGAAAGCTCGTCAGTAGGTTTCGGAAGGATCCGGGGGTATAGCCGCCAATCTCGGCGGCTTCCTGAATGGAAGCACCTTCATGTTCATAGGCGCGAAGGGCTTCGTAGCGACGCATGGGGATGCCCTCGGGCCGGGCAAAGAATTCAGAGCGGCGACTCATCTTATATCATGAAACATGAAATAGCAGACAGTATACTGAAATGCAAAGAGTCGGATATCCAGGAAGAAAAAAAAGTTTGATTTAGGGAGAGAAATCGCACTGTCTAACGACCGTACTCTTACCTGATCCGCTTCTGGTTGGTCGCTGAACTCTCATCCGCCAACACTCATCCATCCCCCAAAGTAAGGAACTGACGATATCTTCAGACGTGTTGATACCGATGAATCCCGGGTTTACACCAACAGGTTTTTGATCACGGATGCAGCTTCTCACAGGGTAGAACTGAAACGGTGCATGCTCACTGTGGACTACATTGGAGGGTTTCGTCTGATCCATGGAGAAGCGATCCTGGCAGTCATGACGACAGTCTAGTCTATATTCGCGTGTTTGACCCCGAGGGGCGGTAACGCATGACTTCGGGTTTTCCCGAAGTCAACTACTAGACAACGCGTGTTCACCAGTCCAACGAACCGGCTAACGCAATGGACGTTATGGGAGCACCAATCGTGCCAGTCGCTTCTCCATAAATCACGACACTAGTCTTAATATAACGCAAATTTAATTAATTGGCTCAATCAAGGTTGATTGGTGGCTTTGCGTCTCCAGGAAAACCGCAAATTCATGGGACCACCACGGGGCGGCCATTGACTCTGAAGAGGGCGTTCTTTCATTCTATTTCACATGCGACGGGCAGCATGTGTGTTATATTGTCGTTCATCAGCCGTCAATTTATCGCCAGAAAACGCTATACATACCATGAACTCCAAAACTCGGAAGGACGATCTCCCCGCTCCATTACTCCTTATCTGCATTCTCCTCGTTGCCGGGTGCGGGCGCAATATGGACCCCGCAGAGCAAGAAAAAACCGGTTGGATTGCATTGGAAGAAATCTTTCGGATTGGTGATGAGTCTGTCGGGGACACGATCATCTTCGGGCCAATCAATAAAATCATCGTCAATCAGCGCGGCGAGATTATCGTAGCAGAAAGGCGGCCCTTATTGGTGAGCCTATTCGGGGCAGACGGTACCTACCAGCGCCTAGTCGGGGGATATGGCGAAGGACCGGGAGAGTACCAATATCTGGGAGGTGCAGCCCTTGGAGCCGCAGACTCTGTATATCTGTGGGAATTCTCGAAAAATCAGATCATGGTCTATGATCCGGCGGACTTCGTCTATGTGCGCAGCATTGAGGTGAAGGATGACGGGGAGAAACAGTTCAATGCCCTGGTCGGTGCCGTGGATCATGGCTGGATCATGGCGAAGAATTTACCTCCTTTTCTGGAATCTGAAGACGGTTCCATGACCCCGAACATGGATCTTCGCTATGAACTGATCAAAGTCAGCCCGGATGGGACCTACGGCACCGACCTTTTGTCCACGGTGTCCCAAAATGAAATGATCTTCGGCCCCCGGGAAGGCGGCGGATTCAACTTTTTTCCTGTTCCATTTGGACGCTCACCGGCCGTGGCCATCGGCTACGATGATGTACTCTACTACGGTTGGAATGACGTAATTGAAATTGCGACCGTATCTGCGGATGGATCCCTGCGGGATACCATCCGCTACGAGCATGATCCCGTGCCCATCACGGATTCGGAAATGACGGAAGCAACCCCGGAATTTCCCGCCTACCGGGAATTAGTGGAATCCCATGACCCGCACGAGACGAAGCCGGCATTTCAAACCTTTGTGGTGGATGAAATGGGTCGTGTGTGGATCAAACTCAGTACTCCCGAAGATGCAGAGGAGGCCGAATGGCTGATCCTGAACCGGGAATCTCATACAGTTAGCCGTGCTGTCCTGCCCGCTGCCGTGGAACTTGAAGTGATCCAGGGCGGCTACGCCTACGGCATACACCACGAAAGGGATGCGGCACCCATGGTTGTCGTTTACATGATCCAGGAATGAGTTGAATACACACGCCGTATCCGGACGGGCCAAAACCTCTATGAGCGTTGCACCGGTGCATATTGTATGGAAATTTGGGGGCAAACTGAACCATCTCCCTCAATCAACGCCCAAGCGCCTTCAGCATACTTTCCGTTGAGGTGAATTTCACCCGGGGACGACCCAAAACATCGCCGGCAGCGATTTCCAGACGATCCAGTTCTGCCCAGTCCTCCCACCGAAACACATTTTCGCACCGATCCTCCAACAGACGGTCAACCGATTCAGGATCTGTATGATCAGGATCAAAACAGTGACCGGCTTCCATATCTTCCAGCATGCACCGAACAGTTTCCATCGCATCCGGCTTATTTGTGCCGATCACCCCGGTAGGCCCCCGCTTGATCCATCCTCCTACATAGACACCACAGGAAATTCCGTCACCGGTGACTCTCCCCTGTTCACTCGGGATCACTGCCCAGTCATCCCTGAATGGAAGTCCAGGAAGCGGTACGCCCCGATATCCCACAGATCGAAATACAACTTCTGCCGGCAGCTCCTCGGTCGTATCCGTCGGCACCGGGCGTAAACGATCTCCATCTGCTGCAAGTGTATTTCTGCGCAGGGTTACCCTGCCGATTCCACCTGCCCCGTCATCATGCAACACCTCAGGGGAAACCAAAAAGCGCAACGACAGGCGACGCGGTTTCTGTCCACCCGTCTTTTTTGCAAGTCCCTGAATGAGTTCCACTTTCTTCGCCGTCAGCCGATTGCCATGGACGGCCATCCATGCTTCGGACCCTGGATCTAGTTCTGCTTCCCTTTCGGGGATAAAAATATCCGTACCGGGCAGTTCACCGAGTTCTTTGGCTTCTGGATGGGTAAAGGCTGCCTGCGCAGGCCCTCGCCTGCCCAGCATATAAACTTCGCGTACCTGACTTTCTGCCAATGCTTCCAGGGCATAATCCGCAATGTCTGTTTTTTTCAGTTCATCCACCGTGCGGCAGAGGATTCGGCAGACATCCACTGCCACATTCCCGACTCCTACCACTGCGACACATCGTCTGGATAGATCAAACTGCAGATCCGTATAATCCGGGTGACCATTATACCAGGCGACAAAATCCGTTGCCGAGTAGCTGCGCTGTAAATCTTCTCCAGGGATATTGAGTCTGCGATCCACCTGTGCACCTGTGGAAAAGTAGACCTGATGATAATGACTGCTCAACTCTGCAATGCCAATATCTTTGCCATACTCAACATTTCCAAAAAACCGAAACCCTTCCTGTACAGCAGTTTTTGCGTACACACGCGTCACATTCTTGATCTTCTGATGGTCCGGGGCAACACCGCTTCGAACGAGCCCGTAGGGAACGGGCAGTTTGTCAAATATGTCTACCGTTACGACGTGAGATTTTTGCTTCAGCAGGTGTCCTGCGGCATAGAATCCTGCCGGACCGGCTCCGATGATTGCAACCCTGAAGGGGGTTTCGGTACTTTCAATAGTGGTCATGTTCTGTGAGGGATTTTCAGCCCATTATCTGCAAAAGTATGTCATCACCATGAAAACTTGGTAATCCATTAGCACAATACTCTAACGAAACATAAGGACAGGCATTCTTAGAAGTACCGGAGATCTGGTCAATTGTCTACAGGGAGGATGACTCTGGACAATTTGCCGGCCTTGGACCGTTGAATCCATGGCGGCAGATTCTCTGTTCCTGCACTTTGAAGCATCATTCTCAAAAATGTGTCTGAATTGACTGCCAATATCTCAGAATTCACTATAATACGGTTCCTATGGAATCCCTGTCTCTGTGCTGATCGTGATGAAAATACCGCCATACCCTGTCGTTGATCTCTTCGCAGGGCCTGGAGGACTGGGAGAAGGATTTGCCGCCGCCACGGGTAGCAGACGGCAAAATAACCCCCGATTTTTTCTGGCTGCATCCATTGAAAAGGATACCTGGGCATATAAGACATTGTATCTGCGACATTTTTTTCGTCATTTTCCACCTGGAGAAGCCCCTGATGCCTATTACCATTATCTGGATGGAGCCATTGAGTCTGCCGAACTCTTCGCCTGCCATCCTGACGCATCCCATCACGCCCGAAAGTCGGCACTGCACCTTACACTCAGTCAGGAAAACCATGCCGATGTTCGCAAAATCATCGCTGAACGGCTATCAAATGCCCCCCTTTGGGTACTGATTGGAGGCCCTCCCTGTCAGGCATACTCATTGGCGGGAAGATCACGTATGCAAAATATGCCTGAGTTTAAACATGATGAGCGCCACTTCCTTTATAGAGAATATCTGAGAGTCATTGCCGAGCACACTCCCCCCATCTTCGTAATGGAAAATGTAAGAGGCCTGCTTTCCGCCACATACAACGGAGATTCCATATTCCAGATGATCCTGGAAGATCTGAAAAATCCAGGCAGTGCTCTTGGTGTACTCAGTGCCCGTTCACCGGGATATGAACTCCACGGGCTTTACTGCCCCAAAACTTTACCCGGCCCGGCGCAGCCAGGCGAATTTCTTGTAAAATCTGAACTGCACGGCGTACCCCAGACCCGGCATCGGGTCTTCATTGTAGGAGTCCGAAGCGATCTGGATATTGAACTGCCTCAGCTGACAACCAGAGAACCTCCAACCGTAGAGCAGACGATTGGACAGTTGCCTAAAATTCGCAGTGGAATTACGGGGAGACCAGACACTCTTGAAACATGGACAAAGGCAATTGCTTCCCTGGATAAGATGAATTTTGAAAACTGTGCCCGCACAGAAACGATTCGTAACGAAGTGACCTCTGTATTTGAATTCGTACC
Source organism: Rhodothermales bacterium (assembly GCA_022822185.1). Classification (GTDB taxonomy): domain Bacteria; phylum Bacteroidota; class Rhodothermia; order Rhodothermales; family Bin80; genus Bin80. Next base: position 57,791 of record JAJECE010000001.1, on the reverse strand, counting down.
GGGCCTATTCCGAAGACGGGACAGTTCTTATCCAGCGCAATCCGCAGATACAGACGATGCGGTCGCATTCATGTACGATCCGCGCATGCGTACATTGACCGGACATGAATCACGGGCGCATATGCCCTCTGATCTCCGGCGCTATGCATATGCAACCGCATTCGCGAAAGTCACGGGCAAGAGCCCGCGGCTGCGCGACTTTCCATCCGCCTTGCTCCCGGCTCATCGTGATGTCACAAATGGCGGAGTTGAGAAAAATTTTACAGACCGCTTCAGAGTACAGTTGCCTCACCGCCCTGCCTCTACGATCACAGCACACATAGCGAAAGACGGTCATTTCTATATCCATTACGACCTGGAGCAGTGCAGGAGTTTAACGGTGCGTGAGGCAGCACGGCTGCAGACCTTCCCGGACAATTATAAATTTGAGGGCCCCCGGACTCAACAGTATCGTCAAATCGGAAACGCGGTGCCCCCATATCTTGCCCGCCAGATCGGAGATGTTGTTGCTGACGCACTGGATGCCGCTAAACCGAAATTATAATGGCAGATCATCTCTCAAAAGAACGGCGCAGCTGGAATATGTCCAGAATCAAAGGACAGAACACCACTCCCGAACTCAAACTCCGCTCATGCCTTCACCGGCTGGGATTTCGGTTTCGTATTCATGACACGAAACTGCCTGGCAAACCGGATATCGTGCTTGCGAAGTATCGCACCGCTGTCTTCGTACACGGCTGCTTCTGGCATCGTCACGATGGATGTAAACACACATCCACCCCGAAATCCAATCAGTCTTTTTGGCTTGAAAAATTTCGCAGAACACTTGACCGGGATCAACAGAATGTGAAAGCACTCAATAATCTGGGCTGGCAGGTCCTCATCGTCTGGGAATGCGAAATCAACTCAGATGCGAGTCAGGCAGCACAGCAAATAGCACGCCATCTCGGGGAGGTTGAATATGCCGCATGAAATGCGCCTCCCGCCAAGTGCAGCATCTCTGTCCGCTTCAATGCGTGATATTGGATATTCACTGGAGACTGCTGTCGCAGACCTGATTGATAACAGCATTTCAGCCAATGCAGGGAAAATAGACATTTACTGCATCACCGATACGGAGGAGCCCGTTATGGCCATTATTGATGACGGCCATGGAATGGGAGCAGATGAACTCATCCATGCCATGAAGCACGGCGGGACCGGTCGAAACCGGAAGCGAACGCCTCACGATCTCGGAAAGTTCGGACTGGGACTGAAAACGGCCTCCTTCTCCCAGTGTAAACGCCTTACCGTTGTGAGTCGAAGGGGAGAAGAGCTTAATGCAGCCGAATGGGATCTTGATGTTGTGGACAACCGGGACGACTGGATCATCTCTCTTCTGAGTGAGGCGGAAATCCACAGACTTCCCTGTTTTGAATTACTGCCAGAGCGCGGAACCATGGTGCTCTGGCGTAATCTGGATCGGCTTTTCGGGGACTGTGAAGGGCCGGAGCGGCAGGAGTTGGTCAACAAACAGCTGGTTGAGGTGCAACAGCATATTGCGCTGGTATTTCACCGGTTCATGGAGGGAAGTGTCCCATGGTCCAGTCCATTACACATCTGTGTAAACGGCCACGGAGTCGATCCCTTTGATCCGTTTTGCCGGGATCATTCGGCGACTCAGCACCAACCGCCCGAACGCATCCGCATCAAGTCTCAGGAAATTCTGCTTCAGGGATATATCCTGCCGCACCACAGCAAGCTTTCTGCACAGAAATTTAATCTATACAAAGACCAAAGCAGTTTTTTTGAGAATCAGGGAGTCTACGTATACAGGAACTGCCGTCTGGTTGCATGGGGAGGCTGGTTCCGTCTGATTGCTAAACAGAAAGCCGCACAACTGGCACGGGTCCAGATTGATTTCCCGAGTTCACTTGATGACTGGTGGACAATTGACATCAAAAAATCACGCGTCCAGCCTCCTCCGGCCGTCCGCACCCGCCTGCGTCAGATTCTGGACAGGATTATCACACCCAGCAAGAGGGTCTACCGGGAACGCGGACAGCGGCTTATCCCGGATGATCCTTATTCCTTATGGGAACGGATTGCAAATCACACAGGCATCCGATATATACTGAACAGCAGGCACCCGCTGATTCAAAATTTGGCAAAGAAACTTGACCAGATCGGTCAGTCTAAATTGAACTTGCTTATTAACTCGGTCGGGGATGATCTTCCGGTGGACAGCATCTGCATGGACTGGAATGACAATCCGCAGAAACTATACTCTTCAAATCAGATAAATGAGTCCATCACCAAGCGCCTTGAACAGCTCCATAACAGCCTTCCGGAAGACTTGCAGTACGATATGGGCGCATTTCGTGAATTAGTGGAGGCGACCCACCTCTTTGATCAACACCGGGATATTGTTGACGCTTACATCGAACAGTGGCAATCGTAATGGCAAACCGGCTGGAAATCGAAAATTATATCGTGAACTCGCTGATTCTCTCCATGCAGCACTTGTCGGGCCTGTCAACCAGTGAAGTCAGGCAAAAAGCAGACCAACTTGCCGAAGTGATGGATTTTGACGGAAATCTGGATCCTCTGATTAAGAGAGCTGAGATTTCAATCACCACTACAATGGAATCCGGAGTCTCCCTGATTCAGCCGGATTCTCAACATAATACTGACTGGGCTGACAGACTGACCGACAGCAACTGGATCTATACAAGTGGGTACTTCCGTTATCTGGCATCCTACGGATGGTCCGACAGGATGCAGCAGTCACTTCGTGATGTAAGCAAAATAATACTTGGGCTGTTGAAGGATCCAGCTTCTGATGGAACCTGGGACAGACGCGGTCTCGTTATCGGCAGTGTGCAATCCGGGAAAACAGCCAACTACCTCGCCCTGATAGCACGGGCCGCAGACGCAGGATACAAATTCATCATCGTCATCGCGGGGATCCAGAATGCCCTCCGAAGCCAGACCCAGAGGCGCATTGAAGAAGGATTTGTGGGTCGGCATTCGGAAACAAAAAACCCGATTGGTGTAGGACAGATCATCCCGAATTTTCCTCACCCGATGACACTCACAACCATCAGTGATGATTTCAATAAGCAGATCGCCCGACAAAGTATATATAAACTGACCGACTTCAGTACACCGATTATTCTGGTCATCAAGAAAAACGTGAGCGTTCTGCGTTCCCTTTACGGGTGGTTAAAGGACATGAATGCTCACGGAGCAGATCAAATTGAATCGGCCCCGATGCTGCTGATTGACGATGAGGCTGACCATGCCTCAATTAATACAAATAACCCCGACCATGACCCTACCAGAACCAATCAGCTGATCCGGAAAATTCTGAAGCTTTTTGCAAAATCCAGCTTCGTAGGATACACTGCCACGCCATTCGCCAACATCTTCATCACACCGGAGGACAAGGATGATTTATTCCCGCGTGACTTCATCTACTGCCTTGACCCGCCAAGCAGTTACTTCGGACCGGACAGGGTATTCTCTAAGGAAGATTCTTACAACGGGTTCACCGTCCCTATCACTGACTGCGAGGATATACTGCCTCTGGCCCATAAAAAAGATCACGAAATATTTGAACTGCCAACCAGTTTATGCAAGGCTGTCAGTGAATTCATCATTGCAAGAACCATTCGGGATCTGCGGGGACATGAAGCACACCACTGTTCGATGATGATCAATGTGTCACGATTCGTGAACGTTCAGAAAATCGTTCGTGATCTGGTCAGTCTCTACCTGCAAAAGCTCAAGTCTGCAATCTTGGCGAATTATGCAATGCCGGATCTGATTGCCTCCCGCAATGCCTACATGAAAACCTTAAAAGAAGTATACGAAGAGACCTACCCTCACTGTGACATCTCCTGGAAGAAAATCAAAACCGGACTTCACGACGCAATCATCAGCACTCATCTGTTTTTGATCAACAGTAAATCTGACCAAAAGCTGGACTACAGGAAATACGAATCCGATGGCAGGGGGCTGACTGCAATTGCCATTGGAGGGCTCAGCCTTTCGCGCGGGCTGACTTTGCAGGGATTGTGCGTAAGCTATATCTATCGAAGTACACGCATGTACGATACGCTTATGCAGATGGGGCGATGGTTTGGCTACCGCATCGGCTACGAGGATCTTTGCCGGATTCACCTGTCCAGAGATGCAATTTCGTGGTATTCATACATCACCAATGCCTCATCCGAACTGGTTGCCCAGATTCGGGAAATGAGACTGCTTGATAAAACTCCCACGGATTTCGGACTGTACGTAAGGTCACATCCTGATCAGCTTCTTGTCACATCACCAGGAAAAATGCAACGCGGGGAAAAAATCAACCTGCGGCATAATTACGGAGGGCAGCACAGAGAATTTGCAATCCTGCCCCTGGATCCCTCCATAAATTCCAGAAATGAAAAACTTATAACTGATACCTGGGAAACGGAAACGCTTCAGCGTGCAAAGCGGCCGGGAAAAGAAACCAGCAAGGGATGGATTGTGCGCCGTGTGCCTGTGGAACGGGTGGAGAAGTTTTTGGTGCAATTCACCACACACACGGCCCTTGAATACAAAAAAGAGGGGATCATTGAATATCTGAGGGCTAAATCCGATCTGTACCACACGTGTGATGTGGTTCTGGTTTCTATTGAGAGCCGGGAGGATAAGACGAAACGGCTGCATCTGGGAGCCCAGCAGCGAGCTTCCGGAAACGAAATCAAAAATGACCGATGGTGCCTCCGTAACAATCGGGTAACCAGTCGAGGCGATGAGGGACTCGGCTTGTCAAAGCAGCAGGTTCATGAGGCGCAAAGGGAGACAAAGACAGGTGATAAGCCGGAAAATTTGAGCGGCTGGCACTATCGAAGAGTACGGAAACGTCCCCTGCTTATGATCCATGTGATGACCGGCGAGACCGGATCTGCACTCGAAAACGTCCGAATCCCGACGATCAGTATGAGTTTCCCGCCGGACAATTATACCACAGAGGTTGATGTCGTGGCAAACCCGGTGTATATCCAGCAGGAGTTATTTGCTATTCACGGCGAAGCGGATCCCGACTGGGATGCAGAGGAAGATTAAAATCATACCGCCTATTATGACAACCGACTATCCTGAATCTCAACCGCACACCACCCCCTGGGATGACATCAGGCAGCCCGATGCAGACTACAATGTTCGGCGCGTATATTCCAATGCGCTGATCCCCACTTTCTGGGGCAAAGATGTGCACGGGAACTGCCTTCTCATTACGGAACTTGAAGGAGATCATCAGAAAGCATTCCTGAACGCAAATCTGAACATTCAAGGTATTGATGTTGATCTGCGTCAGCGTTCAAGAAAACAGGAGCAGACGCTGGTGCTCACTCTAACCAGTCATTCCAATCTTGATCTTTTCTATGCACTCTGCAAACCACTGACGCGGAATCTCCGTGATGTTTCAAATTCGAGAACTGCTCTGACCATTGCGCTGAATCAGTTAAAACGCTGGCAGCGGTTCCTTGCAGGAAAAAGACCGCGCCTGCTGTCTCCCTGGGAAGTCCGCGGCCTTTTTGCAGAACTGCATTTTCTCAAACTGCTCTACACGCATCTCCTGAATCACGATGAAGCACTCAGTGCCTGGATTGGACCGAAGGGGGGAAATCAGGACTTCGTGTTTGGAAACACGGCCGCAGAAATCAAAACCATTTCGAATCAGGGGCCTAATCTTTTCAACATCGCCTCCGAAAACCAGTTGGAGAGCCCGGCGGAAAAACTGTATCTCACGGCAAATCGTATCATTGAAAGTTCTGAACTCTCCTCGGCCATCTCACTCAACGAAATGGTCACGAGGATTGAAAGTGATCTGACTGGAAGCTCCGTACGTGATGAGTATCAGACCAAACTTGCCGAAGCCGGGTATGTGGAACTCCCCTACTATGACAATCCATCCATGCAGATTGCTGAAATACGCGTATACGAAATCACCGATGAGTTCCCCCGGATTATCCGGTCTCAAATACCCGATGGAATTCAGAATGTGAAATACCAGCTGCAGATTGAGTCTCTAGAACCTTTCATCTGCCCACTTGAAACAATTTGGAACGTGAACCGATGCAACTGACACTTGAGGAGTATTTTAACGAGTTCCGCAGGCAATTGCAGATTGATGCAGAAACCCGGAACAACTTTCAACGCAGCACTTTTCTTGAAACAGTCTCAGAAGAACTGAAAGAGACCGGTGCGATTAATGGATTTGAACCCTGTTATTACGACCGGGACAGCGGCAAAAAAGGCGGCATCAAGGTGGATGGATTCTATTTCAATGAAGATGGCACCACACTGGATCTGCATATTGCCGATTTTGAAAACAGAATTGCACTTGAATCACTGAACAAGAAAGACTATGAAAGTGTGTTTGGGAAATGCCGCCGATTTTTTCTGACTGCCAGAAATAACCATCTCCATCTGGATCTTGATGAAACAGCAACTGAGTATCGGTTAGCCCGCGGAATCTATGACCGGAAAGACCGGATCCGACGCGTCAACTTCATCTTATCCTCTGAGCGGAAACTGAGCACACACAAAAAGGTGCTTGATACGCACGATTTAAGCGGTGTTAAAGCAGTCTACTCCATCTGGGATATCTCACGGCTGCACCGGCAGTACTGTTCACGCGGAGGTCAGGAACCGCTTGATGTGGATTTCAAGGCCATGTTTCAGCAAGGGTTACCATGTCTCAGGGCACATGTGGGGACCAATGTTTTCCGCACCTACCTCGTGGTGATTTCCGGGAAAATTCTGGCGGGTCTGTATGAAGAGTTCGGCGCACGCCTGCTGGAGCAGAATGTTCGATGCTTCCTGCAGGCACGCGGAAATGTAAATAAAGGCATTCGTGATACTCTGATCGAAGAACCCCATAATTTTTTTGCCTACAACAACGGTATAACCGCCACTGCACGGGATATTAAACTCAATGAGGACCGGAGCAGGATTATTCATATCCGGGATCTCCAGATTGTGAATGGCGGGCAGACGACCGCCTCGCTGTACCACATATCTCAGGCCAAAAATCCGCCGGATCTGTCCAAGGTTTTCGTCCAGATGAAACTCTCTGAGATAAGCGACAACCGCAGCATGGAGATCGTGCACAACATTGCCAAATATGCAAACACCCAGAATAGAGTGAGCATTCCGGACCTCCGGTCAAATCATCCATTCCATGTTCAGATGGAACAATTCTCCCGCCGTATATGGGTTCCCGCCATTGAAGGTCAGTTTAAGGAGACAAAGTGGTTCTATGAACGCTCCCGGGGGCAATATGCGGATGCTCAATCCCGAATGACCCCGGGAGAAAAGAAGCGATTCAAGACGGAATACCCTAAAAGATTCACCAAGACTGATCTTGCTAAATTCGAGAATGTCTGGGATGAAGAGCCGTTTTGGGTGAACTTAGGGGCACAGAAGAATTTTATCCAGTATATGGAGAGGATCAGCAAGGCATGGGAGGAGTCCTCAGAGCAGTTTGACGAGACCTATTATCAAAGGGTGGTCGCCCGTGCCATCGTTTTCAAAGAAACCGAGCGACTCATCTCACGGCAGTACTGGTATCGGAAGCGGAGCGGGTATCGAGCCAATATTGTAGCATATACAATCGCAACCGCCAATGTGCTCGGAAAAAACAGGGACAGGATGTTGGACCACCAGAAAATCTGGAAAGATCAGGGAATTGACGATTCCTTCCGAGACCAGCTTGCCCTGATTGCAACCTTCGTCAGAGATGTTTTATACCTTGACGACAGACCGATTGACAACTGCTCGGAATGGGCGAAAAAGAAGGAATTCTGGACGCACCTCAGACGAGATATGCCTGAAATGAACCGAGAACTGACACGGGATTTCTGGCGCTATTTCGTGCCAACCGAAGAAGTGACTCGCAGCTCCAGCGGGGAGAGCCTTGTCAAATAACACGAAAATCGCTGCTGACGGTAGACACTAGTGCAATGCTCGGTCAAGTAACTGCCGGTCAAGTTTATTGTCAATCTCGTAGGGAAAACGCTGAATGAATATATCACGTGCAGTCCGCCATGGATCATTGTCAGAAGTTTGAAGATTAGCGGCCATTCCCCACCAATTCTCCCCCTGGGTTGAGAGACGGAATGCAACGTAGTTGGCGAGAAATCCAGCATCTACTTCATTCCGGGCCGCGACTGTCTGAACGGCACGCTTCATTTTTCTAGCTTCCCCTTTCGCCGTGCTGACACACTCTTGTAATAGAATATCAGCTTTGCCATTGAGAACTACATCGGCAGCGAATTTGTTGGCGGCTAATTCTTCTGGAGAATCCCTGTACTCCGGCATTGTTTTATCCAACTCAATTACCTCAAGCGTATCGTTATCCGGCATTTGACCTGCGTGATATAACTCATGTAGCAGATCAAACTGCCATCTTGATTCGTAGGCTGAATTCCGCTTCAATACAATGACATTACGATGTTCATATCTCCAGCACGCCCCATGAAATTTACCGGAGTCGCACAGCGGTAAGGTGGCTACACCAAAATCCCAGGCGGTGTGCAAAAGATTTTGGAGACTAATACTGCCATATCTTTCGAGTACGTATTTTCGAAAAACACCGGGGTTGGTAGGTACCGTATCTCTGGGAAGAGACTCTGATCCTTTCAGCACGAGTACGGCAAGATAATTGGCGTACGCTGCATACAGATCAATGGCATCCTGCCTGCGCCTTGGAGGCATTTTAAATCTCGCTTCGTCTGTGGCGAACTTCGGTGGTTCAAGTCTGTCTGAACCGAATAAACCGTCAGTGTTCCAACCGAAGATACGGTTCAGTACCACGGCAGTTCTGGCAGCAAGTGCAGTGTTTTCGTCCTGTGTCTCAATTTCACCCATAGCAAGGGATTTATCCCCCGAGGTCAGCAAACGATCTAATACAAATTTTTTCTCCAGACCGGCATTGCGAAGCTTCTTGAGGAGAGCTTGAAAATTTCCAGGCTGCACATGCAAAAAAATGTCATTCCTTATGTGCAATTCAAGGGCATCTGCTACTTCACGCAGGCGACTGTAACTAGCAGATGCATAACGCGTCGCTTCGTAACGCTGGATCTGCTGCTGTTTCAAACCCATTCGGAGAGCCAGATCCTGCTGGGTCAGACCACTGGCAATTCGTGCTTTGATCAGTCCCTCACCTAGTTCGTCAAACGAATTGACGCTGAGTCTTGAAGAACTTGGGGACTTCAGTCGATCATATTCATCCAGTTCGGCTGTAAGGTCTGCCAGCTGACTTTCCATCCCCTCACGCTCTGCTTGAATCAGGCGAGGTGAAATATCCTTACGATTCGCCTGATTAGATACAAGTTTCTCAATCGCCTCACGAAATTGATCCGCCTTCTTGCGGGTGATCTTATACTGTTGATCGTTGGTAATCATGGGAATGTGGCAAGGTCAATGTGAACGATTCCTTTCGGGATATTGTTACGGTCCGTTTTGAAAAAAATCTCATACGTAACTCCAGGGGCTGCCATGATTCCCGCCGGGAATAGTTCACCCTGGTATTTTGATTTCATGGCAAACCGAGGGTGACGAAAATCAAGCAATACCGGATCAAGGAGATCTTCATTGACACCCATCGTATACCAGACTCCGTCGTAGTCTTCCGGCAATTCTTTGTTGGACACAAAACTGCCATTGAGTAATACGGAACGACATCCCGCATCAGCCAAGTTCTTCAAAGCAGCAAGCAACCCACATAGCAAACGAGACCTATGCCCATTAAAACCGAAGTGGTCGGAGAAGTTTGTCCAGTTCATCCGATACGTTCCTGATGGCAAATAACCCGTCTCCGAATTAAAGTTTGGTAACATTGTCAACAAGTACAACAATATCATTGTGTCAATGTTCACAAGGAACAACTGTCCGGCAACAACTAGGGCGGAAGACGATGACGACTAAGACGTAATTTCGTCCACAACGGACGGTCACTGATCGCAGTTTTCAGTCAGTAACCCTGCCTGTACCTATAAGGAGGACTTAAAAGTCGTTCATATTCCACGTACATGGTCGGTAGTCACTGAGTCAGCCAATTTCTCTGAATCTAACCGCCCGTCCAAACGAAAAACCGGATTATAATAATTCACTCTACATCTGGAGACTCTGATGAACACCGCAAGGAACAGCTAGAGGCCGATTATTAATATTACAGTACGCTCGGATTGGTAAGCCCGGCAAAATAGTCTTTCAAATTATTCCACCTTAGCACAAGCGCTTCCTGCGACACTTCCTCACTTTTTTCTAGACGCACAAAGAATCTGCACTTCCCTTCTATGCGCCCGTCTCCTAGTCTATACATCTCTCTGGCAAAGTCAATCATTTCGGATTCACTGAGTTCTCTTTGATCATACGGGCGAACATACTGCTGTAACCCATGCCACCCAGACTCTATGAGTTGGGTATTCAATCTAATTTGGTAGTCCGCTGGATTCACTCGGATCGTCATGGGGGAATTGGGCTGCTTATCTTCGTCTCTGCCCAGGCAACTGCGACTCCCGATTTTCCCCTCATCGTCCAGCAAATTCTCGATGGAGTCCTTAAGAACAATCACCAACTGAGCACTTGGATATTCATTTAGATATTCGTCAAACACATCCAGGAGGCTGTCTACCTGGGTTTGCAATTCGCTTATTGAGTCACGGAGCATCTCATCGATTTCTGGATTATCTAATCCATCATCGGCCGAATTATTATTGATGTAGGCCACCGTAACCGTACCCGAAAGAAATGCAATGATCAGGATTGCCGTCATCAAATCGGTGATTGCGGGCCATACCGTAACCCTAGTCCGCTTCCGCCTCATCACTTTTCCCTTTCCATCTCCTTAACCATGTCCCGAATAAGATGAACAAGGCCTTGGATAATTTTTTCCAGGCTCTCGTGTGTATGCTGAACAGTTTCAATATATCTGTTCATCTTGTCAGAGAGTGGGGCTAACGCTTCCGCGGTAGTCGAACCTACCACCTCGTTGATATTCGTCCCCACTTCCTCTAATTCCTTTGGAATCCCCGATAGAACTTGCACGGCTTCTCGTAATTTATCCCCAAACTGCTGTGCAGCCCCAGGCATCGTCGCCGCCGTCTCCTCCAATCGTACAGCTATTCCTCCCAGAGGATTAACAATATGCTCCTCCATTTTATCGCGAAGTTCGCCGAAAGAATCAACGATTTTCTGGTTCTCGCTGATGAACTTGTTGATCTGGATAGCCTGACTATTTTCAAGTGAGTCTGTGAATTCGGATAAAGAATCAATGATTCTCTGATTCTCGCTGACGAGACTCCCGAACCGACGATCCTGACTACTTTCAAGCGATCTGATGAATTCGGATAAGGAATTGATTACCGTCTGGTTCTCGCTGATGAGCTTATTGATCTGGATAGCCTGACTATTTTCAAGTGAATCTGTGAATTCGGAAAAGCCCTCCATGATTCTCTGATTCTCGCTGACGAGCTTGTTAAACAGATGATCCAGACTGTTTTTAACCTCTCCTGTAAATTCGGACAGGGGTTTGATTACTGCCTGATTCTCGTTGACAATCCTGTTGATCAGGTGCTTTTGATTACTTTTAAGCGACTCCCCGAACCGGAACACTGTTTCCTGAAAAGCGTCTTCCAACCCCTTCACATAGTTTATTGCCTGCCTTCCAAAAATCTCGCCTATCTTCTCCGCGTTAATTGATTTTTGGATTTTACCGGGCAGCCGCTCAATTTCTGTTGTTAGGGATTTTCTTTCATTAATCAGTCTTCTTAGAGAATCATCAACTCTCTCCAGCAAGTTTTGCTGATCTGCCTGGATTTTTGCGACGGATCCTTGCTGCTCCCTTGAATAATTCTTTAATTCTATAAGCACTTCGTCGATTTTTTGGGTAACATCTTTCTGATTTTCCAATGCATCCCAAACAATAGCCTGTTGTTCTCCAAAACGCCTCTGCATATCATTCATCACGGCGGTCTGCCCTTGAAGAAACTCTGGAATCATCTCAAAAAGATCCAAAGCATCCGCCTCATTCCATGCCTCTGTCAACTCTTCTAGTTGTTTACTTAATTCGGATTCTGGGACTTTCTCTTGTGCCTGCGCATCCAGTAGTTCGGCTTCCTTCTTGCTTATCTGGTCATGTGCGGTGGACAATATACTAGATGTAATGTGGAGATGATTAAAGACACCAATTAAACTGGAAAGCAAGGCAAGGAGGAGGCCCAAAATAATCGCCCCAAACCACACGGAACTTATATCTCTTGAATAACCTACCCATAGCCCTGTGGAAATTGCCTCCAGAAGAAAAATACCCATTGTCCCCCCGATACCGGCTACAAGGGCAGCATTGGAAAATGACCGGATTTTCTCTAGGGGAAGTTCCACCATCCGATCAAACTGATCAATGACTATATCCGATGCGGTGACATCCTTGATGTCAAACTTTTTCAGACTCAGGATATGGTCAATTTCTCTTAAAGCACGGTCGGAATCTCCAAAAACTTTTTTCTGCCACCATATCAGAAAAACGAACGCCCCAATTTCTATGATAAGAATCAGTGCAGCGATAAATCCCATATTTATTTACTCTCGCACTCCCGGATTTTCGGAGAAGGTATCTTTGATTGATAGTAACTGGGCTGTATGCCTTCCATGAATTGCTCAAGCCCAAGGGTGAGATCGCTACGATGCTCAACTGAAGACCAGTCGGCCCAATCCGTGGACTCTCCATACTCTACTCCCACATCAATAGATGTATCACTGCACACTCCGGTACGATCCTCACGGATCGTTTCTCGGAGCACCTTACAGTTGAGGTCCATGTTGATCTGCGCGATCTCATCATCGTCCTTACTCACGCGAATGATCCCCTTAACATCATCCGTTTCCACCGATGTAATCGTCACCAGACTGTCTGCAAATCTGCCGGCCAAACTATGTGTTCCACTGTCTTTGCAATAGTAACCGCGCTCCTTATCAAGCCCAACGGGCTGAAAACCTGTTCCTTCATAAGCCAGCCATTCGAAATTGGCCTGCCCGGTTAAGGAGCCTAGAGTTATGGTCGTATGCTTCACACCCAATCCAATATCCTCAATAGACTCCGTAAACTCCGTTGCCAGATTGTGTACAGGGTTGTTTTCACGGCTATCCCCCTCTGGCCTCCGTCCCATAATGAGAACATAGATTGGCCTCTTCGCAACTGCTTCCATGGACTGATAGCGCTGTTGGCCTTCATGAAACCAGCAACCTAAAGGTCCGGGTACCGAACGACACGTTCCACTGTGTACCCCCCAGTAATCAATGCGAATCCCTACGATGGCAACATCAATTTCGCCTGCATTGTAGTATGCCCTTATTGCTGGATCTTTGAAGTACGGCAGCAGGGCTGTAGCCCCGATTCCATAGTTGGTAGTCGTAATCAAATCAGTAACCAATGCTGCTCCTTTGAGCGTGCCGCTCTTGAGTCCTTCAATCACATCTCGAATGCCCTGATCCAGACGGGATTCTCCACCGGTAAAAAATCCTCTGTTCAAAGTGCTTTCACAATCTACCGTTGTAATGGAATCCGTGATTCCAAGGCACTTGAGCGAAGACTCCCCGCCCCCATAATCTGTGGTCAATCGCGCACTCTTCAATAAATTGTGGATCCTCTGAAGCGCGTCCTGGCTGTCTGGATTCGTCCGATGAACATATCCCCCCATTGGAATAGACTGATCCCAAAGAAGTTGAAAAACATGCGTGACCGAGTCACGGTCTACCGATTCCCATAATGCCTCCGAATCCTCCCATACCGGTTCAACTTCCGCAGTGACGCTGAGAAACTCACCTTCTTCTCCATCCGAAGATGAGACACAGCCAATTTGCAAAAACATCCCGGTCACCAGAAGTCCTGCACCCACGATTGTCATCCACCACTGCGTGTCGCTATTGGAGACTTTCCGTATCATATTTGTGTCTGTGTTCGTGGTTTACCGGTGGATTTCAAATCCGCAACGAATTCCAGAATGCTTTCCAGACGATTTAATGCGTCCCTGAGGATTGAGACTTGATGATTCCGGCGGCGGTCAAGTGACCGCAGTACTCCATTCGCCAATTTCATCGCCCCTCTGACCGGTAGAGAAAGTAACCTAGATGAAATTGGATTACTCCGCCAAGGGGATTTTTGTGAAGAAGGATGAACTGCCTTGGAATCCCCCTGCACTTCTGCCGGAAGTTCTCTCATTGTCTGAAATCGGGGCAAACTCTCTGCAACATACAACATATTTTGAAGGACACGTTGATCCATCGAAGCAGGGCGGCGGTGTATTTTTGCATCAAGGTAAACCAGCTTTTCAATCACTGACTGGACAACTGGAATCGCCCCCCATTTGACCAGGAGAGAAGAAATCCGCAGCAGGACTGCTTCGTATAGAGAAATGCTGATCAGCGACAGATGGGACACAAGAAGCATGAAGCCTTCAAAATTTAGACTTGGGTCATTCATTGTGATCACAAACATGTACGACTCCCATCTTTCACTTCAGCAGGTGACGGCCCTCTGGAATCTATCCTTCCTGGAATTCCCTTGACTTGAGCACATTCTCCCAGATAAGGGCTGCAATCGGTGCATCTACCGTATCATCACTCCGTGTTGCCTCGTCACCCGAAATGCTGTCGTTAATTTCTTTCATAAACACATCTTCAATCCTTTTTACGCCTTCGCCACTATTTGGAGAATGTATAATGAGCGGTGGATTGAATTCACCAATACACAAACTAACCGACCTGCTGACTCCCTCAAATGGAAGTTTCTCATACCAATTTCTCCGTTCATCTTCGGTCCCTCTACTAAGAAGCAGCACATCCGACAAAGGAAAGCGATGGCTTCCCGCAACCGCTTTCTCCGGGCTCATACTCTTGCCGACCGCATGCTTAATTGGTCCGAGCTTCGGCGGCGAATCGTCCTTGTAATCAGCCGGGTACCACACCTTTTCTAGTGAAATACCCTCAAAGCCTACTTCTTTCCAAAGTTTGATGGCACGCTGCTTCACCCACTCTTCCATATCTTCCTGAATCTCCTTATAACTCGTTCTACGGTACCAAAGACGCCACCCATTCCCCTTGAGATGGACGATGAGTTTCAACTTCTGAAGATCGCTCTCCGATTCCAATAACGGTAAGACATTTTTCGCAACATAGGCGACGAGGTTGCGAGCCAGAAAATCATTAATGACCCGGAAGTATCGATTGATTAATTCCCTTGCATCATTGGCATCCTGAGGCTTTTCAAACCCCTTAAGTTTTAAAGCATCAACACTCCAGTTCCTGCTCTGAGTTCCGAACAATTTCTCTGATCCAACCGAACGCATCCACGCACGTAGTTGTTCAAATGCCTTATCCGGCTTCCAGCCTCTATTCCTTGGCAAGTATTTCTCTGAGTGCCTTGCTAAAACTTGAAGAAGAAGATCGCTCCCCATCTTTACACTTTCCGCCACCTCGCCAAATCCCCTGTCCTCAGACCCATAACTGTCTATATCCTTCGTCGCCATGAATATATCCAACGTTCCACCACCTAAATCAGCCACAAGTTTCACCGCAATCGGAATTCCTGGCCCTATTGAATCGAATGCGGCACTTGACTCGCTGTATAGCCCATTACCTTTGGCCCCTTCACGGCCTTCCGTGAGCCTGAACTTCGATCCAAGATCTGCTGCACAGACCTCCAATACCTTACCGACTACTTCCCCATAACGACTTGTAGCCTGCGTGGTGGTTCCACGCAGTGGGTACGTGAAAGTGACCTCAACTGTCCCAGGCAAACTCTCTTCACGCTTAGCGATATCTGCCAGGAAAATCTCAATTGCCATCCTTAGATATCTCTCCCGGAGCCATTGTTCCTTCTGCGTAAATCGACCTCTATCCATCTCCCATTTGAACCCGGATATAATATGATTCTGGAGATCTGAACGCTGCAGTTGCATAACGGGGATTGCATAATGCGTCATCGGAGCCCATTCATCCCTGAATCTCTCGGTCTCTACAGAATCAAGTTCTCCGAAAGACCAGAGATCTGACGGCAGTAGCGCCTTTGATATTTTGTCCTCTTCCCCCTTTTTGTAGGTTGGTCGCCATGTATCCAGTCCCATCTCTGCAAGGTGACCATCATAGTTTTGACTGATATGCAACGACAAGCCATCCTCACCCGACAGTTCATTGTCAAGATTGACCGAATGTCTCTCATTAATCTGGTATGCGGCAACGGTATGGGAGGTCCCAAAATCTATGGCGAGTTTCCAGATATTCTCGTCTCTGGAATATTCCTTCAGGCAAATTACATAGATCCCCGCATCACGATCTGTTTTGTGATCGTAGGCCGATAAAGCTACAGGCGGCCCTCCCACATGTCGGCCATCCTTGAAATCCACAGCCTGGCTGTATCCAGGGCGACTCAGTGGTCGCTTCTTCAACTCGGACAGACTGCCTTTCTGGTCCAGATAAATGGTTTGAGCCTCCAGTCTTGGAGAATGCTCATACAGATAATAAGCCCGCCACTGCTCCTTCCCGCTCGGCGCTTTAATGTTGGGCCAAATCATCCAGTGAGCATTTGAAGATTCGATACCATCCACAGAAATCGTGACCGGAACTGGCTCAGATCGCCCCAGAAGATCCAAGTTCCAATGAACGACTTTACGCCCTCTATCTACATCACCGGATTGTTTGAGCCGTCTCCAGGCATGGTCGTGATCTATGCATTTTTCTCCCTCATTTTTCTCACCTTTCGGGATCTTCAAGAGATCAATGTAGTCGGGGCGAAGCGGAATATCTGGATATAGCGTTTTATTTTCTCCGGTTCCATTCACCGATTTTTGGGTCAGAGGGACACAGGTATCAATCTGAATCGTTTCCCTGTCAATGACCTGTAGATTCCGAATATAGATTGGCTCTTCGCCTAACGTTTCCCTGATCCAGATGCCTCTATTCTCTTGGTCCCTCCTCCATGCAAAGATTTTACCCGTTTCCTGAAGTTGATCCAAATGCTCCCTCCATATTGCTCCAATCGGATAGTCAATATTTCTGGGCAATCGAAAGTTCTTGATGATCTCGAATGTTTCAGATTTGCCAGATTTCTCAACGGTACACTTTTCAAAATCGGGGACCCCGCTGATCAATTCATCTATGCTTTTCTCCGCACCTTTTCTGCCGGGATCAAGATCTTCAAACAGATACAGAGAATCCCCCATAACGGGCATGGGGATTTTTACGTTGCCATCTGGTAAAGGAAGCCATTCTGCAACCCCAAACGGGCCGGCTTCCGCGTCCAGATGTGTGT
Source organism: Rhodothermales bacterium (assembly GCA_022822185.1). Classification (GTDB taxonomy): domain Bacteria; phylum Bacteroidota; class Rhodothermia; order Rhodothermales; family Bin80; genus Bin80. The sequence continues at coordinate 40,453 of JAJECE010000001.1, read as the reverse complement.
CTAAGACATCAACCCATATCCGGGAAGTCTCTTTGACAACTTTGTCCTTAACATGGCTTTCCACGCATTTCAGCCAACCTCTGACACACTTTCTGGCTTTTTCCCCTTCGAACCCCCAATCCGTAGAATCCCTCCAGGCGGATTTGTCCTGATTGTCAGAACCAACTTTGTCTTTCACGCGGTCTGCTGCACGCTTGAGGGTGCCGCCGAGATATTTCCCGGCTTTTCCGACTTCATCTCTCCAATTCTTTGATCTCCAGTCAACATCCCAATGAATCCCCGTCAAGTCTTTCCAGAGACTTTCCCAATCTTCATTACTTACATCTGGCGCGGGACAGAGAAATGTCTCCGGTGAATTGAACCCATACACCTTACCGCTCTTCTGATGAATCAGAAGGTACTCCGCTATATCTGTATCCCTGAGCAGACGCTCAAGAGACAGAAAACTTCGCCCATTTCTGGTTTCAACCTTCTGCAGTTCCAGTACGCCAAGCGCCCGTCCCACCAAGAGCATTTCAAGTTTGCGCAGAGCAACAGGACTCTGATTTACAATCTGGAACTTGTACTCCTCTACCACCGCAATATGATGTGGCCAACTATTGGGGGACACATGGTCACGGTCAAAGTAATACTCAATCGTACTACTAATCTTGTCATCCGACACCTTTCCCAATTCACCGGGTGCCCCCCATGTCGGTAAGAGCCCCGTATCATCTTTGGAATCAATATCAGGCCAGTAGCCCTGCCCTTCGCGTGCCTTCCCTGACTTTTTGGTCAATTGCAGATTCTCCCATTCATCTTTAATCCAGTGCGCAAGCCAATGAAAAAGAGCCAATGCCATACACTCAACCTTGTCCAAATCGGACAGGCGTGCATTCTGTAACTCGGAAACACTGGGCAGTGAATTCTTTTTCAGTCGTTTAATGCATTCTTTCTCCGAAAGAAAGAATTTTCCTCCCTTCTCCTCCACACTGCGGCTCTCATATTGAATATCTCCCCGGCTTTCCTTCCCCAGTGACGATATCCATGCCAGAAGCTCCCGATAGCTATGCCGGATGGAATCCAATTCATCTGCGACTTCTTTCAGGCTTGAACGATCATTCCGCAACTCTGAATTTGCCCAGTCAACAATGGCAGGGACAGGGGTCTGACCGGCAAAAATAAAGAAATTAGAAAAAGATGCGTACCCTCCGTCTTTCGCGTTCTCTCCCGTTTTTCTTAACACATCGGAAAACTCTCCGAGTAGATACGTGAGGATCTGTGCATGACCGATCATCTCACGCAAGGTAGCGCCATTATCCTCCTTAATGATCATATCACCGGTCAGATAATCAGCATCCGATGCCGACACGCCATACAGCCCTTCTTTGATTTCACGATCCTTCGTCGTCAAAAAATATTTTATTCCTGCCAGTGCCCCGACCGCATGGGCATAGGAGTCCAGGGAGGGCTGTTGATTGTCGGATGTGTATTGGCGCAATATTCTTCTATGATCCGGCACGCCTACCAGAACGGTAGGTACTTTCCTGGCCAAGTCTTCCCCATAGGATGCAAGTCCACCTGCTGCGTTCTCCTTCATCACCTTATTGCGTTCAACGGACTTGTCAAACTTCTCCCTTGATTCATCAGGCCTGCTGAACTGGAACCATCTATGCACCATGATCGCCATCACCTCAGCTTTCTTTTCCTTACACAGACGGGCGAGAGTTGGAGTGACAGATGAACCTGTTCCGCCGACACTTGAACCGCAAACCACCATCCTCCGATCACCACAATCGTTCAGCATATCGTTATAAGCCTCATCGTAATTCGGCTTACCCTTCCCCTCAATATCTAGTTCTTTGAGTGCAAACAGTAGCGACCCCACCGATGGGGAGGCCATCATCCCCAGAGAATAGGTGATCTCCCGCTGTGCTTCGGATGTGATTAACGGGAGTATGGGCGATCCCTTGAACTTGTACTTCAGGCGATGATTTGGGGGCTTATACCAATCTTTGTCTTTACCCACGGGTAATGGACTGACATCCCGGCAGATTGGGCGGTCTGAACGACCGAAGAATTCTGAAAGATCATACTTACCCGGGTGGTTCTTGATCAAGTTTTTGACTTCCTGCCAGGGCGTACTTTCCTCCTGTTCTTTCCCATCACCAGAGTCCTGATCAACCAGAAACAGGTCTGGGAAATTTTTGCCTGTTTTGACAAAGAAGCCAAATGGGTATCCCAACATATGGAGACGCACCATTGCCAGCATTACATGGGCACCTGTGCCCCCACACGCGATGAAACGATTATTCATGTCTTTTCAGATTATTTTCTCTCTTGGCTGGATTTCTTCTTGTAGGGCCGCGTTCTTGCATGAAAAATCGTAAAGCCCATTGCACAACCGGCAACGCATCCCAGGAACGCTCCTAAAACATGAGTCCACTTCTGCGCATCAGAGCAATCAGCACCTACGAAAGGTCCTGCAAGAAAAAACGGGAGCAGTATGATGATAAACGGAAATAACGGAGCAGCAGAAAGCTTCGGTGCCGACTCAGTTCTCCGGAGATTCCATTTGTGCACCGCCCGACTTTGCAGCAAATAGAAGACTGTACAGATAACAAGAGTGACCAACACCGCCAGAACGAGTGTCTCTATAAACCCGAAGGTGTAGTTGGTGCCTGAAAAACCGCTCTGGCAGACCGTATCAAGTCGGGAACAGCCTGTAACTGTGAATAAGAGTACTAAAACCGGGGTTTTAGATAAAAAATGGGGGGGGGGATTTTGTTCATGTGTCATTTTGGACTTTGAATTTGGGCGGATGACACTATCCCCCGTCACGGACATGCACCCCTGATGTATGGCACCGGAGGAACTCGCCGAATGTCTACGTCCTGCAAATCGTGAAGTGCTCATGGGATCTGACAATGTTGAAACGCCCAAGATAATACATGGAGATGTTTTCACCAAACCGTAGCATAATTGCGGTTCTCTCCGTTTATCCATGGAGATCGGTTGCGGCCAGTCCGATTTGTAGTTCACGGCAAACAAGGTCAGACCGGATCCGTAATTCGCGGCCGCAAAGAATCTGTTTAGGCTACCAGAGAATGCAATTCAGAGCATTCGTCACGTCATGCTGCGGGAATGCAGTGAACATGCAAGACACGTTGGATGTAGGAAAATGTACCCGTTTGAAACCCTTGAGATCTTGCAACAATCTGGATAGTAGCCAGGGGATAGATACTCCGCACTCAACGAGATAAGCCATCGTACTCCAAAGTTCAAATGCGAAACCACATAATTGTGGGACTCTGTCGGCAATCACCAAAGTTGCCACCTGTCTAATCCTGATGTGAGAATTTTTTGACCCCGTATCGGGCAGACATATTCCCCCGGAGAATTTACTCTTCGAGCGGGATAGAGAGACCCTCAATAGTTGGTTGAAATTGAGAATCCTACACAACAAGCCTCCAATCCCCCGTATCAATGAAAGACATTCCGCTCATTGCACTCCAACATCTACCCGGGATTGGGGCAAAGACAGTGCTCAAAATAGCCAGCGATGTGCCAAGTGGCCCTGTGGAGTTTGCCGACTTTGTTAACTCTAGGTTTGGACATCCATTACAGGAAACCGCACATGCGTGGGATCAAGCCCTACAAATCATGGATGAATGCCTCCAGTCAAATATAAATGTGGTTACAGTAATAGATGAGAACTATCCAGAGAAACTTCACGAAATACGGGAAGACAGGCCGCCCGTGATATACCTCAAGGGGGCCCACGAGGCGCTTCAAAGCAATTCTGTGGTTGTCGCAATCATTGGAACGCGTGAACCTACGGACAGGGGAAGCAAAGCAGCATATGATCTGGGTTGTATCGCAGCTCAGAACAACCTACCTGTCGTAAGCGGCCTCGCCTATGGGTGTGACTATCATGGTCATGCCGGTTGCTTAGATGAAGGTGGTATCGCTGTAGCCATACTTGCTCATGGACTGGACATGGTGTATCCGCGGGAGCATGGGAATCTGGCAAATCAAATCATCGAAAAAGGGGGCTGCCTCTTGAGCGAATATCCCCCAGGCATTCAAGCCAGAAAATGGTCATTCATTGCCCGTGACCGACTGCAAAGCGCACTCTCAGATATTTTAGTTGTCATCCAGACGGGGATCCACGGCGGCACACACCATACCGCTGCATTTGCCCAAACCCAACAAAAAACGATCTTGTGCCTGCGACCTCACGAAAGTGAATTACACCACCCCAGTGTACAGGGAAATGCTGACATTGTCCAAACGCGAAATGCAACATGGATTGATGGCCCCGATGATTTAATCCCGCTCATTCATAACCGGAATGGGAACCGGCCTGAACAGCACTGCACAAGTGGGCAACTTGAACTGTTTCCTGATTGAGAGTCGGAAGCTGGGCCCGGCACCAGTTAATCAGTTTCCATTCACGCATCTGCGCAGATCCTATACATGAGAAGGTACAACCTTTTGCGGAATCTGCAAAACCGCAACCCGTTGATACGGGCATGAATGCTCCCTCACGCCTCATACGAAATCAAAACTTACTGGAGATTTTCAAGGCAACCTTCGTCAAATCGTAGGATATTGTCATGCCTGCCGGATGGCGCTTGCTCTTGGCGTAGTTTGTCCGCGCTTCCCAAATTGATTTACCTCTTGAGATGTTGGCATCCACTTCTTGCACAAGAAGTGGGTGCAGGGGGAAATTCTCAAGATTGGTACGCGTTAAATGGAATCCATCGCCAACTGTACGCCAGTAATCCAAGAATAGATCTGATGACATGATGAGGACGGCTTTGTACAAGTCGACCTCTGTTTTGAAGCGTAGCCGAAGAACTCCAGATGAATGATGCTCACGAAAGCCCATAAAGTTTCTCGCAACACCCGATATGTACAGAGAATGTATGCCATCTGCCGCCAGAATGGTTTTCAGTGGAGGATGCAAATGAGCATCCTTGAGTAAGTTCAGGATGGCGGCATTTTCCGGCCGTAGAAATTGTCCGCCAAAATTATATTCGGTTATATCATGATAGCAAGGGGTAGAATTCAGCAGTCTGCTGCGATCCTTTTTCCTCCACCGATGCATTCGTGTGGACAGTGTTCTGGGATTGTCTTCAGGAAATACGGTAACGATTGAGCACCGCTGGCTATTGGCCTTGTTTGTGTTTTTATGCTTAGGCTTCCCACTCGAAAAGAGGCAGTCAGGGATATTATCAAAACTGGAAATCGCAACACTCTTCCCGGAATTTCTAATCATGGATCGCAATTCCACATAGTCGCGACTAAAGGCGACTGACAAAGGCAGAATAAAATGAACCGAACCATGTTCTCCACTCTCTGTCAGCGCACGCTCCAGGAAATCTGCAAAGCTATTTTTCCATCGGCTCCCCTTGGGATTCGCTACGTATGGAGGGTTCCCGAAGAATAATGGCTTCTTGGATGATCCAGAGGGTGTGTAGTTAAGGAAATCGGTACACACATACCTAATGTCTGAAAAAGAGAAATCCCATTTTTTTGAAATTTTCCGAATTTCGTCACGGGCAAAGTCTAGTGCTTTGGGGTTGATGTCAATTAATGTGATTTCAGCAGATGAAAGGCAATCCAGTGGTAAGCCAAGTTCGATAACCTTTTTGAGTAACGCATACACAAGGATTCCTGCACCAGATGCAGGCTCTATGAAGTGGTGTTCCTGCCAGAAAGCCTTAATGTCCTGCTCTTCAGGAATACCATTGAGCACCATGAATTCGTTCCAGAAGAACGCGGCGGCATCTGCGGGTGTGTAATACGCGCCTACCTTTTTGCGGGCATCTTCGGACTGGCATGGTGACGAGTAGGATAGCGTCAACTCCGCCTTTTCGGAACGCCTTAATACCGCTTCAAGACCCGCTACCCATTCTGATCTCCAATCCCCGTTGCAGATTTTCATTGGATGATTCATGTTTTCGGGAAACAGACTGGGCAAATCTTTTATGATGCGACGATTCATTCGAATCCAATCCCTTTTCTGCACGAGATACCCTGGCTAATCATGGTCGAGGCCAAACGATTCTCTAAAGTCATAATACAGCGGGGAATTTGTCCTGATCTGCCGGGAAAAATTCAATATAAGAAATGGAAATTTGGCAAGTAGGCAAGTAGGCAAGTAGATCTGGAGTCTCTTCGCAAGATTGCATCGTGGGAGTGTGAGGAATTTTTTATTTGAAACGCCCGTATCGCATGAAATGTTCCAGGATTCACAAAAAAATATGACTACAACTTACCATTTATTGGGATATTATGTATTTTGGTATAGATAGTAAAAAATATTTATTCAAATCACTGGAACTTCTGCTACAGTTTACAGTTCATTTCAATGCGGTTTACCAATTACAAAAATTTCATACAATTCATGCACTGTAGAATTTGCCTTTGCCCAGATATAGAATCGGAGCACATGCCTCGAGGATACGACTATGATCTAGTATCATGTAGAATATGTGGAGACTACAAATTGTCCGGTTCCGTTGGAGGCTTGCCAGAAAAATTGTCTCCTTACGGAAGGAAAGAATTATCTCGGCATGTCATTGAGGCAAACAAAAACAATAATGTACCATCTCTTAAGAGTTACGATATCCGGGATTTTGTGCTCAGATTTTAACCGATACTGACTCTAATTGCAACATGTATGCCGCATAAGTGGTCGGTGTTTAGTCTCCAATGCTCAGCGTAGACAACGGCTTGGTTATGTTAGCCAATTTTGGCGGATTTTGATTTGCATCAATATCATACGGACATCTTCCCTTGCAGCAATGCTCCGAATCAATCTTCGCCCTGGAAAACTCTCAGTCCACGCAGTGAGGCTTTCTTGTACAGGGGATCCAGTACATCCGAAAGTGACTCTTCTGCACGCCAGAAGGGAAACTTGCCCAGACGTTTCGGCAATGCCGCCGGTGCAGGCGGAGTACGGACGACTCCGTAAAAATCATCAGGCAACGCCCCCTCCTCCCAGAAATCATCCCCCGGACTTAGCGGAACCGGTGCCTGGGCTGTTTCCTCTGCCTCATCCGAATCTTTCTTTTTCACTGCCTTGGCTCCGGTGATTTCGTAGAGGAACTGTTCGCGGGTGATTCCGCGCAGTTCAAAAAGCAGAAACGGGTCACGGTCAAATTCTTCCGCCAACAAATAAATGACCGCCGCAATGTGCTTACATGGATTCGACCAGTCTGGACAGTCACACTCCATCTTGAGATCGTTCCTGGGTTCGGGTAAAAGCGGCATCCTATGCTCTTTCATAATCCGCTCAAAGTCCTCCGGGATCTCCCCCGACAGAAGCCGTGCCACATAGAAAGGCTGCTGCCGCAAAGATTCTGCCAGTTTTTTCCATTCTGTACGTTTGTAGACTTTTAGTTTAATCTCAAGATCATACGATCCGCTGCGGGAACCCTGAACCGCAGAATCCACCTTCCCCTTCAAAATGTCAATGTACAGCACCTGCCCTCTGCGGGCATAGGACTTCCCACGCCCCAAACGGGCTCCGATGGAAAAACTCTCAAGCTTCTGAACCCAGCGGCGGCCCCACCATGTCTGTCCAAACTCGCCCCGTTTTGACTGTGCCTTGATCCCTCCTTCGACCGAGCGCGGCCGGGAAGGCGGGAAATAATAATGGTCATAATAGGACATCCTTCAAATCGTCGGATTGATTTTCTATATTCTGATCTCTACTGGACAGCTCCTTTTTGTAGTCGGAGTATTTTTTTAAGGTCACGGGTAGAGAGTTCGGTAATCCACTGCTCGCCGGTCCCGACGATACTGTCTGCAACCTCCTGCTTTTGTTCAATCATTTCGTTGATCTGTTCCTCTATGGTGCCCGTACACACGAACTTGTATACCTGTACATGCTTTTTCTGTCCGATGCGGAAGGCGCGGTCTGTCGCCTGATTTTCCACAGCCGGGTTCCACCACCGGTCATAATGGAAGACATGGTTGGCACGCGTGAGATTAAGTCCGGTACCTGCTGCTTTCAGTGATAAGATGAAAAATAGTGGGCCGTCTTCATCCTCCTGAAAGCGCTCCACCATACGATCACGATGTTTCTTGGGTATCCCCCCATGCAGGAACAGGGCCTCATGCCCGAAGGTCTCCTGCAAGTGCCTCTGAAGCATGGTTCCCATTTCGGTGAACTGCGTAAAGATGAGTACCCGGTCTCCAACTTCGTAGACTTCCTCAAGCATCTCAATGAGTCGGGTTAATTTGCCAGAGCGTTCTGGAATTGCGGACCCGTCATGCAGAAACTGCGCCGGATGGTTGCAGATCTGTTTGAGTTTCATAAGTGTAGCCAGAATGAGCCCTTTGCGCTTAATCCCATCATCCTTCGCGCCTTCAAGAGAGTCTGATATTTCTTTAACAACGGCCCGATAGAGTGAACCCTGTTCCTTGGTCAGATTGGTGAAAACATTCGTTTCCTGCTTTTCAGGCAGATCATTAATAATGGTCTTGTCAGTCTTGAGGCGGCGGAGGATGAATGGTCCGGTAATTTTTTTGAGACGCTCAACCGCCTTCATGTCACGATCAACCTGGATCGGAACGAAAAAATTACGTTTAAATTTTGCCTGACTGTAAAGGAAGCCCGGGTTCAGGAATTCCATGATTGACCATAACTCACCGACATTATTCTCAACCGGTGTACCCGTGAGCGCAACCCGAAAATCACTCTGAAGTGCCCGGGCCGCCTTGGCCTGTTTAGTATTGGGATTTTTGATGTTCTGCGCTTCGTCCAGAATCACCGCTGCCCAGTTGACCTGCCCCAATGCCTCAAAATCACGATGCAGAAGCGGGAAGCTCGTAATCACAATCGCATGCTTTTCTGCTTCTTCCTGGAACGCTTCGGATTCTTTAATACGCCTTGCACCATGGTGCACCATGACCGGTAGGTACGGAGTAAAGTGTGCTGCTTCTTTTTGCCAGTTGCCCATCACAGAGGTTGGGCATACCACAAGCACTGGACGCTGGTCGTTCGTTTCCCAGTTATGCTGAATGAAGACTAGGGTTTGGGGAGTTTTCCCCAAACCCATATCATCAGCCAGACAGGCTCCAAAACCCCATCGCTTCAAAAATGCCAGCCATGCGTAGCCACGGGACTGATAAGGCCGCAGCGTACCCTCAAACTGAGCCGGAACAGGAATCTCTTCTATCTCTGCACCGTGCTCCAGAGAATCCAGCAGATCTCCAACCCATCCCGTCGCCTCCACCCCTTCGAAGGGCAGTATCTCCGGGGTTTCGGCGAGCCCCAGTGCCATATGCACAACATCACGGGCCGTAACCGATTGACTCCGGCTTTTCTTCTTCCAGAAATCAATCGCTTCCTGGATGGCCTTGGCATCAAACTGTACCCATTGCCCCCGAATTTTTACGAGAGGCATTTTCATCTCGGCCAGGGTTTCCAGTTCCTGAAGTGTGAGTTTTTCATTTCCCAGCGCAATCTTCCAGTCAAACTCAACAACCTTGTCAAGAGAAAGACTTCCAGCACTCTTCATTGATGGAGAGGAAATAGAAGCACTTACCGACAGTTTATTTCGTGCACCGGCAGTGGAAGACCACCATGCAGGAAGTTGTACCGTATACCCCGCCTGCTGTAACAGCCAGGCGGTTTCTGTCAGAAACACATAGGCCCCTGCAGTATCAAGGATCGCACCGCCTGGACGGGGCTGCTTCAAGCTTTCTTCAAGAACTGGATCCAGGCTGGAGACATGCCCAAGTGAGGTGAGGAGATATTCCTGAATATTCGCCTGTCGCCTGGCAAGAATTGACTTTGTTTGTTTTCCTGGATCCCAGGCATCTGCCACCTCAATAAACAAACTGGGATCGTCCACTGCGTTCAACAGATAGCGCACATACCACAGATCTGCATACTCTTGTTCTTCGGGCTCTTCAAGACGAAAACTGAGACGGAACGGAGCAATGGCTGAAACTGAGATTGAGCGCCGCCAGGCCCTGATTTGCCCGGCCAAATGCTCCAATTCTTCGGTTCCGCCTGACATGCTCCCATTCCAGATACGCAGGGCTTGGATCCACTGATCATGTACACTTGCATACGACTTTTTACTAGCCTTACGTGAGCGGGTACGCGCCGGCCGTTTCTCCATCCAGGACAAGCGTACCAAGTAGTCAACGAACCGATTCACGACCTTTGATACAACCGAGATGGATGATTCTCTAGGGGCTTTCTTCGCCTTATGACTCAATGCCCTGCAAACCTGGGGCATCACCCCGGCGAGTGTAGTAAGCTTGTCAGAGTCATTGCTGAGAAAAACCGGCTCCCATACTGCCTGAAACTCTCCATCCTGTTCCCCCACGCCCGGCAGAAACTGCTCTCTGGTTACCAGCGCACTGGTAAAGCGTAATATTTTTTTGAAGAAGCGTATATCCGAACCAAGGATCACACCTGGAGCAAGCATTTCCTTACCGTAACAGGCCGCCAGAAAATGAAACGCCTCATCATCCGACAAAGCAATCGCAGTGATGCGCCAGAGAGCCAGTACCGGATCTGTATCTTCAGTTGGAGTGTCTGCAATCAACGGACTTGACGGCAGGGGAACGCCATCCCACGCAGGCAGCCACACATGCAGGGGAACTGCTCTTTTGACCTGAAGACGAAGACCGCCCTCGGAGGCCGCACTCACCAGTGCCTTTGCCGTCGTATTGTAGGGGAGACTTGGTGACGAACCCGTTTTGGGTTTGGTTTTACTTCCAGGGGGCGTTTCGCCCCACAGGAACAACTGCCCATCACAGGCACCAAGATGAAGAACGACCATTTTCAAATCTTTACCAGACCGAAGGACAAATTTATGAAAATTGTCTTAAAACCACACCCCTCGTTATCCGGCATGCTATGGTAGGTGTGATTTTCGGCCGGTTATTCCCACTGCCTTCGCAATGTCGAAATTTAGTGCAGCCATCTCCCCCTTCGGTGTGGATCTCTGGATAGATACAGATTGAGGGTAGTTTGCACAGCAGATTAAATCGTTGCGATTCCTCGCAATAATTTCGAAAAACTGACAAGACCATCTTGAGGGCTCACAGATGATCCCCTCAAAAATGGACATAAACGCAAGAGATATGCGCTGTCACCTATCTCTATTATCTTGCCATTTAGGGGATATTGGAACTTGAGCGTCCTCACCTCTCAAATGTGCTGGATCTGAAAGACGAGGGCCGGAACGGGGAATCTCAATGCCCATCTCTTTCAACCTATTTTCCATGTCATTCGCAATTCTTGCAAAATCCATGTTAAAATGCTTTCCAGCTTTCGAAATGCTTTTGTGTTGTTGGTCAATCTTGTTCATGACCTTCCATTGGTTGTTTACTCTGAGATATTCTGACTCGAAAAAGCTTTTGTGCTATCTCCACATAATAAACGATGAACTTGGGAATTCGTTCACGATTTTCCCAAGTTCTGGGGAAACCTCCTTGTCAAAACCCTGACAATGGTGCATCCCCGGGCTGAATCGGCTTGAGTATTTCGGTTTACCATACCACCTAATCTGGAACCGTGTGTTATCAATCCAAGTTCAACAGAGCAATGAAGATATTCAATCTCAAACCATGAAATTTGTTTACGTTGATGAAAGTGGTGCAGAGGATCAGGGCGATGTTTTCGTTATGTGTGGATTAATGGTAGATGCTTACTCACTTCGAAAGAAGACCGAAAAATTTGAAGAACTCCTAAATCCAATCCTAGGAATTCCCCAGACAACGGTAAAGGAGTTTAAGACAAAAAAGTTCATCGAAGGAAAGGGGGTATGGAAAAGTATCGAACCGTCTGATCGAATGGAATTCTTGAAAAAAGTTTGTGCATTGGCCAAAAGTAGAGGACTGAATACCGCAGGGTTAGCCTTATCGTTCTCTTTGATCAAGAAAACTCCGCATCCTTCCCAACTCCATCATTGGCCAGTCTCAGCTATGTTTCTTGCCTCACTAGTTCAGAAAAAAATGCAGGTTAAGCCAAAAAATAAGGGACTTACTGTTTTCATTATGGACGATAATCCGAGATACATGCCCTCTTTTTCCGAAGAACTGTACACAAAAAACGACTGGTTTGATGGTCTCTATGAGGTAAAGAAGACAGGTTCAAGACCGGGTTGGAAGCCCAGAAATCACAAAGACCGATTTGATCAAATCATTAATACAGCCTTTTCTATTAAGTCAGATCATGCGACCTTAATCCAAGTTGCAGATGTAATCTGCTACATTTACCGCAGACATTTAGAATTGACATCATTGCCGGAGACTTGGCGTGGGGAAAAGGTGTTCTATCGTGAACTATTTCAACTTCTGGAAGATGGGAGACTAAAACTGGGACATTGCCCACCAGACAGACCGTGCGTAGAATTTTACAAAACAATAAAACATACCGAGTGGGATCTTTAGTTGATCCTGTGTTTGCCTAAAATGATATATCCTGAATCCCACAACCAATGCCCATTAAATCAGTAACATGCTGGACGGAGTTGTGCGTTCAGATCAATCATGTGTTGCCTTCGAACCAAAGGAGAATCTCTGCATTCCCATAAGAAATGAACACACCGAAGGAAAAAAGTCAAAAACGCCAGATTTGTGAACCCTACGCTGTCTCACATGACGGGAGAAACACAACTTCAGACGGAATCGCCCCGGCTATGTCCAATTTGGACATATGGCGGAAAATCCTTGGAGATTTAGGCGGAGTAACCTCCAAAGCAGACGTAGAAAACACATCAAATCAGGTTGTCGTGATGGTTACACGCAGAAAAATCCAGATTGCGTCAAAAAAAACAAACACGAGACTAGGCGAACTCTGCATTCCATAGTGCCACAAACTGACGAATCTGGGCTATAACTTGGATATCCAGATAGTACCAGACCCATCTAACCCACACTGGATAGGACCTCTGGATGGGACAAATTGCGCATATATATCAGGCTAACCGTATATTCTCCGATTGTACTATGTTGCTGTTAATCTCTTATGGTGCCCACTCTAACGACCAGCATCGTTCATGAATTCTGACCGGAATACTGATTCTAACTCCAGACTACCCGTCAAAGTATTTGATTTCTTTTCTGGCTGTGGTGGTGCCAGTCAGGGATTTCAAAATGCCGGAATGGAGATCACGTTTGCCCTTGATTGGGATCAAGACGCGAAACAAACCTTCCAGCAGAATTTCCCGGCAGCAACCTTTATTGCGCAGGACATCCGACAAGTGAGGGAAGAAGCAATCCGCGAACTCGTTGATCAGGCAAGACCTAATCCAATCATGTTTTGTGGTTGTGCTCCATGCCAGCCATTCTCAAACCAAAACACCAACCGCCAGCAGTTAGATGAAGACGAACGAATCCCTCTAATTCTTGAATTTTTACGCTTCATCCAGAAGTACAGACCTGATATTATCTTCGTAGAGAATGTACCAGGGATTCAGAACGTCAGTCCAGAATCAGAGCCGCTTAGCAAATTCCTGCAAGGCCTGAAAGATGCGGGCTATAGTCTCCCGACATATGCTTCAGTTCCCCTGAAGCGTTATGGGATTCCACAAAGCCGACGAAGGTTTCTGCTCTTGGCAAGTCTACATGGCCGCCTTAATCTGCCTCCAGAAACCCATGGTTCTGGAACGGACAATCCAGATTTTGATACCGTAAGAGACTGGATTGGTGACCTTCCTAAAATTGCTGCCGGCGAACAGCATCCTCATATTCCTGATCACCAGGCTGCGGGTTTATCCGCCCTGAATCTAGAGCGTATTCAGTCCACTCCTGAGGGTGGGGGCAATCAAGATTGGCCCGATCATCTTCGACTCAATTGTCATCGTTCATTTAGGGGATATATGGATGTATACGGCCGGATGTCTTGGAATCAACTAGCGCCAACACTTACAACACGATGCGTTAGTTACTCCAATGGCCGTTTCGGTCATCCTGAACAGAATCGTGCGATCAGCGTCCGTGAAGCGGCGTGCCTTCAAACCTTCCCTATGGAGTTTTCATTTTCTGGTAAAATGCACTCAAAGGCGCGCCAGATTGGGAATGCAGTTCCCGTGAGATTTGCCGAAACCGCTGGACTTCATATTGAGAGACATTTAACAGAAATGGAGGTACACTAAATTATGGATGTGAATTTCAAGGCTGCTGCCCGAACGTTAGACATGCTGGGTAGACAGCAGATTGCAGGGATTCCCACTGCAATCTCCGAACTGTTCAAGAACGCACATGATGCGGATGCAGAGAGGGTGGAGGCAGACTATTTTCGCAATGAGAAGCTTCTCGTGATCCGGGATGATGGATTCGGGATGGAGTTAGAGGAATTCAAAAATAGATGGCTCACAATCGCCACAGATACCAGCCTCAAGCGGAAGCAAAAAGAAAATCAGGGCTATACCTCCATCAAGTCAAAAAGGCCCGTATTAGGAGAAAAAGGGATCGGTCGTCTCGCTATCGCAACCATTGCTCCCCAGGTGTTAATCCTTACACGCGCCAAGCGTAACGGCAAACTGTCAGATCTAACCGCCGCCTTTTTGAATTGGGAATTCTTTAAGTGTATGGAACTGAACCTTGAGGATATTCGGATTCCACTTCGAACATTTCCCGGTGGTAGTTTACCTGATGCTGAGGATATAGCAGATATGGTTCGGGACTTTCGAGATAGAAACATCAGTCTACGAGAACGTATTGATTCTGGGCAGTGGGACGAAATAGATACAAACATCCAGAATTTCAACATAAACCCCCAAGAACTTTGCCGACGCTTTGGAGGACCTACGCTTCTAAACCGAGGTCACGGTACTCATTTCTACCTTCTGCCCACAGATGAAAATCTAGACTACGATATAGACGGGAATTCCCGTTCCGATGAAGCAGCACCTCTTCAGAAATCTCTACTAGCCTTCACCACTCCAGCATTCGGGGACGAACCAGAACCTGTCATCCAAACTGCATTCAGAGTACACAATACGGATGGAACTTGGAATGATCTTATTGGACCCAGTGAGTTTTTCACTGACTCTGAATATCAAAATGCCGACCATCGGATCTGGGGCCAATTTGACGACTGGGGGCAATTCAAGGGCAATGTGTCGATCTATGGCGAAGAAATAAAAGATCATATAATCAACTGGAGTGGGCGTAATCGGGGAGAAAAAACCAAATGCGGCCCTTTTCGCATTAAATTTGCCGCCATTGAAGGCTTAGCAAGACATTCTACTATACCCTCCACTGAACATACTCGTATGATAGCTAAGACCCGAAAAATCGGGGGCTTATACATCCATCGTGATGGGGTACGTATTCAGCCTTATGGAAACACAGACTACGATTGGCTCAACATCGAACTTCGGCGCACGAAGAGTGCATCCTATTACTATTTCTCCTACCGGCAGATGTTTGGAATTGTAGAAATAGACTCTATTAACAATAAACATCTCAGCGAGAAGGCCGGCCGAGAAGGGTTTAGAGAAAATCTGGCATATCGCCAGATGCGAGATATTCTGAAAAGTTTTCTTGTCCAGATTGCTGCCGATTTCTTCCGTGAGGAAGGATTCCGAGCCGACCTCTTCACCGGTCGGAAACGAGAACTGGAAGAAGCTGAACGGCACCGTCAAGCCAGAAAGAAGAAAGTTACCGCGAAGCGGAGCAAGTTCAAGAGTGAGTTGGATGGTTTCTTTGAGAAAATAGAGCAGCAGACTCCACATGAATCAGCCCTGAAACTGATGATAGATGTTGAAGAACGGGTTCGGCAAGCTGCAAAAAATGAGAATCAAAAGCATGCTGCTGTCCAAATCCTAGCAATAGAGCGTTTGGCAAGGATCTCACTGAAGGAATTGGAAGACGGCTATCGAATTGCTAAGCCAAGGATAGGACTCAGTAAGCGTCTGTCAAGGGAATGGAGCAACTATCAAGAGGCATTTGAGAAGTTCCGAGTGGAGGTTGGTAATGTTCGAGATACAATTGAAAGTACCATTACTGAGGAATTAGACAAGATTGGGGTAAATGTGGAAGTCAGAGAGCGCATGGAATCAGTTCTAAAGGATGCTGCAAGAAAAGCCAGACAAAAAACGAAAGCAGAGCGTCGGGAAATTGAGGCGAGGGTTGCGGTTATTTCTGATACTGCCCGGAAATTGACGAGGGAGTGCGCCCAAGATGTTGAAACGACCATTCGCGATGTAATGACGCAGTTTAGCCAGCGAGACTTTTCCGGCCGTGATCAGCAGCAATTCATTGCGGAGCGTACTTCTATGGAAACACAGATCCTGGATGCTGAAAAAGAAGCACTGCAAAAACTGGAATCCCTTCGGATCCAACTTGAAGCGATCAACCTTGAAGAGGATGCATCCATTGTTGATGAACTCGTTGCGATTGAAGAGAGCAATATCGCACTGAAGGAACAGTCCGCGATTGATCTCCATCTTGCCCAAATTGGTATGGCAATTGAAATTATAGGCCATGAGTTCGGTGCTGCAACCCAGGCGGTAAGATCTGGAGTTCAGGGCCTGAAGCCTTGGGCTGACTTAAATAGTGACTTAGTCCCATTATATCAAAATATCCGTAACGGATTTGAACATCTAGATGGATACCTCAGCCTCTTCACTCCACTTCAAAGGAGACTATACCGCAAGGCGGTTAATATTTATGGCTGGGAAATCTTTGAATTCATCATGCACCTCTTCGGTCCACGCTTATCAAGGCATGATATAACGCTGTCTCAAACGGATTCTTTTGCAAGCATGAAGCTGCTTGGATACCCATCCTCTTTCTTTCCTGTGTTTATTAACCTTGTGGACAATGCTATCTACTGGCTTTCAGGTCAGAACGAACGGCTTGAACGCAAGATCCAACTGGATGCATTTGATAATGTACTGCGAGTTTCTGATTCGGGCCCGGGTATCCATGATCGGGATAGGCATGACATTTTCAACCTTGGGTTCACGAGGAAACCTGAAGGCCGGGGAATGGGGTTATATATCGCCAAAAAAACTCTGAATGAGGTCGGTTACGACCTCATTCTTGAAGAAGAAATACCAAATTGGAATACATCATTCTTGATCATGCCAGTGGAAGACGAGGGGGGAGATGCCAGTGCCAATGAATGATTTTCAGATGCATTGTTTGGAGATCACCAAGCGTTTCCTCCTGACAGCAGTTATTGTTGACGACGAACTTGATATCTCTAAACCGACAGTAGCACACGGTGTTCTCAAAACACCGAATTTCAACACCGACACCTCAGGTGATGAATCGGACAACCACCCACCGCTACGATCCATCGGAATTGATCAGATAACGTCGTCATTTTCCCGCAATGGTATGGTTTGTGGGGTCATTTCACCCGAAACTGGAGGCAGTGAATCAACTCTTGCTAAGACCTTAAACCGGGCAGACATCATTATTCTGGACTGGCGATTGAGTCGAAAAAATGGATACACTGCTTTGCCATTATTGCAGCAGATTCTTTCGGAAGGATCTCAACATCAACTTCGCCTGATCGCTATCTACACTGGAGAAAATGATCCCAAAAAAATCCTTGATGAGATAGCAGACAAAATTGACGCTACCAAAACAGATGAACATGAAGATGCCGCAGATCATCCATCCCACACGATTGATTTCGGTGCCTGCAGGATTGTGGTATATCTTAAGGAAGGTGTTAACTCCGTCAATAAGAACTCAAGCCGAGTCGTGACTGAGGGACAATTATCTGACCGTCTCATCCGTGATTTTGCTGACAAAGTTGAGGGGCTTCTACCCAGTATTGTAATGACCGCGTTAACTGCGGTCAGAAAGAACGTTTATCGGGTTCTGGAGCGTTTTGAAGCACAAATGGACCCCGCATTCTTAACACACCGGGCATGTCTGCCCCAGCCGCAAGAAGCAGAACGGCATATTGTGGAACAGATTGCAAGTGAACTCCACGGTATCATGGATGATGCCGTCACCACCGATCCAAGCCCCGCGGGCATAAAAGCTATCCAACATTGGCTCTCTGGGCGATTTGAAAATGACGGACTGTCGTTTAATTCTAACTCCAGCACTAAAATAGAGGAAGTCACGAAAATGCTGGAACAAGGAATTGAAAACATGGAGAATCCTCCTTTGGGTCGGAAGAAATTCCAAGACCTATCCCACGGGTTTTCTGGTGGTGCCGAAAACAGCAGTGAACTGGATCTCCGTCTTGCATCCATGATGTGTTTTCGGCAGGTACTGGATCCCCAACAAAGGCAGCTTAGCATGGGTACCGTAATTCAGTTACATGAATCAGAGAAAGAGGAATTTTTGCTTTGCGTCACCCCCAAATGCGATAGTGTCCGACTGATAAAGAAGACATCGTTTCTTTTTCTTCCTCTATCCGACCCGGAGAAGAATGTGATACAGGTACAGGTCGTTGTGCCGGTTGGAGAAAACAAATATCGGCATATGTCCATTTCCATGAAGCCTTCGGATTGGTGTATGATGGATTTTAAGCCAGATTCAGAGAAGAAATGTGTACTTGCATATCTGGATCAACCCCGTGATGCCTTCATTTTCACGGACGAGGGTAATCAGAAATATCGGTGGACCGGAGAACTTAAGCCTGAACTCTCTCAGTCCATCGCTCAAAAAATAGCAGAAAGGATGTCCAGAGTGGCACTGAACCAATCTGAATGGCTAAGACGATCCGAGAGAAAAAGTTAATCTGCGACCGTTCGATCCGTCACAACAGAGATCAAAACAAGCATCTTAGCCTTAGCCCAGTGACATGCATAATGCTACATCCTCAAGAGCATTATACATGTCACTGGTGCACTTCAATCTTTTGTCCAAAATTCCCCGAACCTGCCGTCAGCTGTCGGGGGTTGTACTCCGCAGATCTCGTGAGCCGTCAGGCTGGACAATAAATTCAAAGGTATAGTGACGTGAAGGCTGCTCCGTATTGGGGGGATTGGGATTGCCCTGATAGTAACTTAGAATCCGAACCGATGCATAGTTATCCGTTGCAGTTTTCATCACGATAGTACGCCCAGGAATCGGACTGATGAGCTGCTGACTTGAATCGTAATTGTACCACCCGTTATCAGAACCCGTACAGATGGCCAAGGTGCTGCCGGGTACAGGGCCTGCCGGAGTTTGGACTTGGGGGCAGGTCGTGTTTTCGCCGTCCATAATGTATCCGCCAGCCGGAGCTTCAACGACCTCGTCAAATGTCTGAGTAAGGATTTGTGCAGCGGCCTTACCCGGGCCACTTTTGCCACCATTGAAAATAATGGTCGTGGCCCTGAAACCAATATCCCAGACCGTGCCGGTAGAATCTGCCTCACGCTGGGCAGCATCGGTCACCGAAGAGGAAAGGACAATCTTGTTTGCATCCAGATCATAAAGAGTAAAGAGATTGTTGGAAATCGACCGGCCAGTTTCCATATCCCTGTCGGATTCTGGATCCGCCGGCACATCCTCCGCAATCTGGGTATCAAGTGGGATCGGTTCTGGTTCGTTACTGGCACTGTCACATGCCCCGATAAATACGGTGATCACCACTGCCGCTAACCAGACATTTCGAAAAATGACTGGAGTCTTTCTGATAGGTAAGGTTTGGTTCATGTTTAGAAATTGAATTCAAGGGATACATAACCCCGACGCCCCGGAAGTGAAGGGACTAGTGTGGGGTATGTGTGATTAAAGGCGTTATCCAGACCAACCTGCACAACTGCTTCCAATGTCTGAACAACTGTGAATGACTTAGTGACTGCTGCACCAAGTACCGCATAATCGGGGACAAACTCGTCTGACCGATTCGCAAGATTGTTTCCATCAAGATCCCGGTACCCATAACGACTCCGCCAGCGCCCCTGGATACTGACCGTCAAATCAATGTCCGTGTTCATGTAGGCAGCACGAACTGTGGCCGAATGGGGGGAGCGTCCGAACATACCTGTATAATCTCCAAGGGTCAACCGGTAATCCCGTCCATTGGGAAGACGGCCAAACACCGTGCCCTCCTTGAGTGCCGTGACCACCTTACGATCTCTGGCCTGTAGAAATTGATACCCAAGTGTAATATCAAACGAGTTCCGCCGTACCGACTGGGAACTGATATTCGCTTCCAGTTCTATTCCCCGTGTATAGATTCGGGCCAAATTGAAGTAGCCATATACAAAGGATCCATTGGTTTTCTGGGCCACCGGCTGCGTCTCAATGAGATCACGAACATTATTGTGAAATACATTCGCCTGAACCGTGAGCCACCTAAATGGCTCTACGGATCCCCCCACATTAAAGGCAACCGAACTCTCTGCCAATAAGGGATCTAGTTGAGATATATCAAACAGCTTTTGCTCAATTTGTCCCTCGGCCTCCAGTTGCCTGATCCCTTCATTCATGGGTAATGAACCAAATACCGAGTATCCTCCGGCCGGGTTCGTAAAGGACAGATAAAGCTGACGAAAGGCAGGTGCCTTAAAGCCGCTGCCGACACTTGCACGGAGGCGTATTTTGCTTGACGGGCGAACCAGGACAGCAAATTTTGGAGTAACTCTGGCCGTGTAGTCGGAATGATTATCAAACCGGAGGCTTGTATTGAAATGAACGAGATCCGAAGCCAGCCACTCGTGCTGGGCAAATAAATAAGCCTGCGTTGATTCCGGATTCGGATCACTTTCGGTCCCTCCGTATCTGCTTCCCCCAATTTGTTCACCAATCATTCCACCACCAAGATTGGTCAAATGCTTTGTCCCCCAAAGGACATCCATCTGCATCTCTGCCTTTGCAAGCATCTGATCAAATTCATCCTCATAGTGAACGAATCCGTCATTTTGGCGGCGGTGATGTGTCTCTGTCTGATAACTGGTTCCGTAGAGCGTTGTGTTGAGTCGGATTTTATCACTGAACTGCATTTCGATTTCTGGATGAATACTCCATTCCAGCCGCTTTCCTTCATCATTGTAGCGTGCCTCAGCAACCCCATCGGTCACGGAGGCAAAAACACTCTCCTGATTTTCGATAGTTCCTCTGGCACCCAGCCTGACCTGAACACGATCCGAGATCACCATGCGGCTCCGCAAATCCCCTGTCCAATCAGCAAAGGAGGGGGTCGTTGGGCCATAGACTCCCGGTGTTAAATCATACCCATCCGAGGCATAACGATTGACCACAAGCCGTGCACCGAGGTGCTCAAGCCCCCCTTCCATCTGAAATGTCATGTCTGAGGTAGTGTGGGAGCCAATACGGAAACTGGCGGATCCCTGCATGCCTTCCGCCGGCGGAGCCGTGATCAAATTCACGACTCCTGCAAGTGCTTCACTTCCATACAGGGATGAGGATGGTCCACGTACGATTTCCAGACGGCTCAGCCCTTTAACAGTAATTCGGTCTACATCAAGTGTACCGGCGGTACGACCAATCACCGGCTCGCCATCAAGCAATATGAGGGTATAGTCGGATGCAAACCCCTGCACCTGCAATCCAGTACCGTGATCATCAAACAAGGCCATTCCCATCTCATTGGCCAATACATCCCCAAGGCGCAATGCTCCTTCGCGCTCCATAATATCTGCAGTAATCACACTTACTGGCACCGCGACATCCTCAAGAATCTTTTCGGATCGCGTCGCGGTGACCACTACAGGAGCCATCCGTACGGTACGTATTGAGTCGACCCGACTGGAATCAGTCGGTATATCCTGCGCCATCCCTGTCCCTGTGCACAGGAACAGGGATGCGTAGACGGCCCAAATCAGTCTTATCCAAGGGTGATTAGAGAGTTGAATCGGCATTCTTATTTAGATTTAGTCTAAATATACGGAAAAAATTTCATTTGATCCAATTTTCCCCGCTTTTAGTGATTTTTTTTCAAATTCGTACATAATCGTTGAAAATCCAGCCCGAATAGCCTGGAAGTATCATCTGAATACGCACACGGGTGGAATACATCAAAGCCCGCAATGTACGAGAGGAAGCACAGGCTGTTCGTGATCTCTCTAATTATCAACCTTCCAAATTCGGACGGTATGGTCTCCTGATCCTGAAGCAAGTAGATTGCCATCAGGAGAAAAGGTCACGGTGTTCACCCAAAAATCATGTCCTGTAAAGCGGAGTACCTCTTCGCCGGTTGACACCTCCCACAGACGGACCGTGTAGTCCGATGATTCTGCAGAGGATGAGTTCGGGCTCCCCGCTCCTGAAGCAAGTAGATCTCCCCTCGGCGAAAAAGCGACGGAGTTGACCTGATCCGTATGCCCGATAAAATTTTGTTCCTCTACTCCCGTATATACTCCCCACAAACGGACCGTATGATCCTCTGATGCAGATGCGAGCAATGTGCCATCAGGGGAAAAAACCACGGAATGAATCGCAGATGTATGCCCGATAAAGCGGTCCACTTCTTCCTCTGTGGATACATCCCACAAGCGGATGATACTGTCCCATGATCCAGACGCAAGTAACATACCATCGGGGGAAAACGTGACGGAATTGATCCGATCTGCAGGCGCAGAGAAACTGCTCAATTCCAAGCCAGTCGGTAGATCCCATAGACGAATGGTAAGGTCTGTTTTCCAGAAATAATGAAGACGACGCCCCAGCCCGGATGCCAATAAAGTACCATCGGGGGAAAAGGCCAGTGAATTCACGGAATACCCGTTTGTATCCCCAATCAGGTTTCGCTCTTCTGTCTCCGTAGATACATTCCATAATCGGATCGTATTGTCTCTTGACCCGGATGCAAGTAACCTGCCATCAGGGGAAAACGCCACGGCATGGACCCGGTCTGTATGCCATGTTAAGCGGCGCACTTCTTCCGCTGTGGATACATCCCAAAAACGGACGGTTTCATCCCATGACCCGGAAACCAGCTGGCTGCCATCCGGAGAAAATTCCACGGTACTGACCTGATCGTCATGTGTAAGGACAAACTCCTCCTGGGAGATTGTCCTTGGCCCCAACTGAGGAACAGTAATCATGAACGGAAGGTTCGGAATCAGGGCAACTAGAATGATTACACCCAAGGTGACAATCGTAAGTGCAACCAGCCATCTTCTGGTTCTCCTCGTAGACTTAATCTTGGCGGCTTCGCCTTTATCTTCCAATCCCGCAGTCCCTCTGAGAACTTTCCCTCTCTTGTATACGAAGCCGGAATCATCCTCAGAATGGCCAATCGCAGGAGTCGCCAGATCTAATGCATCCAGAAGCTGCGTACAATTCTGCGTCCGCTTATCCATGTTAATAACCAGACATCTATCTATCGCCTTCAATGTTCTATTTGAAAACCGCTTCTTGCCAATTGACTTTGCTGAAGGCAGAGGATCTGATCGCCCATGCACCACCTCAAAGGTTCTTTTTTGAACGATTGGTGGATTTGGCGGAGAAAACGGAGGATTGCCTCCGGCAATCATTCTCCACATGACCGCCCCCAATCCATACATATCAGTCCATGGACCGATCTCTCCTTCCCCGACCTGCTCCATGGCAGCATAGCCATCCGTATAGGGGGCGAGAGATTTAGTGTGTCGACTGATTTCGTGCTTTGCTGCGCCAAAATCAATTAGAACCGGAGTACTGTCCTCAAAGCGGACCAGAATATTGGATGGCTTAATATCTCGATGACAGATCCCTGAGTCGTGAACGGATTGCAACCCCGTCAAGAGAGGCCGAACCAGATCAAGCAGTTCCTGTTCCGTGAAGGGATTGCCCTGAGACTCACGGCGCTCCAGGAGTGCGGAAAGCGTTAACCCCTGCACATACTCCATAATCATATATGCCGTGCCGTTTGCCAGAAATAGATCTGTACAGGTCACTATATTGGGGTGATCACGGAATTTCACCAACTGCTTCGCCTCTCCAAGAAAGCGCTGCAGGCCTTCTTCAAAGAGAGTCTTTAATTCCGGGTCGCTTGCCTGAACGGTTTCGCCATGGCGGACGGACAGCTCCGACGGGAAGTATTCCTTGATCGCAATGGTGATTCCCAGTTCCGTGTGTCGCCCTTTATAGACAATACCAAACCCGCCCAGTCCGATCACGGAGCGTATTTCATAGGTATTAAGGACATAACCCTGACTCAGCATACTGACTCTATAGCAAAGTTCAAATATACAGTAATTGCGCTACGTACCCATAGCTTTGGGCATGGAAGTTGAATCCAGAAGCCTGCCCGTAGCATCTATTTGGAATTTCGGGAGGTGCCCTCTCCATAGGATCAGGATGGGAAATTCCCGTTCCCGTTCGGACTGATTCTCGGAGGGATAAACCGTTGTCCAATCCTCAACCACCAACCCTGGAATCCATATGTTGCAAAAACTCAGAATGACGGAGCAAACCCGTCTTTGCCTTCACCAAAGGATCCATGTCTTGACAATCGACTCCTCAGCACTTTATGGATCCGCTCATAATGCTCATGGTACTTGCCAGGAAATGACGCAGTACTGCAACCAAGTTTTTCGGCCATTTTCTGCCGTGCAACCTCTCGGGTTCCTGCAACAAAATGCCCTTTCGTCGGATGAAAATCCTGAACAATAAAGTGTTCTACTCCCGTTTTGACGAGAGCGTCTGCAAACTGCTCCGGATCGTTTACCCAGAGTAATGGAGTCATCGTAATGCAGGTAGGAATAGAATTCTGAGCCACTGCTGCTATGGCATCCAGCCGTTGCTGGTTCGATGGACAGAACGGCTCAAACGTTCGTCGCACCTCTTCATCGTCTGTCGTTACCGTCATGTTGACCTGAACCTGTCCTCCCCTCTCTGTGATTCTGTGGAACAGTTCTATATCACGTACTACATCCGGGCTTCTGGTCTGCACGACCAGTTTTGGCTTGTGATGGTCGGACAGGGTTTGCAGCAATCTCCGGGTTAGTTTCAGTTTCCGTTCAACCGGCTGGTACGGATCTGTGACACTGCTCATATAAATTCGGGCCCCATCCAGACGGCCCGGCCTGCATCGGCGCAGGACCTGAACTGCATTTTCTTTAACCTTTACCCAGTGGCCCCAGTTATCCCGTTCTTCCTTGGTCGTGGTAAAAAATGCGGCATAGCAGTATGTACATCCAAATGAGCAACCTGAATAGGGATTCAGACTGTAATCATACTTGTTCAGAAACCCTGATGTACGCGTAAGGATGCTACGCGTCGTCTGGTAGGATATTTCCGCACTACCGACTTTCCTGGGACGGCTTAGATGTTTGGGTCCTGAATCAGACAGGTCGAACTGCTGATCCGACTGTGATATGGAATTCCCGTTCATGAAGTTGCCTAATTGTGCAGCATCCGTTGAAATTTTTATTGAGAACGACCGTTCCCCCGTAAAACATCAAACTTAGTCTGTACCTAATCTATTTTGTGCAATCTTTGGACTCCATCTGAGTGAACACTGGAACAATCCCCTAATGAGCGGGGCATCCTGTGTTAGTCATGAAAATATCGGCATGTATCTGCTCCCTTATCCAATTGTCGCAATCCCCTAATGAGCGGAGCATCCTGTGTTAGTCATGAAAATATCGGCATGTATCTGCTCCCTTATCCAATTGTCGCAATCCCCTAATGAGCGGGGCATCCTGTGTTAGGGTATCAAGGCGAGTGGCCATATGATCGTACACTAGGGATTGGTCGCAATCCCCTAATGAGCGGGGCATCCTGTGTTAGTTGCGTGCTTTGTGTGCACGGTTTGTCTTGCAAATTCCAGTGAAGGTCGCAATCCCCTAATGAGCGGGGCATCCTGTGTTAGGCATTGCGAAGCTATAATCCCCAAATAGGGGCTGACAAAAAGTCGCAATCCCCTAATGAGCGGGGCATCCTGTGTTAGCGATTTATCCATCTTGCCGTTGAACACGAATTAACCCAATTGTCGCAATCCCCTAATGAGCGGGGCATCCTGTGTTAGGAGGGTGACGAAGCGGTACAAACAACTGCTCGCTCAGATGTCGCAATCCCCTAATGAGCGGGGCATCCTGTGTTAGGTAATCAGATAGAGGCCGAACTGCATTGTTGTTTTGACGAGTCGCAATCCCCTAATGAGCGGGGCATCCTGTGTTAGCAAGGGATGCCTGATGAGCAACGGCCACGGAATCAAGTCGCAATCCCCTAATGAGCGAGGCATCCTGTGTTAGACCTCTCCAAGACCCAAAGCGGAGATATTCGGCAATACGATGTCGCAATCCCCTAATGAGCGGGGCATCCTGTGTTAGATCCTCTTGATAAAGGAGGCTCAGACAACCTGGGTCAGCTGTCGCAATCCCCTAATGAGCGGGGCATCCTGTGTTAGATTCGTCATGATCAACGGGAGAGTTTGGATCTCCATTGGTCGCAATCCCCTAATGAGCGGGGCATCCTGTGTTAGGAAATCTGGCACACCACCCCTGACTTCGCGATTTATGGTCGCAATCCCCTAATGAGCGGGGCATCCTGTGTTAGGTATCTCTGCTTCGTGCGGTCCGGGATTACCCGCAAGAGTTTGTCGCAATCCCCTAATGAGCGGGGCATCCTGTGTTAGCAAGGGAGAAGTATGGGTGTCTGTGGATAAACTTCAGTCGCAATCCCCTAATGAGCGGGGCATCCTGTGTTAGACGCAGGTCTTATGACATTATCACGAAGGATGGAAAACCCGTCGCAATCCCCTAATGAGCGGGGCATCCTGTGTTAGAAATTGGAGGACAGCAGGGCCATCTTTAGCCAGATAGCGGAGTCGCAATCCCCTAATGAGCGGGGCATCCTGTGTTAGTGAGGCGTGGGCGTTTTTGTCTACCGTGCAAGACGATGGTCGCAATCCCCTAATGAGCGGGGCATCCTGTGTTAGACATGGGTCTGCTTTTGGAGCATTCGCAGTCTGATCTTGTCGCAATCCCCTAATGAGCGGGGCATCCTGTGTTAGCCATAAACGCAACGAAAACATGAACAATCAATTTAGCTTCAGTCGCAATCCCCTAATGAGCGGGGCATCCTGTGTTAGCACCGACCAAGAATATGACAGCAACCGTGACCGTATTGTCGCAATCCCCTAATGAGCGGGGCATCCTGTGTTAGCTTCCTTTTTACATGCTGCGCAAAGTCATCATCACTATCAGTCGCAATCCCCTAATGAGCGGGGCATCCTGTGTTAGGGCAAATGTTTTCTAACATCTAGGCATCAAGCCACGGATTTTGTACTGTCAAGCACTTTTTGAAGCATCAATTGCATAAACGGCTCCCCATAATGGCAGAATCAATAGCCTTAATTGACCGGAACACGCCAATATAACAACTTCTTGTCAGAAATTGACAACACCCATTAGCCCGTACATAGCATCGGAATGTTATAACTCGGCCTATCGAAACCATTTTAGCACATAAACCGGACATATGTTCCCGTAATTACCGAGAAAATTGCAAAACAGCATATTTGCAATTCGTAACTCCCGGGCTATTTAGTGGGCATAGACGGTTACGAATCTGCACCTATACAACGAAAACCTGCTCATCACCTATCTCCGTAATACCGTCAACCGCGCCAACATAGATTCGCTTTGATTCGCATGTACGACACAAAAAATATACCACTACCTTGTCCTCTTCCATATTCAGCAGTTCTTTGATAGAGTGCAGACATTTTGTGAGCATTGATCTGCTTACAACTAACTCAAAGACACTATTCTGAACACGGTCGCCGAGGGAGTCAAGAAGATTTGCTACCTTGCGCCGACGAGAATTGTCTGCAATGTCGTAAGCAATTGCATAACGGGGCATGGTTACGTATCGTAAACCTCTCCAAGTCGAATAGATCTGTATCGACACTGACCTCGAAGATGAGCAGCTAAACGATTGATTTGATGCCGAATGATGGATTCAACAGGTTCAACACTCTTGAGACCCGGCATAGGCTTGTCCATAAACACTTCCCATTCTCGGAAAAACTTACGTAACCCATTGCGAGTAAGTCTGACCCCACCACGCTTGATGTCGTCCTCAAAATGCTCCAGACGCAACTGTTTACGATTGCACATGCGAAGGATAAACCTGTCCACAACTGCCGCTCGGAACTCTTCCAATAAATCTAACGCCAGACTTGGTCGACCTGATCGGCGCTGATGCAAGAACCCGACATACGGATCTATATTGCGGGCCTCTAATGTACTGGCCAGCGTGTTTGCAAGAATGACATATCCAAAAGACAGCAATGCATTAACTGGATCGGGCGGTGGTCTTCGGGCACGGCCATCAAAAGAAAGTCCACCATCAAAACCTGCCGTTAGTCCCCGAAAATATGTACGAGCACCAGTACCTTCATAGCCGAGCAAAGATTCAACTTCAGTCGCACTTGATATTTGGGACTGAAGGTGAGTTAGTTGACTGATCGTGGATCCTAAAATAGGACAATCTGAACGATTTGAGCGTACTGCCGATAAAACAGACATGGAGTTGTGAATCTTTCCGGCAACAAATTCCTTCGCAAGTAAAAGTGCACTGTCTTCGCCAACAGCCGCCGAGTATTGAAGCAAACGAAGATCTGCGGTTCGAGAAAGTTCAGGAACCAACCGACCCAGGAAATCTCCGTTTCGCTTGAACCAAGCGACTGGAATTCTATTCTCAAGGCAAAAGCGTGTGGCATAACTCGTAATATGAATACGCCCTACAAGAGCAATCATCTCAATGCGATGCGGTTCAACTTCAATGAGTTGTTTGGTCTGGGTCTTCAATGGGCCACTCCCGTCTGGATCTTTTGAAACCGTCACTTCAATAGATCCTGTGGAGAAACGAACCGTGGCACCCGGCTCTGTGATATACAATGTGGGCATTTTACTGAAATGTCTCTAAACTCGTCCGACTAAATGTGATTGCACCAGTTGCATGTCATTCTGGGTTTACACAATCACTACAGAGAAAATGAATCCGAGTCCAAGGCAATCAAGAAGTTCGCCGCAGGTAGATATTATCTTGAACAATTGCTCCAGATTTCAACTAATCAACTGCATCAAAATGACGCCATCATACCCATTGGATGCCAAGACGATCAGTGAAAAACGATTATGTACATTACGGTGATATTCCTGACAATTAACTGACTTGGTTAGATTATCATAAACTTAGTTTTCGCGAAGACTACTGAAATCCAAAGAACGAGCCACCGCCAACCACTCATGTGCCTCAGGTCGGTCCTCACACAATAACTGCTCAAAATTTTTAATGATTGCACGAACACGCCCTGGTGTCATCTGATATGCTCTTGCATTGAAACCATGTGCCAAAAGGCCATGATTTCGGGCAACTACATAGTCCGAATTATCCTGTTGCAGAAGTCTCTTGGACAAAGGATCACCCAAGTGTTTCAAGAATCTTGCGACTTGTAACCTAGAGGCCAGCAGTGTGCCTTTTTTACCTTTATTGAGCGCCTGTGACTTTCTACTGAGCCTATCATTAAATTCCTTCACTTTTGGATTATCCTCGGGAAGTCCACTACTATCATACCCCTGATCAAACAGTCTGGCTTGCCCGATCAATTCTAAAAGGCGATACCAGCGAACCCCGGAATCTTCATAAAGTCCATCCCGGTACCTGCGCTCGGCGTTGGCTAACAAGTCACATGCCAAGTACATTAAATAAGGAGACATCTCCTCAAATTTATCTTGATTTGGATGTGATGCTAGACATTTTAGCCATTGCTCCATATATCGGGTTGGCTCAAATTGCCCAGCCGAGGAAATAATCTCTCGTCCGCTCTTGATTAAACTACATGCACGGCCGTAATCAAACCGGTCCCATGAAGCATAAATGTCCGCGACATACGCATAAGCATTTAACCTGCTTCTTAACTGTTCAGGTAAATTGTTCAGCGTGGACGACATTTCTTGGTGCATCGTACAGATGGCTTCAAAGTCTCCACGAATCATTAGCCGTTCGGCTAGATTGATCTGTTGGCGGGCATTGGCGACTTCCGTGCGTACCTCCTTGATAACTTCATTTCCTGCGAGAACATTACCCCGCTTTCCACGCTTTCCCTCAATGTAGCGAAGTACTGGAACATTGCATGCTACACCTGCCAGCACAAGCGCAGCACTCATGGCCTTGGTGCCACGCGTGAAATCAAGCGTAATATCTCGGGGAGACATACCATCTGATTCAATGAGTTCACCCAGAATTGCGTCAAAATGGGCAAAACTGGCATCAGCATCATTTTCGTCTCCCGTATTTGGAATTGGGCGTACCTCTACGGATATCTCGCTAATGCGGCGCTTCACCTCATTTGCATCTTCTACGGTCTGTTGAGATGGGAACAGAATAACTCGACCCCAACAATCAGTGCCGATACTCTTCTGCAGCGGCACATATAGCGAATTTTCTTTGTCCTTTGCATTGCCTGTACCGACCGTGAGTACCAAGACCTTGTGGTCATTATTGGATATGCTCATCTTCGCCGCCTCCCTCTACCACGAGAATGGTTGGGCCTACCCGACTGAGATTTACGAGGCCTGGATTTTTTCGGAGCTGTCCATTTGAATCCGACACTTTCGCGTTCAGCGTAAACTGCATGAACATAAAGTTGAACCCTATCGCCAGGATTTACGTCTTCAGGTACCGTGTCCATGATGTGACCATCCCAGCCGCTTTCAATATGCCTAGCCTGAAGTTTGCCTTTTTTTGTCCTCTCGCTTAATATTTCGGCCTCAACTATATCGCCGGCGGCAAGGGGCCGATTGGATGTATATGCAGATTCAGGTTCTATGATCTGACTAGCAGTCGTAGGACCGGACTTTTTTCCTCGCCAACCAATCTCGGTTTTTACCTGCCCAACAAACTCTTTCAGAATCTCTTCACTTTCATTTGCATTTGGAAGCTTCGGAGATGGGAACGCTACAAGATGTACAGACAGTTTCCCGTCTGAATGACGGCTTAGACTCCAAAGAACCGGAGATGCATGACGTTTCACACGAAATCTCCCCTCATCCGCATTCTTACGAGGCATTCCCAACGCAGGACGGTCACGCTTTTCAAGTGACTTGGTGGCCGAGGCCTTCAAGATTTCGCCGATCATATGAGACGCAAACCAGGAATCCTTCCATTCGGTACGGATATTATCCAAGAACAAAGCCGTATCCAATGAGGGCCCATAGATCTCTTGTGTGGCAATCTGGATTCCACACTTTGCTGCAAGTTCCTCTGCGAGTCTACTGCAATCTTCCCATGAATTAATTCCTTGAACTTGCGCGTCCTCTAACGAACCGAATCCTTTCCTTGATTTTGCCCCGATGCCTCCATACCGGCATAAGAGCCATAATGCTGCCGAAACCTGTCGCTCTACTTCGTCCGCAGTAATCTTAATCTTCATGGCAGATTCTATCCACCATGTATCCCTAAATATGGACACGACTTGCCATTGTGATTTTTCTGGCATGAACCACCTCTTATCACCCTTTTCTGCCATACCATAAGTAGTATAGTAAAGCCCCAATGTTGTTGTTTTCTGTCCACCTCCAGCGGATGATATGCCATGGCTCTGAAGGAATACTTCGTTCTTGGTATATGGTTGCGGTGGGCCTCCAGATATCCGGCGTACCGATAACGACACCGGACTTCCACTCTCAACACTTCCCCAGATTGCTTCCTCTAGCTTCTGCAAATCTCTGAGATCAATCTTACCCGCATACATCGACCTCCACCACCACCGCAACTGTCCTCTTAGTGTTGCACCGCGCAAGTCGCAATCCTCCAAATCCTGATTGGCACCAGCTAAAAATGCCGGGGATACAAGTTCCAGTTCATACTCTCGGCTATGCAGCGCAATGGGTATACTCAGTTTCGGGGAGCCGGCCACAGAAAAACGACCATATCCCGCGGCAGTTTTAGCACCTGCTCCTTTGGCCTGCAGAGCATCTATCAGCCATTGAGAGGCTTTCTTAAGCGCATCATTCCCACAGGGCTTGCGGTCGGATATGGCAAATTCAAATGGTGTATCTGATCGGACACACAGAAAATAAACCGGTACTGGATCCTCCCAGTCACCCGGCCCATCTCCGTTACCACCGTAGTAGCCGGTGTGATGGTTATTAGAAATATCCACTTCCAAGGCTGGCCAGACCTTTGGCCATGCATCATGAAATATCAGCCTCCCCGCCGCAGAAGACTCCTTCGGCAAGATGTCATCAGGGCGCCAGCCGGGTGTCTCTCTTCTGGATGAAAATTTGTGGGATTCAGAGTTTGGACTGTAGCCGAAGAGTTCATCCATCATATTCCATGCCTCCTTCTTGTTTTCCTGCTCCTGTGCCCACACTGTCTCTGCCCAGCTGCGAACCAGTCCCTTGATCCCGCTTCCCGGTAAGTACGCAAAACCGTATACCGGATGAAGGCAAATGCCCGCATTTTCCCATGCTCCCGCACGAGAGATATGGAGTGTCAGTGGTCCGGCCGTTTTCATTTCTACACGGCATGCTCCCATGACTTCCAGTACTGCTTCCCGTCTTGCTAAAAGATTTTTTAGGAAATCACTGCATCCCTTAATGCATGTGACCTCATGCAAGGCATCTTTCTTTTCCTTTTCATCTCCTTTGTAAATTTTAGTAAACTTGTCTAGATGAAGTCCCAATTGACGCTTTTTAAGCGGAAAGCGTATGTCATCTCCATGTAGCCGTACCAGCCTTCGCGTAGTCTCCGGGAGAAATGGTCCTGTGAGATTTTGTCCAGCCATGTTGCTACTCCGGTTTTATTTCCGCCTCTGTAAATCGGACAAGCCACTGCAGATATGCAAGCGATTCACCTGTGGTCCGGCGCAATAATTCTGCGTCACCCCCAATAATCAGTCTTAGAATCGGACAATCTTTCGCTGTGCTGTGGGGTTGGTTGGCAAACCCGCGCTCCTCAAGCAACCATTTTTCCAGATCTTTCAACAATAGATTCTTCGCATCTTTATCACCGCCTGACTTCGCATACAGGAATCCTAATGCCTGCCCAAGTCCAGCCGTTTGAATCCTGACAGGAAGGCGTTTCGCCTCTCTTTTATAATCTGCCGATACGGTATTCCCTTTTTCACAAATCCGTTTGACCGCATCCCAGGCGTGCATGGCCCGACGCTGATCCAATGTAGTGCGTTTACTCATGAAACTGCCAGTAGTTAAGACGGAGAGTGGAAAGAAATAGCACAAATCCCTTTGCCTACGGTTTCGCCGCCACCGATCTGTATATATGGATCCAATACGCTTTCAAGCTTTTCGCGCAGTTCTCTGCCGGTTGCTTTATCACCGGGCCGAAAACTGTCATGACAAATCACAAGGGAGTACAGCAGCGTCTCAGGAGGCAGGTACTCTTCATAGAACAGGGCGGATTTTCGAGCCGTCTTGAGTTCGTAGTCCAGTCCGATACGGGCGACTATTTCCGTAGCGTTGCTGACAAAATGTGTGAAGTCATCGTCATGCAGTATTGCCAAGTGACTGGTTAGACGCTTCTGGGTTGATTCATCTGAACTCGCCCGTGACGCAATCCATTTAGATAAGACACTATCTCTTTTTCTGACCGAAAATTCAAACTCTTCCAGGATCATTTTGTCACCAGAAATCAGTGGGCTGTCAGGCATGCAATATGCGTTATCACGATCCGGTCTTAGAAATTCCGGGAACGACTCTCCCTGTATGATACCTAAATCCCTCGACAATCTTTCCAGTACAGCAGGGCAGGTAACCCAGGCAAATACTCCCAAGAGAGAGCGAACAGGGAATGCGAGGATTCGTGCATCCGAAAGTGTCAGCGCACCTGCATGGTCTTCATCCGTGTTTGTGGCAGGGCCAAATAAAGCCAGTACATCAGAACTGGCATCAGGGGCGGCCCCTGTCACACGATTGAATGCACTGCGGAATACGCCCTTTAATGAAGAACCGGGGATAGTTGGCCAGTTCGTATGCCGTTCCCGCCGAATTGGCAGGTCAATTACACCGGACGGAGTGCCACCCCCTGAATGGAGCCCCGTAAGTGCATGAATAAACAAAATTGCTTGATCAGACATAATTCCAATTACCTTTTAAATAGTGTCCCCATCCTGCCAGCACATCATGGCGCTCAACCAAAGATCGGGGAATGTGTGCATTTTTCGGCAGGAAATATACAGTACCCGCAGGAACCATAAACCGGTTGGGCTTGGGCCCGCCCCGCGCAAAATCCCATCCGGATATACCATCTGAATGCGAAACCGATGCCGCAATGCATTTGAGGTTATCCGGCTTCCAGCCATTGAACCAGGCTGGTGTCGTAAGAAATAACAGATGCCCATCCCCAGTTCCGTGCGAAACATCTGGCCACAAAGGGGCATCATGCTCCGAAATTTCCACATACCTGCCTTCCCCACCAAACTTCATAAGCACACCTTCCTGACAGAGTGGCATGATCAGAGAAGGGATGCCTGTCACTTCGGCACAGAAAGCGACGTTAGGCTTGAGCGCCAGCATACCCGCGGTATAGATCATACCCTCATTCGCGGTCTTCTGCTTGAAGTCAATACCGATGCCAACTCTCCGGTCAATTGAATATAACATCTCCTTTCTGACGATATCTTCCTCACTCGGCACACCTCCCTCAAGGAAAATACGTAGTCCCCTCATTGTAATATACCCGGATACAGACTTAAGCGATTCCCTTCCATAGTACCAGAGTGGACGTAAACCCGGCTCCCGGTGGTTCCATCCAGGCGGCAAAGTTCGTTTCGGATCCAGTCGGAAAATTTGACGCGGTTCCTGCACTCCGTTGCTAGATTTTTGGGTGCGTACATTGGAAGGGATGGGTAAAACTAGCTGCCCGTCCATACTGAGCCAGGGACCTCTGATCTGCATTCCCCGCAATCCCTTGACAGGATCACCGTACTGGCCAAGTGCATCGTCAAAGGAGCCGTACTTCCTGACACGATTTCCGAACTCTCTTACGTTGACTCCGTGCGCTTTCAGGAGATAGGTCCGGATTGCACCTGCCAATGTCTGGGGATAAGGCAGACCTGAATCTGCCTGCTGCGACGGACCAAATGAACGCCCATCCCGAAACGACAGCATATCCACCGGGCGTAGCAGCAGTCTCCGGGTAATCGTGGTATCAGCCATCAGATCCGCGGGATA
The DNA here is from genome assembly GCA_022822185.1 of Rhodothermales bacterium. GTDB lineage: Bacteria > Bacteroidota > Rhodothermia > Rhodothermales > Bin80 > Bin80. The sequence continues at coordinate 5,432 of JAJECE010000001.1, read as the reverse complement.
AAAATGAAGCACCAAGACAAAGATCTATGAAGCGTTTCAGTTGATGGTCTATATCCCCTGTATGCTGCTTATAGTGGGACCACCATTGGTCAATTGGTATCGCACCTGCAGGTGCTCGGCTGTCACCCATTGCCTCAGACCGGTGAATAAGGCGGTTGATTTCAGCATCCACGGCTTCAAACGGTAAACTGGCCAGTACCGGCTCCTCACGCCGCAACTGGTACAGCCACCGATCAGATACTCCTGCACAGAACGTTTCAATAACCGACTGAAACCAGTCCGTAAGATCCCAGGTCAGTTCGCATCTCGGGCGTTCCCCCGAACGCCGCATAATGTTCATCGTTATTCGATTCTTCCCGTTATCCTTTGACTCCTTTTCTGCGTCACGAGCTGCCTGCAAAGCCCCCCGTAAATCCTCCTTATAATGAACAAATGCGATGCCAGCGGAAAGTGTGGCTTTATCCCCCATGGCCAAAACATGTCTGCCCCTGCACTCGGCATAACCTTCAATGCTGCCGTTTTGCCCACAGAATGCCTTTTGTAAATTGACCGCGCACTGAATAACGTTACGGGTCGGCAATAATGCAAGAACATCATCACCGCCTGAATAGATCAGCGTCCCGTGATGGCTCTCGACGATACTCGGCACACTAAAACTGGCAAAATTATTTAGCGCTTCACTAATGGCTGCATGCAATGCAGGCCCTACCGGACGCTTGGCTTCAAGTCCTTCGGCTTCCAGTTGCTCAAAGTATTTGCGCAGTTTCGGATGGAGTATTTCTTTAACATATGGGGCTTTCTCCCCATTCAGCCACAACCCCATGTCGTCCGCATCAATCATTAAAATAGCGTAATAGGAAGGAGGACTGCCATGTAATTTCTTTGCTTGTTTGATCTTACCCCAAAGATCGTAACTAGGAACGGACTCAGTATCTTCATTACGATTCTGTTGATGAAGCCACCAGCCGTTGATTCTGTTGGCATCAATATCCGTCATTTGGAGCCATTCCATGGCTGCAATCGTTGCCGTATCGGGAACTTGCAAGTCCGATTCGCTCAGATCCAATTGATTGCGGAGAAACTGCCGAGGGGCCAAACGTTTACAGAGCGCAATAGCACAAAATCGTTCTCGTTCTCGAAGTTCATTCTGCATCTCCTTCCACGCTTCCTTCCAGAATTCAGACGACTCGTTCAATTTGGCGGGTCCCATTTGTTCATAAGTGCCCAGAAGAGTACACTTGGGGCCTGCCGGCCATACCTCCACTGACTTCGGTACATGCCGAATAGATCGTTGTGCTTCGATCATACGTGCCGAGACCTCCAGTTGTGCTTGCCAGCGACCGGCCCTGCCCTGATTATATCTAGGCCTGTGCGCCGGTGGAATAGTTTCGCTCAAACTTCGAACTTTTTGAGCATCTGTCCAGACTTCACCAAAACTCTGTTTACCACCAATAAGAGATGCCATCATGGATTCATTCATATGACTTGCAGGACAGATTGAGGTGGTTACATCAAAGAAACTCGTAATCTGCGAATCCCAGTGTTTTGCCCACCCAGGATCCAGAATCGAAAATTTGGGATCTAACCCATTGCGGATCTTATCCGCCAGATCTTGCCATGCGGTATTGATACCTGTTCTGCAAGCATCTGCGAAGGCAGATGCAATTTTGCCACCCGTACCATCATTCGGCACTAGTGCTACAAATCTGTTTGGAAGAGAAGGATTGTGGCATACCTCGGAGGGTGGCTTTTTAATAACAGACGCAAGTTCCGGAATACTTCTTAGCCACAAATCCGTCAGCGAATTCCCGCGTAGCGTCGGAAATACCATTGCAGTAGGTCCCAAATCCTCTAGAATGGGACGCATGCCCTGAAAAATTAACCAGGAAAGCAGCGCACTTCCTGACCATAAATCCCGTACACTCCTTGCGGCCTTAATAAACGACTGAACAGGACCAAGTGTCACCGAAAGGATTACATAGGAGCCAAATTGACTGGCGGCTTTAATTCCACTTGTAATGTCTACATGCTGAATCAGGGAATGGTCTGGCACCCGCGAATCCGCCGGCAATCGCGTAAAATCCAGTCCAAACTGCTCGTACAACTTATCTGGCAAAAGCCGCCAGAGTGCCAGAAATCGCAAACGCGGATCCATCGGAAGTTCGTGCACAATACTCCTGATCACACCTTCTACATCTTCCTCGGATACATTCGGAACGGTGATCTCATACGGTTGCGCACTGACCGGATGAAATATCTGCATCAAGCCATCAACTGGATTTACTGCACGCTCTCCGTTCAGCCCAGCAGAAGGCATGGGTATCCGATCTGCCTGAGATGCAACAATGTCAGCCGATTTTGATGAACCCTCGGGATTGACATCTTTCTGACCTCCGTTGAAAGCCACCGACAGATAACGTCCGGCACGGCTCTGGTGACCAGGAATTGAAAGGGCCTTATCAACCGGATCATGCATCCATGCCTGAAGCACACGATGCCAGTCTATGCTACATACTTTCGTTTCCTCAATGCTACCCATAAAACCTGAACATGAGATCTGGATTGGATGAAGTAAGCCCAAAAGTACAAATTTGAACCCGAAAAACAAAACCGTTGATCTACCATTCATCGTCACTGGATCAAATAGAGCATCAGACATTCCCCTCACGATGCTGTACCACTCAGATTTTTTTGTATTCAGGCGAACAAAACGGGTAAAATGCTATCTTACCCCCAATTGCATCCGAATCGCCGTACATGAATCTCCTTGAAACCAACCCGCTTCCAAAGCTTCAGTCTCTGATGGACAAGGTTACGGTGACTGCGTGGAGGCTGTTCTTGCAAACACCACATATCCATGCCACGACGCCAATGATTCGCGGGGTATGGGGGCGTGCGCTCCGGCGAGTAGATCGTAGCCTCTATGATCAGATTTTTGCAGGTTCCAATCAGCAGGGACACAACTTGCCGCGTTATATTTTGCGCCCCGCACCTCCCGACCCGAATACCGCGCCAGCAATTGACTGGATTCTTTTTGATGTGGATCAACGCCATGAGCGGACTTTATGGAAAGCCTGGGACATGGCGTGCGCCATGGGACTCGGAACGAAGCGAAATCCCTTCCGCATTCGAAAACACAAGTTTCTGGCACCGGATAACAGCCTGACGGGATGGGATTCGTGGACACTGGGACATGTTCGATGGCCCCTGCCAGAGGATCCAATTCTAACGCCATGCCTTTTGAAATTTGATGTGCCACTTAGATTGATCAAACAAAGCCGATTAATTCAATCACCTGCATTCGAAGACTTGATTACCGCTTCACTGCGACGAATTGCCGGATTGGCTGGCATGCCGCGCAGCACCGTGTATGGAGATCTGATGCGGGCGGCAAAATTCGTTGCAAACCATACGGTAACAGAACCGTGGGTCGGAGAAAAATGTAACCTTGTGCGCTGGTCTGCTGCGCAGCAGCGAGAAGTCAAACTCTTTGGTGTAACGGGAACCATTTCACTGCCCAATGGCCCAGGCCCGATCTGGCCCCTTCTTGCAGCCGCGCAGTGGTGTCACCTTGGAAAAGGTACGGTATTCGGGATGGGGCAAATTCATATCCTGCCTTACCAAAACCGAAATGTATGAGCACTCCTGCCTGCGCCATCAGACAACGACCAAACTGATTGTCTTGATCTTGATCGAATTGTCAGAAATTCATCCCCTGACAAACATCATCCCTGCTGAAAGAGCACGGAAAACTCTTTCGGCTTCTATGAACAGGCGATAGACTCCGTCCTGACATCGCTAAACCGTCGAAGTCAGGACGATCTTCCACGATCCCATGACCACCGCGGCCGCAGTCGACCGACTGTTGCATCACTGCGTGGTTCTGGAACTCAATCTTCCCAGTTACCGGCTGGAAGTTGCACAGCGCCGCAGGGCGGCCATCCAGGAAGGTTCAGATACGGAATCCTCCGCAGACTAAAACAGACCATCAAAATCATGGAGACTTGCTTGAGACAGGTCTGCCTGCTGTTGCTCATGTCCGGCAGGCCGATAGAGAAATCAGACATGAACTGAAAATCGTGAAAACAAATGGGTGCATCTCGGCTTCACAGCCAGTTGCTTCGCCTCAATGCATCAATTCTCCATTGTAAATTTTAATTCCAAAACTCTTATCTCAGTCGTCATCATCCGCCTTCTCAGTTGACGCTAGACATCCAAATTGTGTCAAAAGGGATATATTGGGTGCGATTTACTACTCACAAAATTCATTTTCCAACAGGAAGTACTTACTTTCTTTGGCATATATGTGCCTGTTTCTGTTCGTTAGTCCGCAAATTCAGTCCCAAGAGGCACCGCCTGATAATACTCGTGTCCATGTCGACACAGCCGGTAATAGTGCATCGTGCAACGGGTGTACGACAACCTACTATGAGTTTAGCGAATGGATGACTATCGGCTGCGACGATGGCAGTAGTTGGCCGGGCCATGTTCCAAGTTACAACGGCACCGTTATGCGGTGAAGACCTAAGATAATCTGAATGACGTTTTGCTCTTCTGATCCCCGCATACCCGTTGAGTGGCGGTATGCGGGGATTCTGTTTCTTTTGCCCCTGATCGCATGTCAGAGTGCGGAATTTACCCGATTTGAAGATTCTCCGGTCATTGACCGCCTGCTGGATTCTGCTCCGCACTTTGTGGCCAATACGGACATTGAACCGGAACGATGGGTGGCTACAACTCGATTAGGGCTTCCAAATGATTCGCTTATTCTGGGTAGACCCGGTCACATGATTGAGATCGATGATAATCTTTATATCTCTGAGAGTTTTGGATATAATATCTTTGCGGTGGGAGTTGATGGGTACCTCAGCCGGAAAATTGGCAGACAGGGACAAGGCCCTGGAGAATTTACTCATATAAGAGGGATGCAATACAGCGGCTCGCAGGTATTCGTCAAGGAGATAGGACGTGTGCATATATTCACAGAAACGTTTGAATATGTAGATTCGTTTTTCTCTCCGGATCCATTCGTGGAAAGATTTTCAGTTTCGCCCGATTATATATTTTTGCAATGTCCGGGAGATCCACCAGAGAATGATTGGGGCATTTGTGCTCGCAGCACATCGCCCCCGCATGACTGGATTCCGGGCATCGAATTGCTTCCTATTCTGGATCTTCCGAATCAAACGGGATTAAACAGCAATGTGGTAACGGTGACTCCAGACGGAGATCGAATTGCCTTGGCATATAAGGGGCTCCCGTATATCTTTGTTTACCGCGGGTTTGACATCTCGCCTCGGCCACAGCGGTTTTTCTAAATTAATTTTCGGTTTTTTTCGGTCAAAACCCACTGATTTTGGCCGAAAACCGGCGAATTTCGGCCAAAATTTACACTTTTTAAATTTTTTTGCCAAAATTCGCCAATGTAGTGG
>JAJECE010000025.1 GCA_022822185.1 Rhodothermales bacterium | reverse complement strand
CACCTCCACCGGGGGAGGCGTGTCATCATCTATGATGGTGATCGGTGCTTTCAGCGGACTGCCCGGCAGCACCGCGGACGGCAGCCGATCCGTATCAATCGCAATCTCAAACGTCTCATCCCCCTCATAGACATCATCATGATTCGTCAACAGATCCCCCGTTCCGGTCGTGAAACCCGCCGGAATATTAATGCCGGAAAGCCGGACATAATCATTCGGTTCGGTTGCACTGCCGGGAATATCTGTCAAAGGAATCGTGACCGGATCGGGCAGTGCCCTGGACAGGGTCAATTCCACGGAAACGACGCCCCCTTCGGCCACCGATGTGGGGCTCGCCGATAAATACACGGTCGGGGGAGAATCCGGAGGCCGGTCCATGTCCTCAATCCGCACCAGAACTGAGCGTGGAGCGGCATCAATGATCCCGGAAGGAAGGGGAGCCAGGGCGACCGTGAAGGTCTCATCGTCCGTGTCGGGATCCACAAATGTCGGGATTGTACCGGTGCCGGCCAGATCATTTGCATGGATGGTGATCTGCGTTAAACCGGTGCCGTAGTCACCGGCCTCCGCGGTTCCCAGAGCACCCCCGTGCCCCAGCGTGATCGGGATCGTTACCGGACGCGAAAGTGTTGCGGACAGCGTACCCGTCACGGTCACCGGATCCCCCTCCTTCACCGGCGTGGCCGCCGACAGGCGCAGGGTCGTCGGCTTATCCCGGTCCCTGATAATGATTGTGACCTCGCCCTTGTTCAGACGTAATTGTGGCGGCAGCGTTCCCAGCAATACGGAAAATCTCTCCTCATCGGCATCATTGTCTGGATGCGTCAAAATTGTACCGGAATCCTCCGTCTCTCCTGCGGAGATTGTGAATGCCGTCAGATTGTGACTATAGTCCCCCGGTTCCGTATTGCCGGGAGTCACCATCACCGGAATGGTCACCGCATTCGGGATTGCTCTGGAGAGCGTTACCTTTACCGTCACAGATTCGCCCTCATCCACCGGATTCGGAGATGCAGATAAATCTATACTCGGCCGCTCCCGGATGGTGACTAGGGCCGAATTCTGTACTCCTGCGGTCAATTCGGGCGACAAGGCTGCCCCCAGTTCCACCGTGAATATTTCATCCTCCAGATCATCATCTGCCCTGGTCGCAATCTTTTCGGATTGCTCGTTCTCGCCTGGGTTGATGGTGATCCCGCTCAAGGTACCATCATAATCCTCCGCTTCCGCTGTTTTCGCCGTAAGTGTCAGTGGAATCGTCACCGGTTTGGAAAGTACTCTGGGAATCTTCACCGTCACCGTCACTTCTTCACCCTCAATCACTGAAGTGGTTGCAGATAAACTCACCGGCCGTTTATCCAAAATGGTCACAAGAACCGAGTCCTGCTCCCCCGCCACCACCTCGTCTGGCCAGTCTGCATGCTCCGTGTCCAAGACAACCCAGAATGCTTCATCCTCAATATCCACATCCTCTTCGGTCGAAATCATTGCCGTGCCCATAGAACTTTCGGCTTCAATCCTGATCGGATTTGGGTTCAGCGGGCCATGGTCTCCATCTTCTGCCGTGCCCCCGTCACCGTCGTCCAGAAATTTCACCGGAATCTCCACCGGCTTCGCCAAATCGGCCCCTGCAAGCCCTATCGTTACCGTCATAGAATTTCCCTCCAGCACCGGATTCGGAGATACTGATACATTCACATCTGGCTTATCATCGTCAGTGACCGTGATCGTAACCCTGGGTGGATCCCCTGCGAACACCGCGGGATGTCTGGTCTGAAGATCGACCTCATCAATCATTACCGTAAAGTCCTCATCGCCCTCTATGATTTCATCCTGGACCGTTGAAATCGTAACGGTTCCTGTCTGGTTTGCGCCATCTCCAGGGATCGTGATGCTGTGCAAGGTGGGAAGATGATAGTCATCGCCTTCGGTCGCAGCACCCGCTGTAATCATTAGCGGAACCGTCACATCCCCCGACTGCGCCTCTGAAATCGCCGCCGTAATCGTCACGGATTCGCCCTCGTTCACCGGGCTGGGCTCCGCCGACAAACTCACCGTCGGCGAATCCTCTCCCCTGATTGTGATTTTCACTCTGCAGTCTGAAGGAATGCAATCGTTATACGAGAAATCAGCATACCCCCCCGCACCACCATCAAAAACTGAAATACCTGTTTTATGAAACGCAATATACTCCACTTCGGTGTCACCATTTTCTGCGATCTCAATCAAAACACTGGCTTCTGTCTGATCCCCCTCAAACTCAAAATCACAATAGCGGTCAAAATTGTTTTGATTAATTAATCCGAGACGATCCCAGCATCGGATATCGTAATCATAAACATCCGCAGTGGAGGAAGGATGCAGTCGAATTCGTGAAGCCTGATCTGCCCTCACTGGTCTTGACAGTGACATCGTCAGGGTCGTGGTCTCGCCCTCCGAAACAATAGACGGGTCCGCAGAAAGCGTAACCGTTATCCTGTCATCGTCAAGAATTGTCACACTGACTGCCTGAGAATTGCCTATACGTATTCCGTCAATTCGTTTTAGCCTGAAGAGAAAACTTTCATCCTTTTCAGGGATATTATCCTCAATGGTAGCGATCTTAACGGTACCATTTTTACTGTTTGCAGGAATCCTGATGGATGTCAGTTTTCCATAGTCGTTCGTTTTATCATGTGGTGAAAGCGGGATGACCAACTCTCTGGGCAGCACTTTTGAAATTGTTGCCGTGAACGTCACCGAGTCACCCTCGACCACCTCACGCGGAGATGCCGACAGCTTGACAACCGGCGTATCCTCAATGAACATTCGTATACTGCCGGGCCGTCCCATTTCAGGATGATCGGTCCGAATTTTTTTATTACTGAAGGCTACTTCAAATTGCTCAAAATTCTCCTTTTGACCATCTTCTATGATCTGAATTTGTACGGCCCCGGTCACTTCGCCCGCAGTGACTGGAATATTGCTCGACGGCAGAATTTTATAGTCGCTGTTATTCGCTCCCCGCACCTGCGGCAGGATCCTTAACGGAATCGTTACATCGTTGGGCAATGCTTCGGAGAGTTTCACCTTGATCGTTACATCTGCATTCTCCTCCGTCCAGATATCCTCCCCCGACACAAACTTCACCGTTGGCTTACCGATTACAGATAAGTTGTGACTACAGTTTGTACACCCATCATTGACACCCCCGTATGCCGAACGGTCATATTCTGCTGCAGATTTGTGAGGATCATTGCCCGACCGGGTTTCCAGCGGGCCTAAACCTGCAAAATCTCCAGTCTGAGATACTTGTATCCCGTTGCTCCAGGAAATTGATGTTCCGTTGGTTTTATTCATCTCCACATAGACCGCCGCTGGAGAAACCTGATGTGCAGAACCCTCGGAATCACGGGGTATAGAGGGTGCGACAAAAATTAGAAGCCCCGACACCATCAAAACATACAATACTGGAACTGGACGAAAGGAAGAAGCAATCTGGATCTGCTGAACTTGCGGATACGACGAACGAATCCGAACCTGCCGAAAAAGCAACCCCTCCCTCTTCCCCCGCCGCCCCAACTTGATACTGCTGACCATCTTATTCCTGTGTGTCTGACGAGACACATCAGCAAACTAAAACAATATCAAAATATAGGTATTCACGATCTTTCCGCCCTCCCCTGCAATCCCTGACAGACGCTTATTGCAGGAGATGCAGGAGACACTGTAACGGCTCTGAACCGCCAGATGACATTTTTTGACTTTTCCCGGAAAGGATCCCTGCCTCGTACATCCGCTTTTGCGGGTACCCCTGTAATCTCAAATTTCAGCAGGGATGTCTGGATACAATTCCGTTCCTGCCGATCATGATCCTTGCAATCGGCGGTTCCGTATCATTTGAGTTGCATTTGCTGAATGCGTTTACGTCCAATGCCTCTCAAGTACCGATTCCGCACTCAATCAGGTGTCCATTCCGCCATAGAATTTGTATAAACCCCCGCTCAGAGACATCCTCTGGATCAGAGTGTAAAAAAATCTCCCCAGCATCGGTAAATTTTCGGGGCAAATACTGAAAAACAGTTCCTCAAATGTCCTGAACTCTATCCACAGACTGTTCATTCCTGTAAGCGACAGTAAGATGCCGAATTGAAACGTATTCGGAACCCGGCTGCTGTGACCAGACCGTTTCTGCGGATTCTGTGTAACCTTCCCTGATTTTATAAATTAAACCCGCCGGATCATCTCCTATGAACCCCAACCCAACTCAAACCATGCTATCATAATGAGCAGCGATTCCAGATCGTCTAGTTTATCCGAAGGCTGCACAGTAGGGGGACAGGACGATTGGAATACAATCCACCGCCGCGCCAGCGAATCGGGTGCTTTATTCTATAACGACCCTCAGACCGGCTATCGTGTCTTCACTGAGGCTGGATTGCGCAAACGGGGACATTGCTGTGGAAGCGGCTGCAGGCACTGTCCGTGGCAACATCGTGGAATGCCTCTCTCGAAGCGAATTACACACAGTCGCCAACCTTCGTGGCTTACGGTTAACGCCGGCCCGTCATTGCCAGTGGATCTGCTCTTCTGGAGCGGGGGGAAAGACAGCTTTCTTGCGCTGCGAAGTCTGGAACGTGAAGCGGCACGCCCAGTGGTTCTTCTCACTACCTTTGACACCGAAACACGGATCATTGCCCATCAGGAAATTCTCATAGACGACGCAGTCCGGCAGGCCCGACAGCTTGGGATTCCCCTCCTTGGAATCCCTCTGTACTCCGGGCAGTCCTATCCAGAAAGAATCCGGGAGGGCTGCACTCTAATCCCTCATATTGAACGCTTTGTTTTTGGCGACCTGCATCTGGAGCACATCCGTGAGTGGCGTCAGACGGCACTGCAGGCGCTGGCTCGTGAACGAGAACTTGAACTGCACTTTCCTCTTTGGGGCGTTCCCTGGCGCACACTCATGTCTGATCTAGAGGAAAGTGGGGTTCCCTGCATAATTTCCGCTGTAACCGAGGCGGTCACAGATGTCGTGCGGGTGGGCGACCGTTTTGACCGTGAACTAATCGGGAGACTTCCGGATGGCATTGATCCCTTTGGAGAACATGGAGAATTCCATACCCTTGTCAGATTGTGGGAGAAAAATGGCTGACGGGCATCCATCTATAGCTTGATTCATTGACAGAACAAAGGCAGTCAAAGGTTATTTCTCCAACCTGCAGAACTGGCGAACATCTCGACAGAACTGAATATTGACTAGACCGCTTCATAATAAGATTGGGATCTCTCCTGTTCCAGTACTTCGTTGACCTCGGGTTTCACCTTGGTGCACCTTCGTTTTGGGCTTTGATCCATCACAGCCTCCCATGTCATGGGAATTCTCCCGGGATGTGATGCGAAATAAGAACATTCAGGCCGCCATCGTTCCGGGCCGCGCATATTCAGATGAATTCGGCATCTGGGCACCTTTCGTGACATGACTGCACGTTTCCGTATGGTCTCCCTCATGCTTCTACTAAATCTCGCTTCACACGCAAAGCCGTTTATCTGGAATTGGATCCATCGCCGACATTCACATCATCAGAGAGTATTCCAGGTTGTTTTCAACCTGCCAGGTGGAGCTAAGCGGAGTCGAACCGCTGACCTCCTGAGTGCGATTCAGGCGCTCTACCAACTGAGCTATAGCCCCTGGTGCAAGATGTGTAAACGAACTCCACCGCCCTAAGGTCCGATCACATCGCTGAAAACGAGAATCCATCCATTCGGCGGATAAAGGTCAGGATCTGCGCTGCACTTCATTGCGGGCTGAAATGGTCTTTTCAGTTTCCTGGCCCCGAGATTCGATAGGCATCCGGGACCGCAAACAATTTGCATTGAAAATCATTGAACTGCTTTCATTTTACTGACAGACCCCATAACCATGAGCGTATCCCTTCCTGCTAAAACGAAAGACCACTTCGGGACCCGAACATCTCTTCACACGCCTGACGGGCCCGCATGGATGTATCGACTGGATTCGCTGGATGTGGCGGGATATGTGCTTGACCGTCTCCCCTATTCCATCCGGGTCATGCTCGAAGCAGTTCTGCGCGGCTGTGACGGATTTACAGTCACCCCCGAAAATGTTGAGCAACTGGCGCAATATAACCCCAAAGCACCGCGCCGCGCCGAGGTGCCATTCTCCCCAGCCCGGGTTCTGTTGCAGGATTTTACCGGGGTGCCCGCCGTAGTTGACCTTGCGGCAATGCGCAGTGCAATGGCACGTGCCGGCGGCAACCCCTCGGCAATTAACCCGCGTGTGCCTGTACACCTGATTATCGACCACAGTGTTCAGGTGGACTACTTTGGAATCCCTGAAGCACTCCAGCTGAACTCGGATCACGAATTCCGTCGCAATCGGGAGAGGTATGAATTTCTACGCTGGGGACAGCAGGCTTTTGATAATTTTTACGTTGTCCCTCCAGCCAGCGGCATCTGCCATCAGGTAAATCTGGAGTATGTCGCCCGCTGCGTCTGGACAGCAACTGAAGGTCAAGATCTGGTAGCCTTTCCAGACTCTCTGGTCGGCACCGATTCACACACTACTATGATTAACGGGTTAGGTGTCGTGGGATGGGGGGTTGGTGGAATTGAAGCCGAGGCGGTCATGCTTGGTCAACCGATCTATATGCTGATGCCGGAGGTCGTGGGCTTCCGCCTCACCGGCTCCCTCCCCGAAGGGGCCACTGCAACCGACATGGTCCTTACCGTCACACAAATGCTCCGCAACTACGGCGTGGTCGGCCGCTTTGTTGAATTTTTCGGCCCCGGCATTCAGGCGCTTTCCGTGCCGGACCGTGCAACGATCAGTAATATGTCCCCGGAGTATGGTGCAACCATGGGATTTTTCCCCATTGATGCGGTAACCTTAGGGTTCCTAAGGCGCACAGGTCGTACGGAGAATCTGATTCAACTCGTGGAGTGCTACACCAAAGAACAGGGACTGTTTTTAACCCCTGAGGCACCCGAGCCGGAATATCTGGATACCCTGACATTAGATCTGGGCGATGTCGTTCCGAGCGTTGCCGGGCCAAAGCGCCCACAGGACCGTATCCCTGTCCCTGATCTCGGCAGGTCTTTCCGCACCTCCTTCACCGCCCCTGCCGGCCCTCAGGGATTTGGGCGACAGGAAGCGGACCTTGGACGCAGTATGGAATCTGCGGATCTGCCCAATCCGCTTCGCCATGGCGATGTGGCCATTGCCGCCATCACCAGCTGCACGAACACCAGTAATCCAAGCGTCATGATGGGTGCGGGACTGGTCGCAAAAAAGGCAGTTGAACGCGGACTCAAGGTCGCACCGTACGTAAAAACCAGCCTAGCCCCCGGATCCCGTGTCGTCACCGAATACCTCCAGAATGCCAACCTGATGCCCTACTTGGCACAGCTGGGCTTTGATCTGGTTGGCTATGGATGTACGACCTGTATCGGAAATTCCGGCCCCCTGCCGGAAGAAGTCAGCAGTTCCATCCGGAAAGGGGATCTGGTGGTATCGGGAGTTCTGAGTGGGAACCGCAATTTTGAAGGGCGGATCCATGCGCTGGTTCAGGCCAATTACCTTGCCTCCCCGCCGCTGGTCGTTGCCTATGCGTTAGCCGGAACCGTAGATATTGATCTTACCCGTGAACCCCTAGGAAAAGATCTTGCAGGCCAGGAGGTCTATCTGCGGGATATCTGGCCGACTGCCGAGGAAATCACGGATACGATTGAGGCTTCTATCACGCCGGAACTGTTTCTGAATGAATATGGCGGCATTGAAACCTCCAACGAAATCTGGAATGCCATTGAAATTCCCAGTGGATCGCTGTATGAATGGAACGCAGACTCTACGTATGTGCAGGAGCCTCCCTTCTTTGTCGGCCTGACCCGTGAAGCATCCGCCGTGCCTCCGATTAAAGGGGCGCGTGTACTGGCCAAATTAGGCGATTCAACAACGACGGATCATATCTCACCGGCAGGGGCAATCCCGAGAGAATCTCCGGCGGGATTCTATCTGAGCAGTCATCAGGTCCTTCCCAGAGACTTCAACTCATTTGGATCCCGGCGGGGCAATCACGAAGTGATGATGCGGGGCACATTTGCCAATATCCGCATCAAAAACAAACTTGTACCCGGCACCGAAGGAGGTATCACACGGTGCTTCGTCAATGATGGCGAAGTCATGCCGATCTACGATGCAGCGATGCGATATCAGGAAGCCGGGATCCCGCTCATCGTTCTGGGAGGAAAAGATTATGGCATGGGATCCAGCCGGGACTGGGCGGCAAAGGGGACCATTCTTTTAGGGGTCAGAGCCGTGATCGTGGAAAGCTTTGAGCGGATTCATCGCTCAAACCTGATCGGTATGGGCGTATTGCCGCTGGAGTTCCTGGAGGGCGAAAATGCCGACACGCTTGGTCTGGACGGGAGTGAGTCCTACAGTCTTGTGGCCCCTGAGGAAGCCGGCACGCTTGTGGATGTGACTGCGATACGTACAGACGGGAAAGAAATTTGCTTCACGACACAGTCTAGACTCGATACTCCTGTTGAGGTGGAGTATTACCGCAATGGCGGAATCCTGCACTATGTACTGCGTGAATTTCTGGCGGAGGAGTGACCTCCACCGCCTGGCGTTTCAATACGCAGACGATCTCCGGCCTGTAGTCTCCGTGTAAACTGACCGGGGAGCATTGTCCGGTGCCCGTCCGCAGAGATCAGGATGTTTTGGCCCTTTCGCCCCGGAGCACCGCCCTGGAGTCCCCAGGGGGCGTGGCGGCGGCGTTCACTGAGCATCGTCACCGTGGCATCCGCCAAGAGTTCATATTCACGGACCAGTCCTTCGCCGCCGCAAAATCTCCCCTTACCGCCACTGCCGCGGATGCGTGCATACTCTCTGATCCGAAACGGGAACTGCATCTCCAGCGCCTCAACCGGCGTGTTCAGGGTGTTGCTCATGTGCACATGCACACCGCTGAGTCCATCCGCATCCGGCGATGCCCCCATCCCTCCGCCGAGCGTTTCATAGTAGGCATATGGAATCCCGTCTGTGCGCTTTCCCCCAATCGTCACATTATTCATGGTTCCCTGACCCGCAGCGGGAATATCATGCGGCAATGCCTGCGCCAACGCCCCGAGAACCACATCCGTAATACGCTGCGAGGTCTCTACATTTCCTCCTGCAACAGGTGCGGGCCTGGATGCATGGACGATTGTATCTCTGGGAGCCCGGACATGGATCGGCAAAAAACAGCCCGCATTCACAGGCACATCTTCCTTCAGAAGGCACAGCACTACGTAATAGCATGCTGATGCAGTGACGGCCAGAACGGTATTTAGCGGTGCATCCAGGGTTCGATCTGTACCTTTGAAGTCGAAGGTTACTTCGCCGCCACGAATTTGAACCGCCACCTTGATGGACGCGTCCCGGCCGTCTGCTAACTCCATCTTGTCCTCAAACTCATAAATTCCATCCGGCCAGGTCTCTATTGCCGCCCGCACCAATTGCTCACTGTAGTGCTGCAGGTACGAACTATACCTGCAGACTTCGGCCCTTCCGTGCTGTTCAAGGAGGGACTGAAGCCGCTGTTCGCCGACTGCGTGTGCAGCCCGCTGAGCGTCTAAATCTCCCCGTCTCTCTGCCGGGGTTCGAACATTGGCCAGAATCATCCGAAGCACGCTCTCATTGACTTCTCCCGCTTCATAGAGTTTGATGGGCGGAATGATGACCCCTTCCTGAAATAATTCCGTAGACAAGGGGAGAGAGCCCGGGCTCATCCCGCCTACATCCGCATGATGCGCCCGGCTGGCCACGAAGAAAACGGGCTCGTCCCCCGCAAAGACAGGGGAAATCATCGTAATATCCGGCAGATGATTTCCCCCGTCAAACGGATCATTCAGAATGACGACATCTCCCCGTCTCCATTGAGGGAAGGTCCTGAGGGCGGCCTCGCAGCTTGCAGGCATCGCCCCAAGGTGCACCGGGATATGAGCTGCCTGCGCAATCATATTTCCTTCTGCGTCAAAAACGGCGCAGGAATAATCCAGACGTTCCTTGATGTTGGGGGAATAGCCCGTTCGCTGGAGGGCCACCCCCATCTCATCGGCAATGCCGACAAACCGGTGGCGATAGATTTCTGTAAGGATAGGATCAATCGTCATGATCAAGCCACTCAAGGTGAAGATTTTGCCACAGATCCACCATCCCCCTCCAACCGGACGAGACGACTAATGTGGAATCATATTGCACGACCAACGCCGGCCCGTCAAATACGCATCCTGTATGCAGCCGGTCACGGCTGATCAGCGGAATCGAGAGCGGTGCGTCTGCTGTGAAGTATACAGATGTACGCGGGGCATCTGCCGGATTGAAGGGAGTATTCCCGGCACCTGTATCGGGATTCGGGATCTCCGGGGATTGCGTCACACTGGCACGCAGTCGTACCGCGACGGATTCAACGGGCAATTCGGCTTTTGAATACCCGTACCGCGCCTGATGCGCAGTATGAAACGCCTTCCCGGCTGCATCAACATTCTCTGAGGTTACGGGCAGACTCAGAGGAACGGTAAGTTCATAACTTTGCCCGGTATATCGTAAATCAAGGCTGCAATCCAGCTGCGCCGCATCGGAATCCAGGCGGGAAAGGACGGTCGCTTCTAATCGGTTGATGACCGAAACCAGTCGCTTCGGAGCGGCAGCAAGTTCCGCCAGCGGCATCAGAAATGCCTGTGAAGCATCACTGGTGATGTCTGCCATCAGGAGCCCAAATGCGCTGAGCACCCCGGGATGGCGCGGTACCAGAATCTTCCGGACTCCCAGAGAGCAGGCAATTGCGCATGCATGCAGCGGTCCTGCTCCCCCGAACGGCACCAGTACATGGGATCGCGGGTCATACCCGCACTCCACCGAGACGCGCCGCAGCGCCCGTTCCATGGTTGCATTTGCGACATGCAGGATTCCCAGCGCGGTTACTTCTATGGAGAGAGCAAGGGACTGTCCCAATTTTGCAATCGCCCTGCGTGCGAGTCCGGTGTCGAGTACATGCGAGGATTGTCCGCCAAGGAAGCGGGATGGAAGAAGCCGTCCGAGCACAAGGTTTGCATCGGTAACGGTGGGCACCTCGCCGCCCTGCCCATAGCAGACCGGCCCCGGCACGGCCCCGGCGCTTTGCGGTCCTACCCGCAGCACCCCGCCTGCATCTACCCGGACCAGGCTTCCCCCGCCTGCCCCTACGGTATGAATTTGGGTGGCAGGGAGCCGGAGCGGGATTTCACAGACGGCATTTTCGGTGGTTTGAGGAATCCTGCCTGGGCACAATGCAACATCCGTACTGGTGCCGCCCATATCCAGTGTCATGATTTGCGGCTGCGGGGTCTTCAATGCGTGTTTCGCCAGTGTAAATGCGCCGACAACGCCCCCTGCAGGCCCACTCAGGACCAGCCGGGCCGGTTGCAGTGTGGCCTGTCGGGCATCCAGTGTTCCCCCGCTGGACTGCATCACCTTCAGCGACCTGCCTTCGAGCACCCGTCCCAGGCGGGTTAAGTAGCGCAGTACCAGAGGGCGCACATACGCATTCACGACGGTGGTGGATGTTCGCTCGTATTCCCGGTATTCGGGCAAAAGATCAACACTCAGCGAGAACGGTACATCCGGCAATTCTTTTTCCAATGCGGCGGCAATCAAGCGTTCGTGTACATCATTCAGGAAAGAAAAAAGCAGTACCACTGCAATACTTTCTATGCGTTCCTCTTTCAGATCCTGCATCAATTCACGAAGTGCAGGAACCTCCAGTTCGGTGAGGACTTTGCCGTCACTGCCGATCCGCTCCTCTGCTTCAAAGCATAAGGATTCCGGAATCAACGGGGGTGCGACCGATTGCGAGAATTCATACAATTGCGGACGATTCTGCCGACCGATTGCCAGCACATCTTTGAACCCGCGGGTTGTAATGAGCGCCGTTCGGGCTCCGCGCTGCTCAAGAAGCGCATTCGTGGCAATCGTTGTACCGTGCATAACCGGCACACTGGATTCGATTTCAAGTACATCCAGACCCTGCAAAATTGCCTGGCTTTGATCCTCGGGGGTAGTGGGTGCCTTGTAGACCCTAAGCCCATCAGCATCCAGCACTGCAAAATCTGTGAAGGTCCCGCCTACATCAATACCAATGCGCCGGCTATTTCTATGCATCATCCAGATTTGCTATCACGCAGGTATAATATGAAATACGGGCAAAACGTCTGGTCTCCCGAAGACTTCCAGGCGGAGGTTCTGATTGCGTGAATTGCACCTCATACCCGGAGGTACCTGCGCCTGGAAAACACATTTTCATTCCTTAATGTGGACATGTTACAGGGATTTGTACGGTAGTCACGATCCAGAATATATGTCAGGGAATCAAGTGTGCTGCACATCACAAACGGCCAGACAAAAAAAACCACCCACAGAGCTCGTAAACAGGGTTTTACACACAGACAGTATCCAAACCGTAGACATCCGTAGACAAAAAATTCAACTTAAAGTATAATTCCCATTGCAAAATGCTGTCTACCGTGTTCTCAGACTTATCCGTTGAACATTCAGTCAACTGTTTAAGTTTGAGAATTACAGCATGTTAACCCACTGCCACCCGCCTATTCAAGCGATCTTGCTCAATCTCCATCTGTTTACGTTTGATTGCACCACTCTTTCGGTCTCGTCTGTTTGGCGGAACTGGAACCCCAAAGTATTCTGAGGCCTCCGAAAGCGTAAGATTAAGAAGATCCGGCTGGTTTAACGCAAGCTTTGCGGAAGGGTCTGTACCTTTGAACTCCAGCGATTCTCTGATTTGATGAGCGACTGCCCGTGCAAGCGGTGGAGGAACTGCGTTCCCAACCTGTCTTGCACCATGCCACTTTGTAACATGGAACCTAAACCAATCGGGAAATCCATGAAGGCGGCCATTTCCCGAAGCGTGACACATCTGGGATATTTGTAGTGGATCGGACGTGGACTCGTGAACGCTCCTCTGGATGCATCTGTACCGGCTCGCAGGGTATTGGATATGCCATGATTCGATAACTTGAAAAACCTGCTGATCGGTTCAACGGAGCCTCCTTCTGTTTAAGCAAAACGGCGGCGGGAAATATCGGTATGCACAGTTCGCGCACTTGATGTCAGTTCATCAGGTGACCAGTCTCGAACATACCCAAAATGCCACGCATCGTCAGTCAGACATCTCATTTCGGCGGCATATGGGGATGGGCTGCCGTATCTGTTTGTCTTCACGGTATCGGAGTAAAGCAGCGTTTTGTAGTCTTCTGCGTTGGGAAGATCTGCGAGAGCATCTTCACAGGTCGGCCCGACGGGGAGGTTTTTATCCGCAATTTTCTTCCCGGCGACATTTGTTTCTGAATCGGGATAGTCTGGAAGAATTTCCCCTTTCCGTGCTCCCATTAGAATCAGGCGCTCACGATTTTTTGGCGTTCCATAGTGACCCGCATTCAGCACCTGCCAGGGTTGTTGAACTTCATATCCTGCTTCATCAAACGCTTTGATCAGTTCGACAAGAAATTTTTTATGTTTTCCGAGAATCAATCCCTTAACATTCTCGAACACGAAAGTACGAGCATCCAGTTCTTTGACGATACGGACAAAGTCCAGAACCAGTTTATTCCGGGGATCCTCCAAAATTCGCTGCCCGATAAGCGAAAATCCCTGACACGGTGCGCCGCCGAAAACGCAGTCAACTGGGGCATCCCCCATACCCGCTGCCATTCTGATTTGGAAACCGCTTAAGCCCTCCACTGATAATGGAATCATCACAGTTCCGGGAAAATTGAACTTGTGCACCGCGCAGTGAACAGGATCAATTTCTACCGCCGCCACAATATCAAACCCTGCCTGCTCAAACCCTAAACCCATTCCGCCTGCACCTGCGAATAGATCCACGGCAGTAGGACGGTTTGATTGTGATTTTCGGATTACCATAGAATCCCGCTAAGTCATTATTGAAGTAAATTCGATCAAAGCTATTTACCTGATTGGGGAACTTTCCAGTGTATATCGTTCTGAGGATCCTTCCCGAAATCATCCAGTATCTTTCTTAGGTGGCGAACCGCCGTCCCCTTGCTCATATTAACATTGATGAAGAATGGAATGTTTTTGGGCCGTTTATATAACTGTCCGAAAGGAGCCCCATTAATATGCTCTGGTTTAGAGTTGACCACACATGCAACCTGATTCAAGGGTGAGTAGGGTAGCTGACCTTCATTCAAGGATCCCTCCCTGTAGAGTGCTTCAAAAACCATCACCGCTGTTTTTCTCCAGCTCTTAAATTCTTTCTCCGTCCCATCCCAAAGGCGAACTGCTAATGGGCGTGGTACACCATCTCCAGGTTCATACTTCGCAAAACTAACCCAATCTTCTGAAAGCAGTGGTGGAGATGGTGGGGGTGGTGGATCATCGTTTAATCCAACAATGGGGATGCTGGCCTGGGTTACATCACCCGATCCCAGATTAGGTCTCCACAGACAAAGAAGTTTCAAGGCAGTATGATGTGCTGGATCTTTTTCGATGGATATATTCAGGATTTTCTTTTCATTTAGTGCCACTTTCTTGAAAACATCATAAAGTTCCCAATTGTTGCCGTCAGTAAGCCCTGCGTAGGGAATACCTTCCGAAATGGCATATTGCAACATTTGTGGACGATCATTGGCGAGATCCCTTCCCATTTTTTTTGCTTCCAAAATAGTTACGGGCTTGCCATCTTCCCACAATAATGCATAATCCGCCCGCCCCGCATCTACTGAATACTCCAGGGTAACTAACTCTGGAATAGAAACATCCCAGCCGAGTGCGTATAGAAGGGGATCAATCAACCCGACTCGGGTACGTAATTCATTTTCGGATAGACTATTGCGATGCGCCTTGATTCGCGATTTCAGTTCCTTAATACAGGAAACCAGTTCGTCCATAAGCATTTCTCGGGAATTTGACTAAGTGGGCTATTAATATACATCTATTGGCCAAAACGGATAACAAACATCCCATTTTGAGCAAAGCGTATTTGTTCCAGAATGAGTTTTTGATTCCCACATAAGCATTCGAGTTTGACGGGGCTACCGTACATAGCAACTCCCGAGGTTCTTGCAAAACTAATAATCCAAGCTGAAAAGCACTCCTGGGCGCACTCAGGTGACAAAAATCTTCACGATTGGGAGTTTTGCAAGATGATCTCCCTCTCCCAGATAGAATCCCGCCAACCCATTATTGATGCAAATTCCAGACTTTTCTCAGCCTATACCAAAAACTCCAGTACAGGATTCATGCTCCTATTCAACGAAGCCCCGTTTAATGCTAAATGCGAGCCCCGTCATTGCAGTAGATACACATCAATGAGGGGATCCGAGAATATCTATCAACAAGTTGTCCACACTTTGGGAACATATCAGGCCCCATCTAGTTCAACCTCCCACAATCCGAATTCTAAAATCTGATTCAATGACTTCTGTACTGGACATTGCTGCGTATATCCTTCAAAAGAAGGGGCAGGTATCTACCTGGAAACTCCAGAAGCTCGTCTATTACTGTCAGGCATGGTCTCTTGTCTGGGATGAGGCACCGTTATTTAATGAGGAAATATGTGCCTGGGTTAATGGTCCTGTGTGCCCGGCATTGTATAAAAAACACAAAGGGAAGTACTCTGTGAAAAAGATTAAAGGTGGCAATCCAGATAAACTGAATGATACTCAAAAGGAGACGGTTGACGCAGTCATTGACTATTATGGAGATCGGACACCGCAATGGTTAAGCAGCCTGACACACCTTGAAGATCCCTGGAAAAATGCCAGAAAAGGAGTGCCTCCGAGGGAGCGCAGCACTAAACCTATTTCTTTAGAATCAATGGCAGAGTATTACGAGAGTATTACGAACTGCTAGGAAATGCCCAAAAAGCGTAAATCGGCGAAATCAGCTGAACAGCCTTTTCCTGATAGTAGAACACTTCACCTTATAACTGACCTTGACCTCAAATCAAGTGGAAGGATGTTCCAGTGGTCACTGGAAGTTGCAGATTACGGAAATGATTGGGGGTTCAACACCAATGTTCTCCGTGATGAATGGTGTCCTAAGATACTTCCCAAACTCAAGGAATTTGAAAGGTTAACCTGGGGGCAGCTGGCGAATCAGGCTAAGGGTCGAGGATCTGGTACGAAGCATCACCATGTACAGGTATCCGCTCTGACCAAGAAAGCAAAGAAACGATTAAAACAGCGTAATGCATGGAATGATGCGGAACAACTTTACTCCCTAAGATTGGACGGTAAATCCAGGATTTACGGGATTGTGGTCGGCCAAAAATTGAATCTCATATGGTATGGTATGATCCAAGGCACCAAATCTACCCGAGTCCCAGAAGATGATTTGGTGATTAAGGCAATCATGTCTACGTTTACCTGCCAAGTTCTCATTGCATGATTCCTTTCTCCCCGCCAATCAATGATCAAAACGGGGTATGACGATCTCTAAAGCAATCCCCTTCTTGGTCAGATTTTGACCGAACTGGGAGACACAAATTCATCACACCTGTTCGCCGTCTCCGCATTCAATGGCCATCCAGCAAAGAAGTTGAATATCCTCTTTTTCAATGATCGGCAGGGGGAGAGGTATCTGGCTTGGTTTCAGGCCTGTACCCAGGATATATTCTACAAGACGACTGGTCAGTTCCTGTGCATCAGGTTGCTCTTGCCCTTCTTTAAAGAGTTTGCGAAGAGAGACCTGCTCCCGGCGCGGCCAGGGGGATTCCAGAATATCCAGGGCATCTTTAACATTCCCGGGGGGTTCTTCCTGTGGAGGATGATCACGAATAAACGCGGCCACCTCACGATTAATTCGCTCCACTTTTGGCTGCAGGTTTGCCGGATCTGTCTCCAGCATCCAGTGATTCAGAATATTGGACTGCGCCACGTCCCAGAAATCATACACGCGCTCGTGAAAACCTTCCGGCTGCCAGATCGGTGTGTCTTCTTCACATTCAATCATGCGCAGACATGTCCCCAGTTCGTGAATAACCGCATCCTGCCCCCCGGCAGGCTGCCAGTCGGAATTCGCCGGAATGAAGCGCAGGTAGGTGCGTTCATGTTTTGTCTCGTGCCCAACGACAGCACAGAAAAACAGCCCACGCTGTTTGCCTTTCCGCATACCTGATCCAATCTTCCACGGCAGTTTCGCAATTTCTCCCCCCAAATCCTTATATGCCCTGCGCAGCGTCTGCCGGTACTCTTCCCCCGTCTGGGCGGCAGCCACGGTTGAACCGCGCTCAAATAAAGATGCATCTTGCTTGAGGATCCGTTCAATTTCCCGACGCGTTTCGGTAAAAACCTGATCACCATGTGCACCTTCTTCCAGAGGGGCGACGACACCCACACTGGCGGCTGCTAAAGCCAGTTTCCCCAGAATTCGCTGTTCCAGATTCAAGAGTTGATCAAGTCGATCTGCGGGAAAGATCGTTCGAAGGAATACACGTTTATGGGGGCTGTTGATTCGATCAATACGCCCATGCCGCTGTACCAGGCGCATGGGATTCCATGGCACATCATAATTAATGATATGACGGCACTGCTGCAGATTCACCCCCTCGGCCAGAATGTCTGTAGTCACCAGTATTTGATATTTATCCGCATCTGAACCAGAATTTGCCCGCATGGATATAGGTGCAAATCCATGTACGGCCTCATCCTTGGTGACTCCGCCGTGCTTCTGGGACCCGCTTACCGCGGCGAGCCGGTTCTGGTAATGAGAAAGTTCGGGGCGACGATCAATTTCCTGTTTGAGAAAATCGTAAATCCACCCGACTGTATCGGCAAAGAAGGAGAAGATCAACACCTTCCGCTTCTGTGCTTCGTCAATGGCATCGGAGGCTTCATGCTCTGCCTGGGTTGCAATATCGCAGAGTACATCCGACAATGCTCTGAGCTTCGTATCGTTTTCTCTGGTAATAGAACCTGCGGATTCTGCAAGTTGCCGCAAAAGGTCACGATCATGCACCACGGCATTTTTTAGCCGCTCAACATCATAGTCTCCGGCATCGGACTGCTCAGAGGTCTGCTCTAGTAATTCTTCAAAGATGTCATCATCGGTGCCGGAAATTTCCTGCAGGAAGATGGTCGTAACGACAGATCCTTTGTCGAGAGCTTCCAGAAATTTATCATGTTCATCAATCATTTTCTGAACCGTCTTCCTGAAGGCGAAGCAGGAAGATTCAAACCGTTTCAGTAATCCGGAAAGCAGTAATCCCGTCATTGCACGCGCACGCCCCGTCTCTTGCGGATCCATGTTTTCTTTCCGATAGGCATCCGGCATATACCGTGCGAACGTAATGCTTTGGGCCCTATCGGAATCCAGTGCTTCCTCTAGTTGGTCAAAAAATCCAGGGAGTTGATCTTCCAGTTCATAGCGGACCGTGATTGCCTGCGGTTTAGGAAATACAATGGATCGAGGAACGCCATCTGGCCCCTTGATCGTATCACTGGAGTAGTGCTTTTTGACAAACTGACGTGTCCGCTTGACCGTCGTTGCGTCGATGATTGGATACAGCAAATCCGGACTGAGATTGGTCGGATCCGTTCGCATCGCCTCCATAAAGCGCTGACGGATTGACAGAATCCCCCGATCCGCCAAGTGGGCATCCTGGCGGACAAAAAAATTAATCAGATGATACAGGTCCCACAGCGAGTTGTTAACTGGCGTTGCCGTGAGTAAAAGCAGGTCTCGCTTTTTTCCAAACAGAAGCGTACGAAGTGCGGCCGCTCTGGTTGGTGTGTTCGGGTTCCGATAATTGTGGGCCTCGTCTACGATAACCAGTTGATATTCGTCCAGATCACGTTGAAGATGTACCTGACTGGCCTTTGGGCGATTCTGGTCTCGTAATTGCCGATCACCTGCCAACTGTTCGAAGGACATACACTCAATGCCGCGAGACAGTTGATAATCAGTCATAAATTGCTTCCATGTACTATCCCGAAGTGCGGCCGGGCAGATCAGTAATGCGCGTTGGCGACGGTCACTGTAGAGTTGCAGGATTTCCCCTGCAATAAACGTTTTGCCGAGCCCCACTTCATCGGCCACAATCACCCCTCCCTGTTCCCGCATAAGCCGCAGTGCACGCACTACGCCATGTTTCTGAAAGGTGGTTAGCGGCAGGTTTTCATCCTCCCGGATTTCTTCCTCAATCTCGTTGCCATAAAGCTGCCAGAGTACACGAAGAAAGATCATCCATGGAGATCGGGGTTCGAAGACCACCTCATAAATCTCTGCCAAATCGTAAGGCTCCGCATCTTCCCAGAGATCGTCAAACCATTCTTGGGCCTGATGAAGAATCACCGGGTCAAAGCAGCCCAGATTCAATTCAAGGTTTTGTGTCAGGCCTGCCTTTGTGAGATTTGACGAGCCGGTAATAATGCCTCCGTCTAACTTTGAGGAATGGATATAAGCCTTTGCGTGCAGGAATGTCTTGACATATCGTCGAACCTGCATATTCCCTCTTCGGAGTGCACTGGTGAGTGCTTCGAGTGCTTTACGGCTCACTGGAGTGAAGGGCAATTGATCCCGCTCTCGTTCAAGAACATCTAATTGCGTCTTCCATGCGGATGTGATACGCCGCTGGTCACGCCTGTCTGGAGATTCGTCCAGTCGCTTATGGTCCGGAACCGGCAGGGCACTGGGATCCGCTCCAAGTAATAGACGCACATCAGAGATCCCGTCCAGATGATCCGCAATATGAAAGAAGCCCGCAGGACTGAAGAAGGCGGTTGCGATACGTAATTCCTCTATTGGCAGCCCTGGATACTCCTGCCCTGAATCATGTTCCTTGAGGGTATTGACCAACGCTCCGGCAAGCGTATTTCCATTCCGGTTATCCACAAAGACGGGTTCTCGGTTCATTCTGGCGGCTGCCATACAAATCGGACTTTTTCTCGGCGTAGCATCTCAAAGGGAGTGATGCAATCAACATCTAGTTTTTTGCATACACTGGGGATTTTCATCTTTCCCTTTCGTGATTTGTGAACTTCGTGAGTCACAACCTTGAATCCGCTGGACAAGGCATAAGCGATCAGATAAACGTCCGCTGAATCCGAAAATTCATCAATGCTAATATCTCTATAGTTTTCACGCCTCAGGTAGTCTACGATGACATCCAGTTGAGGATTTAGGTCAGGAGGAGGGCCAAGAAAGAACTCATTTTTATGGGTATATGCCCATCTGTTAAGCTGATCTTCTTTACGAAGGATTTCTTCAAATACCCTATCAATACTAAAGACTCGCCCTTTTCTGTTAGCATGGAGCAGCCATTCCCAGAAGCCGGGATGAAAATCAAAGCCATAATGAAACCAGTACGCATTGATGAAGACACTGGTATCCAGAAAATACATGTTTCAACCCTCCTGGAGACTTTCTGCAAATGCCTCCAATGTGGAGATCTTTTTGATCCCCAGATAATAGAGGGCATCCGTAAACGCTGTCTCCCCGGAAAACGCACTCTCAACGAGTGCGGTACCGAATCGCTGGCCGACCCGGGTCTTGAGCGTTGCATGAAAGTTCCCCCCTCCCCCTATACTGCGCGGTTTTAGTTGACTCAACTGGTATCGATAGTGCTCTGCGAATGTACCACGCTGTAAGGCTTTCATCTCAAAAAGCCGCCGAAGCAGGACAAGCGTACTGGTTTTGTAATACCGGGCCAACCGTTGCAGTTCGTCAGCCAAACTGGCATCTTTCTGAAAACTCTCGTGAAGTGATGTTATCGGAACAAGAACTTCAGCTGCCACCTGGTTACACCAGCGCTCAATCCTATGAGGCGAAAATGAATCGGGAGTCACGTTCGACAAACTGGATTCTCCCAACCATATGTGCGCTAACTCGTGAGCGAGTGTGAAAATTTGTGCAGCCTTGGTGTCTGCTGCATTGATGAATATTAGAGGGGCAAGTTTATCCGCTAAAGCAAAACCCCGAAACTCTTCGGGATCAAGTTTTCGACGAGGATTATTCCGAACGACTCCACTAATCATTACAAGTATCCCCAAATCATCCGCTTGGTTCGCAAAATAGCGTAATGCCTGGGTCCAGTTCGGTAGCTCCTGACGCTCTTCTATATCAAAGCTTAATGTAGTTCGAATCTCCGTCGCCGTCGTCTCAACATTACTCTGCACCGTGGAGGACCCCACAAAAGGAAGCGGTTCTTCACCTTCCAGCATAGCGAAGGTTTGATACCAATTCTGACGCTGTTGACACATATAGATGGTATCCAGAAGGTTGTCACTAGGCTGCAAAACTTTCTGGTCACCCATTGTGCGTAAGTCATGAACGGGGATTGTCTCATCAAGTGGTTCCGAGAAAAAAAGAAACCCAACAGGAATATGCATGAACCGGGCAAAATCCTCTAACTGCTTATATGTCGGGGTCTTCGCACCGCTTTCCCAATCGTCGTACTTTGGGAATCGTTTACGCAGTTCTGCTGGATCTGCCTGCCTGCGTCTGCAGGCCCATTGCAGAAGTTCAGGCCTTACTTTCATGCGTGGAGAGGTCATCTTCATGCCTTCCATAATTGGTAGTGACGTAATACACCGGCAAGTTTTGATTCAAAATTCCAATTTTTCACGGCGAGTATCAAAGATATGAATAATTTGCGAATCACTGTGATCGTACACATGAGCGATCTCAGCATGAAGTTCATGGATACGGTCTTCCTTTTCATCCTCGTCCATTGGGGTGCGGGCAACTCCCATTTTTACCCATCGACACTGCAAAACGCGTATCTGGACAATCAGTGGTGCCATTGACTTTTTCCACATGGATGCATTGATTGGGGTCGTTCCGATGCGCATCAATGTGGATGTGTAGTTGACCGTTATAGCCAGTGTACTGTACCGGCTTGTGTATTCAGATGAATTTGCCCAGGTATTCAAAATGAATTTCCCCGTCTGGCAGATCTCATTTTTTGAGTGACTTTTCACGTCTGGTTTGGGAGTAGAATAAGCATGTTCCGTGAATGTGTCATGGCTTGGATTCTTCGGGTTCCGTAACCGATTTTTACATGGAATCTCCGTTGAGTTCGATGCGACAGGCGGGCGGAACAAGTCTGTCCCGAATGGCTTAGGATTTGACTTTGCCTGTCTAGTGCAGGATCAGAATGATGAGTTTCGTTATTGTTCCTGCTCATTTTTCTGCGGGGAGAAGATGGACTTTGTTTCCCGCTGCCGATACTGTTCCGGGTTCACGGTAGTGGCGGTAACCTAGACGCTTCTGCCGAATAGCCTGAGTGTGTATCAGAATTCTTCGGTCACGAAATACAACTCAGGGGGAGGACTGGACTTTGGGGACACGCTATTGCGCTGCGGGGATATACTGTTGTAGAATCATCACTGCGTTTCATTGGGCTACCACTCCAATCGCTGATCATGTTCTTTTGGAGCATGTTCGATTGACAAATCGGGGGGCGGCGGCGGGGGAAATAAGGGGGCCCGATAACGGGCGAAGTTATCCACCAGCCAGTCGTGCATAGATGGGATCGGAACCACATACAGGTTGTCCCGCATGTCCAGTATCCCTTTGTAAAGTGCCAGTGTGAATATCTCCTCGGCTTTGTCCTCACTAAACTCCATGCGGAGGGATGCCATAATATCCATCTTCGCAACACTGGTACCGGATGGAGAAAAAGCAAGTACCCTTGCGATGCAGTGAAGTTGCTCTCTAGGAAAGTCCCGAGTCCGCGCTTTGTAAAACTCAATCCGTCCTTTCCGCCCTTCCTCTAGTGCCGTTTCCAGCCCCTCTGGAGTCAACTCCCCCCCGGTCAACTTTAACTGCCTCAAGGCAGGCCACACATACGCCATAATGTGCTGCGGCCAGCCATGCGTCTCAACTGCAATCGTATTAATCCAGGGGGCCGGATCGCCCTTCGCCTCGCCCTCTTCCAGGAGCCAGTCATGAATGACCGCCCGTCTTGACCCTTCATCCAGCGGTTCCAGATTGATCTCACATCCTGGATCAAATCTTGATATATCCAGATCCGCAAAGGCCTGCCTGGTTGCACCTAGTCCTGATGCCAGCAGGATCACAGGCCTGCCTGCCCCGCCCGCGTGGATTACCTTTAGCATGTCCACCACCTGCATGAACCGCTCTCTCTCATGTTCGTGCGTGATGCGTACCAGACGCTGCGCCTCATCCAGTAGAAGGAGTAGCGGCCCCTTTCCCTTCTTGATCACATCAATAGGGGTTTTCGCTCCGCGTCCTGCGATCAACTCCGCCTTGAGTACACCTATGTCTATGTTTACCGCCCCTTGCTCAAGCCACGCGATCCAGTTCTTCCAGGACGAACGGATCGATTTATGTAGTGTCTTCGGGTCCAGAAACCAAGTCGGTTCTACCTCTGCCACCGCATATCCCCGCCCTCCGGCAATTCGTGCACATTCGTGGAGCAATGCAGTCTTGCCCGCACCGGGTGCGGCCTGAATCAGAACAGAGGTGCCGGAATCTCCCTTCTTTGCCCTGTCCAGCAACTCCTCGAAATTATCCAGAATTTTCACTCGCCCATGAAAATAGCGGGCCTCTCCCCGCTCCAGCGTGGCAGGCTTGGCAATGGAGGTTTTCTGTGATTTACTCATCGGATCTGTCCAGACAGTCCAAAACAAGGGGAGGGGAGGCACCTCAACTGGAGCAGTATATGCACTCAGACGAAAATAGGTTCCAATCACTGGTTTTTTCTGACCAATGCCATCTCCGCTGAAAAAACACTCGGTAGTGGTAAATTGACATGGCGAAGCATTCGGATTGCAGATATATGCGGGGCAATCGCCCAACGATCCGGAGGAATACTCTGAAGCAGTAATGCAACCCCTGGAAATAATCGCACGCGCTCAAGATATTATGACTACCAAGCCATTTCTGCAGGCTTCCGATTCTACACTTGTGTATTCAGATGAATTTGCCCATGTATTCAGATTGATGTTGCCTATCTGGTATGGCTCATTTTTTGGAGCGATTTTTTACGTCTGGTAGGATTAGAATGAGTACGTTTCGTCAATGTGTCATGGCTTGGGTTCTTCGGATTTCGTGACCGATTTTTACATGGAATCTCTGTCGGGTTCGATGCGACAGGCGGGCTGAACAAGTCGGTCCAGAATGGCTAGAATTTGACATTGCTTGTCAAGCGCAGGATCATGATTGTGGGTTTCGTTATTGTTCCTGCTCATTTTTCTGCGGGAAAAGGATGGACTTTGTTCTCCGCTACCGATACTTTTCCGGGTTCGAGGCAGTGGCGATAACATAGCACATGGATAAAGTATGATCACAGAATTGGACAGCACAACTGCGTGTCGTAGATGGCTAAGTCATCTGTTTTTCGTCTTTTTTGAGACTCTAAAGGGCGAAAAACCTCTCTTCTATGGCTATTTTGAGCGGTCTAATCCCCCAAAACCAACCCGAAAAGCGTTACTCAGATTTTTCTGGACTTTATCCACGGACTAGTAGACGCTTCCGCCGAATAGCCCGAGTTTATACCGGAATTCTTCGGTCACGAAATATAACTCAGGGGGAGGACTGGATTTTGGGGACACGCTGCGGGGATATATCTGTTGTAGAATCATTCCTGCCTTTCATCGGGCTGCCGCTCCAATCCCTGATCCTGTTCTTTTGAAGCATGTTCGATGGACAAATCGGGGGACTGCGGCGGGGGAAATAAGGGGGCCCGATGACAGGCGAAGTTATCCACCAGCCAGTTGTGCATAGACGGGATCGGAACCACATACAGGTTGCCCCGCATATCCAGTATTCCTTTGTGCAGTGCCAGTGTGAATATCTCCCCGGCTTTGTCCTCGCTAAACTCCATTCGGAGAGATGCCATAATATCCATCTTCGCAACACTGGTACCGGATGGAGCACATGCGATCACTCTTGCGATGCAGTGAAGTTGCTCTCTAGGGAAGTCTTGAGTCCGCGCTTCATAAAACCTAATCCGCCCCTTCCGCCCCTCTTTCAGCACCGTTTCCAGCCCCTCTGGGGTCAACTCCCCCTCGGTCAATTTTAACTGCTTCAAGGCAGGCCACACATATGCCATGATATGTTGCGGCCAGCCATGCGTCTCACGTACAATCGCATTAATCCAGGGGGCCGGATCCCCCTTTGCCCCGCCCTCTTCCAGGAGCCAGTCCTGAATGACCGCCTGCCTTGACCCTTCACTCAGCGGTTCCAGATTGATTCGGCACTCGGGGTCAAATCTTGATATCCCCAAGGAATCAAAGGCCGCCGAGGTTGCACCCAGGCCGGCGGCGATCAGGATCACGAGCCTACCCACTTTGCCATTGTGAATTGCCTTAACAAACTTCAATGCGCTCGTGAACTGTTCTTGGCTGGATTGCGGAATGACCGCCGCCGCCGTCTGTGCCTCGTCCAGCAAGAGCAGTAGCGGCTTCCGTCTAGACTTAAGAATATCCAACGTTGTTGGGGGATAATGCTCAGATGTGGATTCCTGATGTAGAAC
The DNA here is from genome assembly GCA_022822185.1 of Rhodothermales bacterium. Taxonomy (GTDB): domain Bacteria; phylum Bacteroidota; class Rhodothermia; order Rhodothermales; family Bin80; genus Bin80. Next base: position 2,076 of record JAJECE010000025.1, on the reverse strand, counting down.
CTTTACGTTCCCTCCCATTTTCGTTTCCTGACGTTTGGCGGGGAGCGGGAATCGCAACGACTTGTTCAACTCTGCCGGATCAAACAACTCGTCCGGGTGAATCTCGGCGGTCTGCCATCGCTGTGCCCGTGCGAGCCGTGCACATTCATGGAGCAGGGCAGTCTTGCCCGCACCAGGGGCCGCCTGGATCAGAATAGAAGTACCGGAATTCCCCGCCTTCGCCCTACCCAGCAATTCCTTGAAATCATCCAGAATTTTCACTCGTCCATGAAAATAGCGGGCTTCGCCCCGTTCCAGCGTGGCAGGCTTGGCGATGGGGGTTTTCTGTGATTTACTCATCGGATCTGTCCAGACAGTCCAGAACAGGAGGATGCTTTTCAACTGACTGGATATATGCACTCAGAGGAAAATAGGTTCGAATCACTGGTGTTTCCCAACCAATGCTATCTCCGCTGAAAAAAACACTCGGCAGTGGTAAATTGACATGATCAAACATTCGGATTGCAGATGTATGCGGGGGCAATCGCCCAACGATCAGGAAGAATACTCTGAAGCAGTGATGCAACCCCTGGAAATAATCGCACACGCTCCAGATATCATGACTATCAAGCCATTCCTGCAGGCTTCCGATTCTACAACAGGGATCGGGCTGGGAGTAACCAACTGAATCGTCTCCGCAGCCAAACGGCCACGATGAACTTCCAGAATGTTTCCAGATGTTACATGTCGATCTTTCGCCCAGTATGCCTTGCAGACATGATTTCGAATCAATGAGTACACCGTTAAGATCAAACAGTAATGCCTCACGAGTAAGGGATGCCACGGTTCTCTGCTTCGTCGGAGTTCTTCAATCTTTGAATCAACTCCTCGCCGGTGATGTTGGGGTTGTTCTCATGGAGGCGGGTCGCCAGCCGTTCGCAAACTTCCTTGGCAGATAATGGCATATAGATCCACTCAACTTCGCTATTGAGGAGCGGAGCCGTCAATTCAGCCCAGCTATCTTCCTTTGCGGCATCCCTGCTTTTGACCAATACCAACTCCCCCCGCTTTGCATCCCTGGGCACAATAGCAGCATGAGGAAATATCGCAGACTCTTCTCCGAGCTGGATCTTAACTAACATTTTGAAATTTGGCTTTGGCATTTTAGTTGATGTGTTTTGTGATGAACAAAATTCTTGGGGAGACAGCGTCCCCCATCGTTACCGTCTTCCTAAAGTACGGGATTTCGTTCTGGAAGGGCATCCAGTTCTTCTCAGCACCACCTCCCCATCCGCCATGCTCTGGAAACAAACTGCATAATTCTTCTGGATCTGTCTGCTTATGCTTGCAGAGCCGTTGCAGAATTTCAGGCGTGGAGATGTCATCCCCTCCTTCCATGATTGATCGTGACGTAATACACCAGCGAATCTTAATTGGGGCTTCGATAAATGTAGTGAAACAACATTATATTTATCGAAGCCCCAAAAACCGAAAACCGGGTGTCCTCCACCTCATCCTTTTGCAGGAACTGATTCTATTTCCTGTCGGAATTGAATAGGGAATCCAGATAGATCTAATCTACATTTTGCCCCATTTTTTTATCCACTCCAGTCAATCCCTGCCGTACAGGGCATTCATATGTGTGTGGAACCAAAGTTTGCATTTTAGATGGATGCGCGGGAATGGTAGAGTCTCATCGCTCTATGTTACGGTCAGAACCGAAGAAATGGACATGGCCAAGAGTAAAATCCCCCAGGGTTGGGGCTAAGGGGTTATCCGGCTGGAAATTCGGACTAGGAGTGTGTATTAGGGCGATCCCGCTTGATAAAGTAGTTGGCTATGAACCAGCGGCGCATGGACGGGATCGGGATCACATAACTGTCGCCCTGCAGATCAAATATCCCATTCCCCAGAGCCAAGGCGAATACCTCCTCGGCTTTCTCCGCGCTGAATTCTTCTCGCAGGGATGCGATGACCACATCCTTATCGATGGTCCCATCGGTCTCAATATTGGCCATTGCTCTTGCAATGCACTGGCGTTCTTTCCGCATAATCCCGTCCGCTCTGGATTTATAAAATTTTATTCGTTTCAACTCC